>NZ_CP048114.1:0-303656 GCF_010093025.1 Edaphobacter sp. 12200R-103 | reverse complement strand
CACGCAGCCGCATCCCCATCGCCTTCATGTATCCCGGTGCCACGATGTAGACGAACGCTCCCGGAACCTCGCCGGGCTTATAGGTCTTGCCCTTCACACGCGGGCCTCCCCAGCCCCGGTTGCGATCGAGCGGCAGATTGTCCGAAAACCCCACAGCATCGATGCCAGGAATGGCGCTCACGCGTCGGGCGACATTCTGCAGGATCGCGCTGCGCCGATCGGTGTTATTACCATCGTCAAAGTCCAGCTTCATCGCCGCTGCTGTCGCCGGCTGGAACCCGAGATCGACATCCAGCACCTTCAAAAAGCTGCGCAGCAACAGTCCCGCTCCTATCATCAGCACGCACGCCAGCGCCACCTCCGAGACCACCAGGACCGTGCGCATCGTCTCATGCTTCCGGCCCTCCGTCGCTCCATGGCCACCGTCTTTCAGAGCCTCCTGGACATTCGCCCGCGAGGCCCTGATTCCCGGCAGCAACCCAAAAAGAATGGCCGTCGATACCGTGATTGCCAAGGTCCACAGCAGCGACGTCATATCCAGCCGCACATTATTCAGCAGCGGCAGTGCAATCGAGCCCTGATGCGCGAGATAGCGCAACAGCGCATACGCGATCCCCAGCCCGAGAACAGCCCCGGCAGCCGCCAGGACGAGACTCTCTGTCAGCAACTGTCGAATCAATCTCCCTCGTCCTGCACCCAGTGCGCTGCGGACCGCAAACTCCTTGCTCCGCGCCGCCGCGCGTGCCAGAAGAAGGTTCGAGAGGTTCACGCACACAATCAGCAGAATCAGCCCAACCGCGCACCACAACACCACAAGGGATCGCCGCAGCTTCCCGCTGACGTAATCCTTCAGCATCACCGGCCAACCGGTGTAGTTACCCTTCGAATCGGGATATTTCTTGCCCCAATAGAACTGCGGGAACAACGTCTTCGCCTCAGCCCGCGCCTGCTGCACCGTCACACCAGGCTTCAGCCTGCCGATGAGCGCAAGGGTATTTCCTTCATACCGGATCTCGTCCATCATGACCGGTGTAAGAATGTCCACCTTCGACCCCGGCGAAAACGCCGCACCAAAGTCAAAGCTCTCCGGCAGCACCCCGACCACCGTCGCCGGATGGTTATCGAGCGTGATCGCCTTTCCAACAATCGACCGATCGCCGCCGAACTGCGTCTGCCAGAAGGGATACGCCAGCAGAACCGCCGCCGGGCCGCCCTTCCTTGACTCATCCTGCGTAAACAACCGCCCCAGCGCCGGCTCAACTCCCAGCACATGGAAGAAGTTCCCCGCGACCATGATCCCTGTCAGCGGCTTCGGATCTCCATGCCCGGTCAGCTTGTAGTTGTCCGGCGTCGAGAACGCAAAGTACCCCGTCACGTCCTCGTACGACCGGTTCATGGACCGCAGGTCCTCGTATGCATCCACCGAATAGGTCATGTCCGATAGCCCGTTCGAATGCTCTGGCGCGATCCACACCAGCCGGTCCGGCTGATAGAACGGCAGCGGCCTCAGCAGAATCGTGTTCACCACGCTGAACACCACCACATTCGCGCCAATCCCAAGAGCCAGAATCAGAATGGCAACCGCCGCAAAGGCCTTCTCCCGCCCCAGCGTCCGCACCGCATAGCGCAAATCCTGCATCACCGTATCCAGCCACGGCAGCCCGCGCGACTCCCTCTGCCGCTCCTTCGCCTGCTCCACTCCGCCAAATCTCACCAGCGCCCTCCTCCGAGCCTCTTCCGGGCTCATCCCGCTCCGAATGTTCTCCTCCGTTGCCATCGCGATATGCGTCGCGACCTCCTCCTCAAGTTCGCGATCCATCGCGCCTTTATAGAAGAAGGCAGCCAACCGCGCTCCTACCCGGCGCAGCGCATCCGTCCACGACTCCCGCCCCGGGTTCCTCATGGCTCCGCCCTCCCTTCTCCCATCGCCAGCACGCGGCCCATCACGTTCGCCAGCCGGCGCCAGTATTCGGTGTCATCGGCCAGCTGCTTTCGGCCCCGCGTGGTAATCGAATAGAACTTCGCCCGGCGGTTGTTGTCCGAAGCTCCCCACTCGGCCTCGATCCAGCCCCGCTGCTGCAGCCGCACCAGAGCGGCGTAGATCGTGCCCTGGTTCAGTAGCACCTCATCGCCGCTTACCTGCTCGATCCGCCGCGCAATCCCATAGCCATGCATCTCGCCCATGGCCGCTAAGGTCTGCAGCACCATCAGATCCAGAGTTCCCTGCAAAAGGTCCAGCTTCGCGTCTCCCATCCGTTTCTCCTGTGGCATGACCACATTTAATACCTGTGGTTACGCCACAGGAAGAGAAAAGTTCCCCAGAATCTCATTTTTCTGAAGAATTTCTGCTCGAAACCGTTTCTGGTCCGTCTCTCGTCAATAGAGGCGTAAAATACCCAGAACAGCCATGTCGAATCCCAATCAGAAGAACTCGCTGAAGATCCTCATCGCCACCGTTCTCATCCTGGGAACCGTTGCCTATCTGGCAGTAACCGGCGTACGCGATAACAAGAGTTACTACGTCACTATCAGCGAGCTTCAGGGAATGGGCAACAAGGCCTACACCCGGCACCTTCGTGTCGCCGGCAACGTCGCTCCCGGCAGCATCCACCGCACCGGTACGAATGCGACCTTCGAGCTGCTTGAGCAGGGAAAAGCACTGCGCGTCGTCTATACCGGCTCCGAGCCGCCGCCTGACACCTTCAAGGACGACTCCCAGGCGCTGGCCGTCGGTACCTACGGGAAAGATGGCGTCTTCCGCGCCACTCAGCTCCAGGCCAAGTGCGCCTCCAAGTATGCTCCCGCAGCGAACCAGAAGCCCGTGACCACGGCGACTGCTCTGCCTGTGGCCCGCTAGAAACCGTTCCCCTGACCTCCCGCTCTATATACTCGCTTCAGAGGCGAGACTCTGTGCATGCCTACTGCTGTCCCAATTCGCGCTGAAACTCCTGCCGCCACGACCGCAGCTTCGCTCGAATCCGTTTCGAAGATCTACGGCACCTTCGCTGCACTGCGGAACGTCTCCGTTACCTTCCCGGCGGGATCTTCGACCGTGATCCTGGGAGAGAACGGCGCCGGCAAATCGACGCTTCTGCGCATCGTCGCCGGATTGATCTCGCCCAGCCGGGGTCAGGTAAGCGCCTTCGGCGGTTCTCCCCACGAGCATCGTCACCGCATCGCCTACATGAGCCACTCCACCATGCTGTACGACGAGCTGACCGCGATGGAGAATCTCACCTACTTCGCCGCGCTGCATCGCGGCGATAGCTGCGCGTGCGTCGGTTCGCCCGAGATGGCCCTGCGCGCCGTCGGCCTGGACCCCGCACTCAACCGCCCCGTCGGTCAGTATTCTCAGGGCATGCGGCAGCGCGCCTCCCTTGCACGCGTCCTTCAGACCGACCCCGAGCTTCTTCTGCTGGACGAACCCTTCTCGAACCTCGATGTCTCGAGCGCCGGTCACCTTGTTGAGTTGCTCGCCGACTTTCGCACCTGGCCTGTCGCCGGGGGAGGCGCACGCACCCTGATCCTTACCACGCACCAGGCCTCGCTTGCCGTTCCCCTTGCGGACCGTACTCTTACCATGCGCCAAGGTCAGGCAATCGACCTCTCCACCGGAAGCAACGGATGAAGCCAGCCGCACCCAATAAAACCAACGCTGCCCGCCTGCTCGACTCGCTCGGAATCTCTTACGAACTTCGCGCCTACGAGGTAGACCCCGAGGATCTCACCGCCATCTCCGTCGCGCGCAAGATCGGGCTTCCGCCAGAGCAGGTCTTCAAGACGCTGCTCTCCCACACCAACACGGGGGAGCACCTCTTCGCGGTCATCCCCGGAGACGCCGAGCTCGACCTCAAGAAGCTCGCCTCTGCCGCCGGAGCCAAAAAGACAGAACTGGCCTCGCTCAAAGACGTTGAACCCCTCACCGGCTACATTCGCGGCGGCGTGACCGTCATGGGCGCGAAGAAATCCTTCCCTGCCTTCGCCGACGAAACCATTGAACTCTTCGACGTCATCAGCGTCTCGGCCGGGCAGCGCGGCCTGCAGGTTATCCTCTCGCCTGCCGACTACCTGCGAGCCTCCCAGTCCACGCTTGCCGACCTGACCAAGGCTTCTGCGGGAGACGCGCATTGAGGTATCTCACCTGCGTCCTGATGCACCTGCGTAAGGATCTCCGGCTCGAGTGGCGGTCGCGGGATTCCATCAACGGCATGCTGTTTTTTGTGCTGTTAATGGTGGTCGTCTTCTCCATCGCCTTCGACCCGGCGGCCTATCCGACCACCGCCCGGCAGATCTCCGGTGGCCTGCTCTGGGTTGCCCTTCTCTTCGCCTCGATGACGACACTGAACCAGTCCTGGGCGCGCGAACAACGCAATCAAGTGATAGAAGCCCAACGCATGGCTCCTTCCCCTGCCTCATCGTTCTTCGTGGGCAAAGCGCTCGCGAATATGGTGTTCGTCCTCGTCGTTGAAGCTATCCTGAGCCCCATCTTCGTCATCTTCTTCAACCTGCATATATTAGGAAACGCCTGGCTCCTTGCTTTGATCCTCCCGCTCGGAACCTGGGCACTGGTCGTCAACGGAACCTTCTTCGCCGCACTCGGTCTGAGAGCCCGCAACCGCGAGCTTCTGCTTCCCCTGATCCTTCTACCACTCTCGATTCCGGCTATCCTCATGATGGTGCAGGCCACTACAGGTGTTATCACGGCCGAACTCGACCCTCTGTATGTCCGCTCCTGGATTACCCAGCTCGCCGGCTACGACATCATCTACACCACCGTCTGCATTCTGCTGTTCGACACGATCCTTAACGCCGAATAAGCCGGAGCTTCATCCCAAGCAGTTTCAGCACAATCCCTCGCAATGGCAAAATTCGCGCTAAAATAATCCCATCGTGGCGCGCTCCTCCACTTCTCGCAACTTTGCCCTGATCTGGCTCGCAGCCACGATTGTGGTGCTCGTGATCGGCTTTCGCCAGGCGATCTTCATCGCTCCGCCGGAAGCGACGATGGGGGATCTCCACCGCATCTTCTATTACCATTTCGCACACGCGATCCTCGGACTGGTCTTCCCCTACCTCAACCTCATCGCCTCGGTCGCCTTTCTCTACTACAAGCGCAGAGATCCTTTGAAAGCTCTTGGAGCAGATGCTTTCGCAGTAGCCTCAGCCGAGATTACCGTTCTCTACGTCGGCATTACCCTTGCTACAGGGATGCTATGGGGCAAACCCGCCTGGGGAATCTGGTGGACATGGGATCCGCGGCTTACCTCTGAGCTAATCCTCTGGCTGCTCTATATCAGCTACCTCCTGCTGCGTCGCCTCTCGCCAACCGGGCAGACACCGACACTTGCCGCCGTCCTTTCCGTCTTCGCCGCGATTGATGTTCCTATCGTCTTCATGTCCATCGAATGGTGGCGCACACAACATCCGCAACCCGTCTTTGGACCCAATGGAGGTGGTATCGCTCCTCAGTTCGTTCCCGCGGTCCTCTGGAACCTGGCCGGGTGGACGATGTGGGGAATCTTCCTCATCGGACTTCGCTTCGCAATCGAGCGCCGCCGCCAGATTGCCGATCAGGAAGCTGCGCTTCAGGCCCTTGAAGCCTCGCTCGAAACCCCACAGTAGACGGAGACACGCGGACAATGACCTGGCAGACCTTCTTCGACTTCTCCACCATGGCGCATCGCCATATCGTCTTCGTCTATGTTGGCGTTATTACCGTGCAGCTTGCCTATGCAGGCTGGCTGGCTCGCAACTGGTCAAAAATCAATCCGCACAAGTAGCCACGGCAGTGACGCTTCCTTCCCTGTCCCCACGAGAAGTGTCATCTCGACCGAAGGGCCGTAGTGGAGAGACCCCCGCATTTCCCTCCGTCCGCACCCCCGCTCGTGTCTCATGTGAGGCAAGCCATCCCAACCAGCATTCCGAAATGCGGGGGTTCCTCGCTGCGCTCGGAATGACACTTCAGGTTAGGGCGTATCCGTTGCTCAACAGCCAGAAAGTCGCCCGATGGGCGCAGGTCGAAGGATTTGCGGTCCGCCTTGGAATGGCGACGACGGAACTTCGCAAAAAAAATCAACGAAGCTACACGAAGTAGCTTCGTTGTCCGAGAAGGATTTACAGACGATGCAAGAGTTCCCCATCTGGCAACTCTGCGCATCACTCTCGTAGACACTTTTTCTGAACGAAAGGTTTCGCTATTTGAAATCTTTTTTTCCGGGCGGCGCTAACTTGCGAGGGCCGGATTCCGACCGATAGACTCAGACCAGTGTCCGATTCCTCAAAACGCCAGCGAGCAGTCCTGCTTGCATCGCTCTCGATTGCCCTTTTGCCGCTGGGTTGCCGCCATAGCGGCTTTCCCGAGGTTCCAGCCGGCTATCGCGAATACGCCTACGTTACCAATGGAAAATCGAATACAGTCAGTGTCCTTGACCTGGTAAACCTGCGGGCAGACAGGACGCTGCGGGTCGGCGACAACCCTACCGGAATTGCAGCCAATCCCCGGCGCAATGAGATTTACGTGGTCAATACAAAGTCCGGCACCGTAAGCGTGATCGACGCATCCAGCAACAGCGTCGTCGCTACCATTCCCGTCCATCGCCAGCCGTACTTTATCAGTGTGGATGCTGCCGGAGGGCGAGCCTACGTGGCCAACTCCGGGTCCAATTCGGTCAGCGTGATCGACCTGGACAAGCGGCACGAGATCGCCGCCGTAGGCGCCGGCGAACAACCAGGCCTGGCGCGCGTCTCTCCCGATATGCGCTCGGTCGTGGTCTCCAACCGCAGTTCGGGCAGTGTCTCCATCTACAGCGCCGCGCCCTATGCCAGTCCACAGAACCTCGAATCCGGCTCGCCTGAGGCTCCTCAGCCGGTCCCCCGGCTGGGTGAAGGCCCGGCGCTCCAATTTCGTGCCACCTTTCCGGGATGTCCCGGGGCTACAGACGTCGCCATCCTTCCGGATTCCTCCAAGGCCTTCATTGCCTGTTCGGGTGGCCACCAGGTCATGGTGATCTCGCTGGCTGCCGCTCCAGGATCATGGGCGGCACGCCAGGACCCAGCCGCTACATCGGACCATCTCCTTACCATGCTCGATGTGGGCAATACGCCGGTCCATCTTGCAGTCAAGCCGGACGGCGGTGAGATCTTCACCGCTAACTTCGACTCCGACTCCATCTCCGAGATCGACACCTGGAACAACCAGGTCCTTGGAACCTACATGATTGGCAATAAGCCGGTGCACGGCGTTATCACGCGCGACAGCTCCACGCTCTGGGTCGCCGACTTTGCCTCGGATCTCGTCAGCGTCTACAGCATTGACGATGGCCATCTGGTCACGACGGTCCACACCGGCTCTGCTCCTGACGCGCTGGCTTTCTCGGCGGACGAGCATATTCTGCTAGCCGTCGATGCCCATTCCGGAGACGTCGCCGTCATCCGGACACAGGGCAAACAGGGCGCGGCCCTCTTTACGATGCTGCCTGCCGGCTCCTCCCCAAACGCCATCGCGATCAAGGCGATCCAGCCGACGCATTAATACTCCGAGCTTCCGGCCGAGATGACACCACGTTTCAGGGATCATTGGTTTTCTGAGTGGCTATACCTGCCGCGCCAGTACCAGGGTGATGTCGTCGGGCTGTTCCTCGGCACCGATCCAGGCATCGAGCGCCTGCATGACCTGGCTTGAGATCACATGCAGCGGCTCGTCGCGGTAGCGCCGGATCACTTCAATCATGCGTTCTTCCCCAAACTCGCCAAAGTCGTTTTCCGGCTCCGTCACACCGTCGGAATATCCAACGAGGATGTCTCCCGGACGCATCTGGAAACGATCTTCCTCATAGCGCATCCCGTCCATCAGGCCTACAACGGTGCCCCCGCGGTCGAGGCGTCGTACGCTTCCGTCCCTTCCCAGCACCAGTGGCGGAAGCTGGCCGGCATTGGAGTAGGTCAGCAGGGCTGACTTCGAATCGTAGTGGGCGAGAAACAGCGTAGCGTACTTCTCCGGCTGGGTACTGCGATAAAGATGCCGGTTGAGCAGAGACAGAATGCGTCCGGGCGATTGGAACAGCTCATCGCAGTCCGCTCCCATATCATCGCGATTTGCCAGGAGACCGGCGACCGCCGATTCGCTGAAGACCAGCTCCTCGCTGGCGAACCGGTATGCGCGAACGGCGGAGTGCAGGGTCGCCATCAGCAGCGCTGCCGAGATTCCCTTACCGCTGATATCGCCGATCGCGATGCCCACGCCGGTCTCCATGCGGCTGACGTGGCCATTGTGCGCTGCTTCGTGGAAGATCAGGAAGTCGTAGTAATCTCCGCTGACCGAGCGTGCAGGACGGCAGACGCCATGCAGCTCAAGCGTGGGAAGGCTTGTGATCTGCCGAGGAAACAGGTTCGCCTGTACCTCCTGGGCGATAGAGAGCTCGTTCTGCAGCCTCTCCTTCTCTTTCTGCTCCTCAAGGAGTCTCTGCAGCGAACCCGTCATCGTATTGAAGGACCGGCTCAGCTCCGCCAGTTGGTCCTGCCGTGTCACGGCGATCCGGTGACTGAAATTTCCCTGGTCGATTCTCTGGGTCGCTTCATAGAGGCCCGAGACCGACGCCGTCATGGTCCTGCTCAGACGAATCGCCATCACCAGCGCCACCAGTTCCAGTAACGCGAAGAGCAGGCAGAGCACAACCAGCCCTGTCTTGTAGGCATCTGTTACAAGGCCGCCGAGCGATGATCCGAAGAGTTGGTTATAGAGCAGCGACGGTCTGGAATCGACCTTGATGAGCACATTGTCGCGCTCGCCGTTGGACCAGTCTGTAACGCCAAGCGTCGAGAGGAAGTGAACCTGGATATCGGCAAGATTCGCCGCAGGAATCTGCATGCCGCCGGTCACAGAGTTTTCGCGGCGGCGACGGCGCTCGTCGAACTGTGAGCCGGCCGAAGAAGACTGCGCTCGCGAGGCCTGATCATTTTTACTGTCGCCGGCTCCAAGCCTTTCGGTAAAGAGCTGCGCCCGTCCCAGGCCGGCAGAGATCATATCCATTACCTGCTTGTCCACGATCAGGCTGGTGACGAGGCTAAGCATACGACCATCGTTCATCCGGCGTTGATTGATGGCGACAAGGTACAGATCGGCGCCGTCGAGGACCAGTCCGCTGAACTGGCCGCCCTTGATCTCCGATGCCCATGGAGGAAGGCCGAGAGGAGTCTTTCCGCGGTGGGAACCCAGCATGGTGGGTGCGCCGTTGATATAGACGGAGCTTTCTACAGGGATCATCCTGCGGGAAAGGTCGATGGCGGTCACCTCGCCTCGGCTCAGGATGGCCGCGGGAAGCTGGTCTCCCTGGGCAATGCGCACGGCCAGCTCGACGCGATGTCCGTTGTCGCTGCTCATCTGGGCCACCTCCTCCTGCATGCGGGAGTCGGCGAGGTGAATGGCAAACTGGCCTGCCGCGACGTAGGCGGAGATCAGGACCAGGGTGACAAAGAGAACGACCGGAGCAAGCCCTATCAAAAGATAGGTAACGACAAGCTTGTTGCGCAGACTCCAAAGCATGCGCTGCCGGACGAAACGGACGAACAGAGGAATTGCGGTCGCCCCAAGAGCGATTCCGACGAGAATCTGGACGACGGTAAAGAACGCACCCGTGGTTCCCGGGATGAGGCGCAGCAGAAACAGGAAGCAGAACCAAACGGCGAGCCAAAAGACGGCGCCAGGCAGGCCCCGGGGGACCTTCTGAAGTATTGAAATCAGCCGTGACGTCTCCTTACCGGTCTGCATCTTTCTCTTTCTTCGCTTCATTCTGCTCAGCCAGTCGCTCCTTCGCCCTGGCCTGGCGGGTGAGCCGTAATGCGTAGCGCGTCGCCGAGACATGAGCCCCTGCCAGCACGAGCAGCCCCGACAGAAAGGCCCACATCATCAGTCCTACGGAGATATAAAAAGGTCCGTACACGGACTGGAAATCAAGCCATGGCAGCGCACGTATATAAAGATACTTTGCCAATTCCCACAGCAGCCCCACAATCAGCGCTGTAGGGATGACAGCGCCTGCCGGGATCCTGCGATTGGGCAGAATCCAGTAAATCAGAAAAAACAGCAGGATGCTGAGGCCAATGCCGCAGATCTTCATAAACCACTGCGCAAAGAAGGCATAGGCCGCATTTTGCGTGTGACCAAAGAAGAGAACCGCCAGAACGGATTTGGAGCCTGAGGTCGAAGCTACGGACGCAAGCGCAAGAATGCCCACGGCAAAGGCCAGGCCCAACGAGACAATCTGGTTGCGCAGGTAGCTGCGGTTCTTCGTCACTCCCCAGACGCTGTTGAGGGCTACTTCCAGAGGCAGAAAAACTCCGGTAGATGAGACCAGCAGCATGACCAGCGAGAAGAACTGCACTCCCTTTCCCGGATGAGCCAGAAGCTGCATGTTGCGCATAACGAAGTCCTGGCCGACAGGAAGAAAGCCGCGCATCATGTCGCCCACGACCATCTCCATCGCGCGGGAGTGAAATACCGTCCGGCAAAGCGTCAGCAGCAGCACAATGAAGGGAAATAGCGAAAGGATGGCGTTGGCGGCCACGCTGAAGGCATAGGTGTGAACCTCGGTGCGCGCCATGTACTTGAGAAGCGCTCCAAACTGCGACCAGAAGCCGGAGCCGCAGACGACGGAAGGAACTTCCTCGATCGGAACGGCGGACGCCGTCTCCTGCCGTTCTGTTCTGGCAGGCTCAGCGAGCTTCGGATCATTGCGAACGGTCTCTGATCTGGGTGGGCGAATGGAGAACATATCAATCCAGGGCCAGGACTGGTCTGCTCACCGGACCAGAATTCCTCGGTAATTCAACTTCGATGCTAGCAGAGAGCAATCCATCATTCCGTCGGAAGAAAAAGGGAGCCTACGGCATCATCACCCACCTGATTAACCGCAGAATTTTCGGCCTCCTCATTTATTTGCCGGATCGCCCAGCGGGCAGTCTCCGCGAGAATCTCGTCTTCGCCCTCACTCCAGGTCTTGAGCTGCGGAAGAAAGCCGGAATCTCGGCTGTTCCCCATCGCGATAGCGACATTACGATGGAGCCGCTTCCGCCGTGTACGCTCAAGGGGAGACCCCTTGAAGTTCCTGCGGAATTCAGTGTTGTCGAGGCTGGCAAGCCAGCTCAGGGCCGGATTGACGAGTTCGGGACGCTGACGTGTCTGCTGACGGGCTGAGATTGGGGCACGACGATTCCAGGGGCATACTTCCTGGCAGATATCGCAGCCGAAGACCTGTCTTCCCATGGGCTGGCGCAACTCTTCCAGGATGCTCCCCTTCTTCTCGATGGTGAGATAGGAGATGCAACGCGAAGCATCCATTTGGCGAGGAGCTATGAGAGCCTGCGTGGGACAGGCATCCAGACAGCGCGTGCAGCTTCCGCATCGAT
This sequence comes from Edaphobacter sp. 12200R-103, assembly GCF_010093025.1. GTDB lineage: Bacteria > Acidobacteriota > Terriglobia > Terriglobales > Acidobacteriaceae > Edaphobacter. The sequence goes on along the minus strand of NZ_CP048114.1, from coordinate 292,253 downwards.
CGGCGGCAAGCTGTGGATAGGCCGCAGCTGCAACCGGGATGGAAGTCACGATAACACCTAACAGCAGCCAGGACCCGAGCTGCTGATTGATAAGACAGGTGTTCTTGCCGATCCAGCCCAGGCCGGCCTGTACCGCGACCGTACGCTCCACGATAGGGCCGGTATCGACATAACAGCGGGTATCGGACGGCGCGCGTTTCCTAATGGCAGCCTCAAGCGCCCGCAGTCTCCCCAGTAGCTCGTCGTGATAGTCGGTCGGGACAATCTCACCGTTCTCAAGCTGCCGCCCCATCCATGCGTATCGCGCGATCCAGCCGGATCCGGAGACAGGCTCCGTGGAGGCGGGGCTCGAAGCGTTGTAGTTCCAGGTGCAGACAAGGACGGAGCGTGCCCACGGAAAAGCGGCTCTGACTCCACTGCGCAGAAGCAGGCCATTCTCATCCGTCCGCTTGAGATACTCCATCTCACCGGCACGGCCGGCTTCGATCCACTCTGATATCCGGGCGGCCTGCAGCTTCCCCAACTCGCTATCGCTCTCGGGAATGGGGGCGACGGAAGCAGCATCAAAGCCAGCGCGAAGGGCCTCTGCCTCGATCCATGCCGCAAGCTCATCCGTCCATTCAAACAGAACCGTCGGAATTTCTTCGTCCGTTTTCATAAGGCCTGGTTTCAGGGTAAACTCTTAGAAACGGAGAGGTGGCAGAGCCCGGTTGAATGCACCTGACTCGAAATCAGACATAGTCGCAAGGCTATCGGGGGTTCGAATCCCTCCCTCTCCGCCACTCTTCTCCATAAAAAATCAAACAATTGCAGGAAGATCGCCAACTTAGAGACGGCCTCTATTTGTCGATCCTCCTAACAGAGATCGAGTTCTCCTAAAGGAGATCGAGTTCCAGTAAAAGTGGAAAAGTTTTTCCCAACGATCTCCTGTAATCTGCATATCCCTATGTAATCGCTTCGTGCCGTAAGAACAATCCCTTCAAGATATACGAGCAAAATGATGAAGGTTCTTCTATCCCTTCTCTTACTTCTTGCTGGCATTGTGGCGAAAGCAGACACGTTTGATTTCGCGTTTACTGGCCAGAACTTCAACGCTTCCGGAACCATTGCAGGCGAACTCATCAGCCCTGGGGTATATCAGGTGACCGCGATGAGCGGCATATTGAGCCAGATCTGGTTGTGTCATCGACAGTCCCGGAGCCAGCCAGTTTCCTGCTTGCAAGCACCCGGATCCTTGCTTTGGGAAGCCGGTTGAGACGATTCCGATCTGAATAATTCGAGATAAAAAAGGCCTTCATCGTGAGGGTCTCTTTTATTGTATTGGGCTTCAGATTCAAAGCTCCTTGCTGCATTTCCGACGCCGAAAAAGAGAAGGTGGGGTCTGCATGGATTCGGCCCTCAAAGTGCAGTAACCGATTTATAAACCAGCAGGTCGAGATTTGGCGCGTCTCACTATGAGAAGTGCGTAACTTCCGACAGGCAAGGAGAAAGGAAGGATGAGGGGTTTCCAGGAACAACCTTGCAAAGGAGCTTTTCATCTATTATCAACATGGCAAAACTTTGCACACGCGGTGAGCAACTGATACAGGGGGTAAGACACGCCGAAAGGGAGGTCTGGAAGCGTTCAGCTGCCCCTTCGACCTTGAGACTGTCAGTTAGGCGTAGACCGATTCTTCATGCGGAAAACAAATTACTGACCCATGCCAAAAATTGTGAGTCCTGCAATCCTGCGGTACATTTCTATTTTCTGCCTTGATTCGCGCTCTGGGAGACTCTATCTCCACGAAATGCGATCAACATAGGTATGGCTTGCAGTGCAGGGTGGAAGATTGCCGATCGTTCTTTCGACACGCTAGAGGATTTCGGCTGTGGACGCGATCGAAGAGGATTCTTTCCTCAGCAGTCTTCCCCCCTGCATAGCCATCAAAGAATGCATTCTGCACCATAGCGAACATCTGAATGTCTCTTCTATCCGATGGCGCAATCCAAGCATTTTTCAGCATGCGCGTGTCGAGATGTTAGGATTTTGAAGCAGGAGGAGATTTGATGAGCGCTTCAAATGAATCGGCACATTGGGTAGAGCGAAACTGGTACTGGCTGGTAATTCTTTACGGTCTTCTTTTTCTGACGCTCCTGGTGTCGTTCGCGCCGAGTTGGTAAAGAAAATCCCTGTCCCTCCGAAACCGGGCCTGATTTTCAATTTATAGACACAGTTTCCATAGGTGCTCCGACCATGGCGTCTCCAGGTGAGACCTCCATGGCCGGAGCATCTGACGTTTAACCCACCTCCTGGAATGCTTTCCGCCATGGTTGATTGGTTCTGCAGAAAATCCGGGAGTGCCGTCCATCCCCGAATTGCCTGAATCGCTTGACAGCTGTACATCTCATACTCTATTTTCGCCAACGATATTTAACTTTCATATTAAGTTAAATTTGGAGCTTCCTCATGAGAGTACGACCTGTCCTCCTTGCCCTGCTTCTTTGCTTTGTCGGATATATGGTCTCCGCGCAGGAGTTTCGCGCGACGCTGACCGGCAGAGTAACCGATCCAACGGGCGCCATTCTTCCTGATGCAGCTATTACGGTTATCAACACGGCGACTGGCGCAAGGGTCCAGACGAAGTCCGATAAGACCGGCCAGTACACCACGCCGTTTCTGCTACCGGGAAGTTATTCCATCCGGGTAACGATGCAGGGGTTCCGCACCTACGAGCACAAGAACCTGACATTGCAAACCGGAGCGAAAGTTCAGGAAGACATCCAGATGCAGGTTGGCGAAGCGAACCAGAATGTCGTCGTCACCACGGAGACACCGCTGATTGAGACGACAACCGCAACTGCCGGACAGGTGCTGTCGGCGCATGAGATCGAAAATCTTCCAGCGAATGGACGCTCTCCGCTGGGACTCGCAAAGACTGAGTATGGCGTCATTCCCAAGCAGAAGCATTCTGTCACGGAGTCACGGCCCTTCGACAATTCCGCGGCCAGCGATTTTTCGATCGGCGGAGGAAATGCGCAGTCGAACGAGTATCTGCTGAACGGCGTGCCGAATATGCAGGACTCCAGCAGAGTGCCGGGTTACAGCCCCATGCAGGATTCTGTCCAGGAGATTCGCGTCGATGTCTTCGAGTCGGATGCATCGTATGGCGACACGTCAGGTGGCACGGTCAATATGACCACGAAGGCCGGCACCAACAGGTTTCATGGAGCCTTTAACGAGTTCAACCAATTTTCTGCAATTAATGCTCCGACGCGCTGGTTTGCAAACAGTTTTCCCGCAACCCGCCAGAACCAGTTTGGAGCGTATGTGAGCGGCCCGGTGATCCTGCCGAAGATCTTTGATGGCCACAACAAGCTTTTCTTTCTGTATGCCTTTGAAGGGTTCAAAGGATCTACGCCGAATCCCATCACCACAACCGTACCTACGGACGCGGAGAGAAAGGGTGATTTCTCTGCCTTGCTGAGCGGTCAGATGGTTTCCTCAAAGAACTGCCCTGCGGGACAGACCTACACCTACGACAAGTATCAGTTCTTCGATCCCTTCAGCGGAACACCTGACCCGGGCTGCCCTGGCCAGGTGATCCGTACTCCGATTGCGAACAACGTGATTCACAACATCAATCCGGTGGCTGCGGCATATCTCAACTTTTTCCCGATGCCAAACACAGCGCCCACAGCGAGTGACGGCGAGAATAACTTCCGCAGCAACGTACCGACTACCAACGACTACAACTCGCATGCCGGACGCCTCGACTACAGCATCAATGACAACAATAAAATCTTCTTTGAGACTCACCGCAGCGAGTATCTGCAGACCTCGAACAACATCTTCAACAACATTGCAACGGGATCACAGAACTATACGGTCTACCAGGGTGGGGTGCTGGACTACATCCACACTTTCTCTCCCATCGCCACGCTGGATGCCCGCCTTAGCCTGACGCGGTCGTACAACAATACAACGCTGCCCAGCAACGGTTTCGACGCGACTTCAATCGGTTATCCCGACTACGTTAACACCAACTCCTCCAAAGCGCTTCCACGCGTCTCTTTTTCGGAGAACGGGTCCACCAATGCTCCGGCATATTCAACCCTGAGCACCAAACCTGGGACACTTTCAGCCTTCGACACGATCCAGTTTTTCTCTGCATTCACTCTGGTGCGGGGTAAGCACACGATCAAAATCGGTCCAGATATTCGCCAGAACAAGAACAATACCTTGAGCCCGGGATATTCTTCGGGCGACTTTGAGTTCGACAACAGCTTTGTTTCGGCGGGTTCGACGCTTGCGGGGCCATTGTATGGAGGGTCGATGGCCTCATTCCTGCTGGGCGTTCCGAGCAGTGGAAGCTACTCCATCGCACCAGCTCTCACTTATAACAACTGGTACATCGGCGGATTCGTTCAGGATGACTGGAGGATTCTGCCAAACCTGACGCTCAATCTCGGGATGCGCGTGGAGTCAGAGACCTCCATCAACGAGAGTCACAACCGAGCTGTGGTGGGATGGGATTCGGGGGCTGTCAATTCCGCCACCGCTGGGGCAATTGCGGCCTACTCCGCTCATCCTATAGCCGAGCTTCCCGTGTCTTCGTTTTCGCCCACGGGCGGACTGATCTTCGCTTCAGCTGCTCGACGGTATGAATATGCGACCCCGTCTGCGTATTATTCGCCGCGCTTCGGCTTCTCATACACACCATCGGCACTGAGAAATCGTGGAGTGATTCGAGGTGGTTTCGGATTGTTCGTGAATCCGTTCAACGACTATTACACGCCGCAGAGTTATGGCTTCAGCGCATCCTCAACACTGGTGCCGACGACGAACAACTACCTGAGCCCGGCCGCTTCGTTGTCAGATCCATTTCCTACGACTAATCCGCTCGTGCAGCCCACGGGTTCTTCGCTGGGCGTGAATACCTACCTGGGGCAGGGCATCACGGTGCGACCGTCACAGGTAAAGGTCCCGTACTCAGAGCGATGGAATCTCGATGTGCAATATCAGCTTTCGAGAAATACCTCGATCGATATCGGCTATATCGGGAATCACCAGGTTCATCTTTCCTACACCAACTGCATCAGCTGCATTAACAAGCTGCCTTATCTCAGCCGATCCGCATTCCGCGATACGGCGGTACAGTCGAACCTGAGTTCGTCGGTCACAAATCCCTTTAAGGGATTACCGAATGTCACAGGCTCGCTTGGATCGTCCAGCAAGATTCAAAAGCTGGCTCTGCTGGGAGGGCATCCGGAGTACAGCAGCGTCTCACAGCAGCTGACACCAGGCTCCTCGTCGATCTTCCATGAGCTTCTGTTCCGCTTTCAGCAACGCATGTCACATGGTCTGACGATGAACCTGAACTACGAATACTCCAAGCAGCTTATCGCTCAGCAGCTAAACCAGGGAGGCCCGCTGACCTACCAGGAGAGTTCCTCGGACTTTACCCATCACATTGCGCTTACGGGCGTCTATCAGCTTCCTTTCGGACATAACCAGGCATTCCTGAATCACATATCGAGCTTTGTAGACCAGCTCGTCAGCGGCTTCACGGTCAATGTGATCTACGCCTATCTGTCAGGAGCGCCGATTGGATGGGGAGGAACGGGAAGCGGAAGCTATCCTCTGTTCGCGAATGGAACAGCGTATGATTCCTCTCTTCGCATCTCTCCGCGGGCGTACACCGGCGCCTTCGACAAGACGAAGTTCAATACCAATCCGAACGACCAGCCGAACTCGACTTACAACTATCGCACGTTCCCGCTGTTCTACGGGCGCCAGGATGCGACCAACAATCTGGATGCTTCCATCCTCAAGAATTTTCATGCAGGGGAGCATTTCCAGATCCAGTACCGCTTCGAGGCGTTCAACGCGCTGAATCACACGCAGTTTGGCACACCGAACGTGAGCCCCACCTCAGGCAGCTTCAGCACCATCACATCACAGGCCAACACGCCCCGCGTGCTGCAACAGGGACTGCGAGTGGTCTTCTAGTAGAAGTCATCGCCGAACCTTGGGGAGAGTCGATTGACTCTTCCCCTTTTATTTGGGCGAAGAAAGACGGTATACCGTGGCAGTGTATGCGGCAATCGTTATCTCATTTTCTGAGGGCCCATGAATAGAGGAGAGCGCAACGTCGTCTTTGGCATCGATCGCCGGCGCATGCAATTTTACGATTGCAGAGGCATCTACCCTCTCAGGAAGGGAACATGTTATAGGCTCGTCGGTCTTATTGACGAGCGCCAACTCTCGCTTTCCCTGATGGTCGAAGACGAAGGACTGGACGCGCGAGTCAGCTCCGCGCAACGTGGAGTTGAGAACCTTCGCGCCGGCAAAGCGCTGAGCGAAGCGGATTCCGAAAAACTCCGGACGTCGGACGAGGCCGGTAGACGGGCTGCCTGCGACAGGCGTATAGAAACCGTTGCCGCCGCCATGGAAGTTCACTCCTGCCCATCCGCGCTCCATGCAGGTCAATGTGTATCCGGCGGCCCAGAGAGCGGAGGCGAAGGTATCGGAGACGCCCGGCTTTCCCCCATCCCAGCAGGAGTTCCCCTCGGACATGCGATAGGTCAGGTGCGCGATCGTCTGGGCTCTTTCGAGGATGGGGAGATCACGTGACTTCAGCGTGGTCAGCTTCGGCTCCGCAGAGAGCAGATTTTCGAGAGTTGCCTGGGGATTTCCGGAAGGTCCCATCGCATAGTAGTGGCTGGTCAGGAGCACCACATCCGGAAATTTATGCACCTGCTCCGCAAAGGCAGTCAGATAGGAAAGCTTGTTCGAGATGTCCGGACCAGCGAAACGTGCGGCTGGAGTGGTCTTCGCGATGGCATCGTGGAACCGTGTCCACTCTGCGAGATAGTCTTCGGGACCGTAGCTCGCGGCGCGGTAGCGATTGCGGAAGCTGTCGGGCTCGTTTCCAATCTGGAAGGCCAACAGGCGCGGCCCGAGAATCTGCTGGGCTGCCGCGGATTCGTGCACGGCGTTCTCGATCGTGCCCTGGCCCAGGTTGAGCCCGTAGATACAGTTCCAATCTACTGCATCCAGAAAGCCACGAAGATTGCGTAGCGCGATCCTACTGGTAATGGTCCCATGTTTTACAGTCTTCGAGGTATCCGGGCCAAAGACTTCGAACGGTGGGGGTTCAGTGGGAGCAGTATCAGAGTACGTGGTGTACTCGCTTGAGCCGCCTCCCAGACGCAGATTGCCGTGCGGCGCAAGCTCGCGAAAGATCGTTACAAGCTGTCTGTTCTTTGGCGAGAAGAAGCCGGGGTTCGCAAGCTGCGCGCTTTCGTAAGAAAGCCCGATGAAGTCCGCCGGGACAGGATTGGATGCAGCGTCTCCTATCTCTAGAGAGGCTACCGCCTGTGATTTCCCCCACATGAGCCGACTGCTGTGGAGCGCGGCTGCAGCCGCGAAGGCCCCCAGAAACGTTCGACGATTCATCCTTCTCCTCTTTTGGTATATCTGCTTTGTATCCGCATCAATTCCTGAAACAGTTTATTCTGTAATGAAAATAAAAGTTTGCTTATGACAACAATGTCTTGAAGGATGCGCCATGAGAGCTATGTCATTGCTGGGAGCAGGAGACGCCCGGATCGTCGAGATCCCGGAACCCACGAGACGTGATGGAGAACTTCTGCTGAAGGTTGAGATGGTGGGGCTGTGCGGCACGGACCTTAACAGTTTTCGCGGGAAGAACCCGCTGGTGACCTATCCGCGCATTCCGGGTCATGAGATCGCAGCCACGGTTGTGGGAGGCTCCGCAGCGATTCCCGTTGGCACACGCGTGACGGTCTCACCCTATACCAGCTGCGGAATCTGTCCTTCATGTCGCAGGCAGCGCTTTAATGCATGCCAGGGCAACCAGACCTTCGGAGTACAGCGTGATGGCGCTTTGACGGAATGGCTCTCTGTTCCCGAAGAAAAGGTCTATGTTTCGCACCTGTCGCTCAAAGAGCTTTGCCTCGTAGAGCCCCTGACCGTCGGCTTTCATGCCGTCGCACGCGGCCGGATCACGGCGAATGATACAGTCGCGATCTTTGGCTGCGGCGGTGTTGGCCTGGGAGCCATTGCCGGAGCTTCCTTCCGGGGAGCACGCACAATTGCAATTGATCTGGACGACACCAAGCTTGAGACCGCGCAGGCTGCAGGAGCAACGGATTTGATTCACTCCGCACGCGAAGATTTCCGGAGCCGTCTGCGCGAGCTCACCGGCGGCCGCGGTCCGGATATCGTGATCGAGGCGATTGGTCTTCCGGAGACTTTCCGCGCAGCTATCGAAGAGGTCGCATTTACCGGCAGGGTTGTCTATATCGGATACGCGAAGGAACCCGTCGCCTACGAAACCCGGCTCTTCGTGCAAAAGGAGCTCGATATCATGGGCTCACGCAACGCGCTGCCAGAAGACTTTCGCGAGGTAATTGCCATGCTCGAGAGAGGACACTTCCCTGTCGATCGCGCAGTCTCGGCAATCGTCTCCCTGGAAGAGACTCCTGCCATTCTCAGTACGTGGTCTTCGTCGCCGGCATCCTTTACCAAAATTATGGTCCAGGTTTCAAAATAGCCAGGCCGACGACTTAGCCGGGCAGAATTACTTTTCGCCCTGCAGGCGCCGCGCGATGGATGCAGCTGCATCGAGAAGCGCAGCCTGAACCTCGTTCTCGTGTTTCTTATCCATGCGGATGGTCGGGGTGGAGAGGCTGATGGCAGCAACAACGCGATCATCCTCCAACCGGATCGGCGCACTGAAGCAGATTCCTCCCCGGATCGACTCTTCCCGGTCCCCCGCGATTCCCGTCTTGCGAATCTCCTCGAACTCCGCGAAGAGCTTCTTGCGGTCGGTGATCGTATGCTCGGTGCGGGCAGTCAGGCCGTAAACCTCAAGCATGCGATCGGCCAGAGAACGGTCCTGGAAGGCCGTGATGGCCTTTCCCATGGCAGAACAGTGCGGAGGCAACACGCGCCCGATCTTATTGGTCATCCTGATCTCGTGAAACGTCTCCAGGCAGTCGAGCACATGGATGCGATCGTCAAAGAGATAGGCCAGGCTGGCGGTTTCGTTGAAGGCATTGGCCAGCTTCTCCATCTCGGGGCGTGCCATCTCACGCACATGTTCGGCAGCACGGACCAGCCAGCCGAAGATGAGTCGCGGCGAGAGCTGGTAGGTGCCGTCCCGATGCTGCTGCAGATATTCGTGGTGCTCCAGGGTCCTCAGCACGCGGAAGAGCGAAGACTCGGGAAGCTGCATCTGGGCGCTGATCTCCTTGAGGGAGAGCGGCGTCTGACCGTCGAAGCAGTTTAGAACCTCGAGGGCTCGCCCAATGGAGCGCAGGTAATAAGCTTCATCACCCGATGACTCCGTGTTGTCGAGCGCCCACTTGGGAAGACGCCGGCGAACTGCGACCTTGGATCCTGCTGCTGCGGTAACCGCTTTGGACTTTTTCATGCGCACTCTCAATAAGATCCGGAAGAGATTGAGCTGTTATTTTCACTCATTTGATCTTCAGCGTCATTGTAAAACCATTCCATATAACTTTTCTTTTATTGTAATAATTTTCAATTTTTATTGACAGAACAGGGCATGTTTCTATAGAACGGCTTAGTTGAAGCTTCTTTTGCAAGACACGCGCGCTACACCTGCCACCCCCATCCCGAAGGGATAACTGCCCATGAATCGTAGAGATATGCTCAAGATGAGCGCCGCGACCCTTGCCGGCGCGCTTGAGCCTGCTGCCTTTGCCGAAAAAAACAGTCCGCAGACCAACGCCATCAGCATCGAGCAGTGGGGCTTATTCGAGGTGATCCTCAAGGGATCTTCAGCAGGAAATCCGTTTAAAGACGTGTCCTTGTCGGCTGAGTTTACCCGCGAGCATCGCACAGTCAAGGTGAAGGGTTTTTATGACGGCGATGGAATCTACCGGGTCCGCTTTATGCCGGATATGACGGGTGATTGGGTCTATCGGACCACAAGCTCCTCATCGGCACTGAATGGACAGACTGGACGATTCACCTGCGCGCCGGCGACTTCCGGCAATCACGGTCCGGTCACGACGGCCCACCGCTATCACTTTGTTCATGCCGACGGCACCCCCTATTTTCCGTTTGGAACGACCACTTACGCATTTCTCTTTACCAAGGACGAAAATGCTGCAAATTCGTTGGCCGGGATGAAAGGCCTCTTCAATAAGAGCCGCGTATGTGTGCTTCCGAAACCTATTGGACAGGGACCACAGATTCTTCCCTTTCCCTATTCTGGCGGTGATGCAAACGGCCGTCACGGAACCAGTGACTATACCCGCTTCAACCCCGAGTACTTTCAACTGATCGAAAAGCGGATTATGCAGTTGCAGGCTGCAGGAGTCGAAGCCGACTGTATCCTCTTTCACCCCTACGACGCCTGGGGCTACAAGGCCATGCCCAATGAGGTGGATGATTTCTATCTCCGCTACGTGGTGGCTCGTCTCTCCGCGTTCAGAAACGTATGGTGGGCGATCGCCAATGAGTACGACCTGGTGAAGGCAAAGACGATGTCGGACTGGGATCGCTTCTTCCGCATCGTGCAGGAGGAAGATCCCTATGGCCATCTGCGTTCGATCCATCACTCCGGCGTGATCTATGACCACTCCAAACCGTGGTGTACCCATGCCAGCCTGCAAAGCTATGACTTTGAAAAGTCCTCTGAACGGCGACTGGCGTGGAACAAGCCCATTGTCTATGACGAGATTCAATACGAGGGCGATGTGGAGCGGCGATGGGGCAACCTGTCTGCCGAAGAGATGACGCGGCGCTTCTGGCTGGCGACGGTTCGTGGAAGCTATGCCTCTCATGGCGAGGTCTTTCTCTCCGCAGAGAACGGGCCCCACGCACATGAGTCCAGCTGGTCCGATGCAGGTCGCCTTCGGGGGGAGTCTGCCCCCCGCATCAAGTTCCTCCACGACCTTGTTACGAAGTGCACAAAGGTAGGGCTGAATGAGTTTGAGGGCTCCTACTATCTTTCGGCCGGAACTCCGAACGAGCTATACCTCTGGTACTTCGACTATCACCGCCCTGCGCGCTATACCTTTCCCCTGCCAAATACGGCGAACTTTGAGGCGGCACTCATCGATCCGTTCGAGATGAAAGAGACGAAGCTTACGGGAACCTTCAGCGGGAAGTCCAGGATCGAGCTTCCGAACCGGCCGTTCCAGGCGATTGTCTTCCACAAGGTCTCGAATGTAACTGGCAAACCAAAAGGCGAATCCCCCACGCCGGAGGTGATGGATTAGTCCGATGAAGAAGACTCTGTTTGCGCTGACGTTGTCGCTTAGTTCGCTCGCTTTCGCTACCCCGAAGGTTGAGGTCTCGGCGAGGGCTACTCCGAGAGAGAAGTTTGGAGCAGAGCGGCTGCGCGAAGCCGTATCAAAGCTCTCCGGCAATGAGCATATTCTGCTGGCCACACGTCAGGATGCGCTACTGGCGAAGTTCGATACGAAGATTCCCCAGCTATGGCCCGGCGCAAAAGAAGCATTCGCCTTGGAACGCGTGGGCAAAACGATTATCGTTGCGGGTTCCGATCCTTCGGGCGTGCTGTATGGCTCCGAAGAGCTTGCGGATCTGATTCGTGCGGAGCATGCCCTGCCGAAGAGGCTGGACTTTATCGATCATCCTCAGCTGAAGATTCGCGGCGCGGTGATCGGCCTGCAGAAGCCGGAGATCACCTACGAGAATGCGGAGTACGACTATCCGTATACCCCGAAAGACTTTCCCTGGTTCTACGACAAGGCGGAGTGGACGAAGTATCTGGACCAGCTTGTAGAGCAGCGAACCAACGCGCTCTTCCTCTGGAACGGACATCCGTTCACCTCGCTGCTGAAGCTGCCGAAGTATCCCGAGGCCCAGGAGCTTTCGACCACGCAGCTGGAACAAAACATCGAGATGTTCCGCTGGCTGACAGCAGAGGCGGACAAGCGCGGCATCTGGATTCTGCAGGGCTTCTACAATATTCATCTGTCGCATAACTTCGCCCGAGCACATCATCTCCCCTTCCATCTGTCAGCCCCGTCGGAGCTTTCAAGCGAGTACACCCGGTACTGCATCTCGGAGTTTATTCGCAAGTATCCCAACGTCGGCATCTTTATGACTCTGGGCGAGGCAATGGGACCGCACTACGGTCCGGAGTGGCTGACAAAGACGATCATTCCCGGCGTGCTGGATGGATTGGCTGAGCAGGAGAAGACAGTGGGACATCCCGTGCCGCAGCCGCCAATTGTGGTGCGTGCCCACGCAACGGATATCGAAAAGGCGATGCCGGCTGCCACTGCAATCTACTCGAACATCGACACCATGTGGAAGTGGAACGGCGAGTCGTTTACGTGGACCAATATTCGCGGCCCGGTCAAGGAGCGATTTCAGACGCTCGTCAAAGGCTCGAATGACACGATCGTCAACATGCATCTGATGTCGAACTTCGAACCGTTCCGTTGGGGCGATCCTGACTTTGTGAGGGAGACGACCCGCAGCTTCGTTCGCCTTGGCATCGGCGGTGTTCACGTCTATCCGTTGCGTTATTGGGACTGGCCTAACAGTGCGGACAAGACCGATCCGCTGCTAAAGCAGACGGATCGCGACTGGATATGGTTCGCAAGCTGGGCACGGTACGCATGGAATCCTGAGCGGGAACCGCAGACGGAAAAGATCTATTGGATCGAGCAGTTCGCAAAGCGATTCGCGGTTGCGGGAAACCTGAACGCCGTCGGTCATAGTCCTCTGACGGTGGGGCTTGAGAGCCCCGAAGTCCTGGCAGCCCAGAAGCGCGATCTTACAACGCTGCAACGCGAGACTGGCGCTCACCTTCTGGCTGCCTATGAGCTCTCCGGGCAATGCGCGCCTGAGGTCATCCGGCGGCTCGGAATTACTGAGGGCAACCGCCAGGTGCTATCGCTGGGAATGACGATGCCGCAACTGATCGATGCCGCACGATTCAATCCGGCGCAGACTTTGTGGACCGGCGATGCTCCGGACGGTGAGCGCCTGGATGAATGGGTCGCGAACGAGGTCAATCACGGCAAGCATCATGGTGAGAATCCGCTGGGTGTTGCTGCGGATGCGGCGCGGAAATCCGCCGAAGCTGTGCGTGAAGCTGAGACTGCTGCACCGGGAATCGCTGCCGATGCGATGCCCGAGTATCGTCGCATTGTAAACGACATGCGCGCAATCGCCGCTCTCATGGCCTTCTACAACGCGAAGGTGCAGGCTGCCGCGCTTGTGATGCGATATGGCTACGATCGCGATACGAACCATCTGACTGAGGCTCGCAGGCTTCTGGCGGAGAGTGTTCAGCACTTCGCCAGGCTGAGGGAGCTGACTGAAAACACCTATCGCAATGCTGCGGGCATGCAGACATCGCAGCGGCAGATTCCTGTTCGTGGCGGCCCAACAACGAACCACTGGCGCGATCTGCTCCCGGTCTATCAAAAGGAACTGGCGGTCTTCGACAAGCGGCTGGCCAGGTTAAAGGCGGGCAGTTTCACTGGTCCGGGTGCAGACAAGGCAAGCCAACTGCCGGAGATCGGCTTCACGCTTGAATCAGGTGGAGGAGAGACCTTCACGGTTGCTGGCGGTGCAAGCCTGTACGCCGATCAGGAGATGCCGATCACATCCGTTGTCCCTGAGCTGAATGGGATGAAAGGAATCCGGGTCTCAACGCATCAACAGACGCCGATTCGTTTTCGGCTCGACAAACCCGCACAGATTCTGGTGGGGTTCTTCAAGTCGGAGTCGAGAAAAGCGAGGAATGTTTCGCCGGATACGGAGCAGTGGAACATCGTGCTTCCCGATGCAGTAACGCAGAAGAAGGGGCTGCCGATCAGCGTCTGGGCGAAGCCGCTGCCTGCGGGCGAAAACGATCTCGACCTGGGCAAGGGTGCTTACGTCGTGCTGGGCTTTATCCCGGAAGAGACGCACGTCACGCCACATGTAAACTTCGATCCCAACAGCAAGCAGCCGCCGAATCTGGACTGGATGTTTGAGGATTAGTGCTCCGACATCGATAGTGCATCAGATAAGCAAGTCGGACTTCGGTCCCCGTCCGCCGCACAGGCGAATACAGGGATCCTTCACTACGTTCAGGATGACGGCTTACCTGGCAGCTTTAGAAGCAGTAGCGGGCCAGGACTTTAATGAGTGCTGGTCGTATCGTCGTGTCGAGACAGAAGGCGCTGAGCTTCAGCTTCGGTAACCTGAAAGAAGCTGCCGTGCTTGCATGCCTCTGGAAGATGAATCTTGTCATCGGCGCTCTGCCAGTGAATCCAGTCGGTTGTTTCCACGGCTTCGAAGCGTGGATGAGGCAGACGATAGTGATCGTAGTAGACGATGAACTTGTCGCCAACCTGGATGACGCTGGGACCTTCGGACCAGCTTTCGTTAATGGGAGCGGAGAGACTGCCCCACGGGCCTTCTACTGAAGGGCCTGACGTCCAGCGCTCGCTATAACGTAGAGGGTCGGTGGTCTGGTCCTTGAAGACCATCACGACGTCTTTTTTGCCTTTGAGCTCGCGATGGAACATCGTTGCATCGATCACAGGGAAGCCACGATCAAAGAACTTTTCAGGCTTGGTGAAGCTTTGCCAGTCCTTTGTGTGTGAGTCCCAGATGCGCAGGCCCTCACCCTGCTTTTCTCCGGGAGCAGGATCGAAGGCGCTGGACCAGAGGATGAGCCACTGTTTCTTCTGCTTGTCCCAGTAGGTCTCGGGAGCCCAGGTGTTGTGAACAGTTGGGAAGGCTCCCATGATCTCGATCTTCCGCTGCGGAGTCCAGCTCATGAGGTCTTCGGAGCTTGAAGTTCCGATGGAGTTCCCTCTCCATCCCCAGGTCCACACCATACGGAAGCCATGGCCATCGGGATTGCCGGTGAGGAAGACATCGCGCATAATTTCGCCGGGCTCAGAGGGTTTGAGCCAGGGCTGGCCGTCGTTGAGCGGTGTGAAGGTGTAGCCGTCACGGCTGAGCGCAAGATAGATTCCCTGTGAGCCAGGCTCTTTGAAGTAGGCGAAGACCCATGGATCGGTGGATTTGGGCTGGGTGGCTGGGGTCTGCGCGTTGAGGCTGGGAGCGAATGAAGCGACGCTGAGGAGCAGGGATGTCAGAAGTTTTCGCCGTTTCATGGTCTTCTCTGGTGGAACGTTGGATATGGTGCTGTTCGAGCAAAATATAGGGATTCTTCGCTTCGCACAGAATGACGCGTCTATGGTGTCGGAAAGCGAACCGCATATCCTCCGACTTCGCTGCGCTCAGGATGACACTTTCGAGGCGGAATAGATTGGTCTTCGTTCTATTCTCCTGGGGGTGGTCCGAGCTTGTCGGCTCCTGGGATCTTGTCGAAGGGGCCGTTCTCGGGCACGTCGCTTGATTCCAGAGTCTTGCCACGCCAGTGCGATTCGGCAGTCTGCTTGCCGTGCTCATCAAAGTTTTCCCAGGTCCATGCCCCGTCAGCGGAGTAGTTCTTTACCCAGATGAAAGTCCCGTCTTCGCGCTGGTAGCGTTCCTCTCCCGTTTTCCTACCGGCATGGAAGGTCACAGTCCACATGGGTTTCCCACTGGGATAGAAGAACTGTTGCTTTCCTTCGAGCAGAATGCGTCCATCGGCGGCAAGGCCGGCGCTCCATGTGCCCTTAACCTTACCATTAGGATAGCGCTCAGTAACGTGCCGGATGTGGGTGATCTCCCCAATGGTAGTTTGCGCATCGCCGGCTGACTTGTCGAGGATCCACGCCTCGTTCAGTTCAATCTCGTAGTTCACCTTGTTCTTCGAGGTGACGACATGGATCACGCCGTCGGGTCCCTGCGTCGCGGTAGTGTATCCGACGGTCAGGATATCGGGAGGAAGGCGCTTGATGGTCCACGTCTTGCCGTCATCGTTCGAGAGCGCAACGTAGCTGCCATCTTTGTGGTTGTGCTTCTGGCGTTTAGGGTTGTAATCGGCGACGAAGAAGAGGTGCCCGCTCTTGAGGCGGATAACGCTGGGGCGCTCGCCGCTCATCAACTCGTCGAATGGAGTCTCGGACTTTACCCAGGTTTTGCCATCGTCATGGGAGGTCGCCATTGGCATGTGCCCGTTGATCTCGGAGTTCTTGCCTCCGATGCCAAGCAGGTCGCCGTTTTTTGCAAACACGATGGTAGTGTGGCGTCCTGCGGTACGCCCTCCGGTATCAGACCAGGTCTTGCCTTCATCGGCCGTCTTCCACACGACGCTGATCGAGCCATTGCCATCGGGATCGCGACCGGTGGAGTCGGTCGGCATATAAATGGCTCCGTCCGGTCCGCGGACGATGCTGTTGATAGGCTGCGAGACGTAACGGCCAATCGGCTGCGGGAAGAACGGAAAGTGAGCTGCCGACCATGTGGCTCCATTGTCAGAGGAGGTGGCCCAGGCGAAGGGAGGAGCTCCAATCAGGCGTGCGAATCCCCAGAAGAACCAGACCTTGCCTCCGGGCTGCGACTGATGAACGGGATCGTTCCAGATAACAGGCGCAGCGAGACCGGCATCGGCAAAGATCGGCCATGGCTCAGGCATGTCCCACTCTTCCGATCCCGCGCGACGACGCAGCGTCATGACGGTCTGATCGGGATCGTCTTCCTGATCAGGCGTGTTGTAGTAGGCGGCGAGCAGGTCGCCGTTGGGAAGCACCTGGATGGCGGAGTTGTGATAGTTGATGCCGAGACCAGGTGCAAGGCCGAGCTTCCAGCCGATGCCGCGCATGTTTCTATCGCCGAGATCAGGAAAGAGCTCGTGCGTACGATAAAGAGGACGGCTCATATCGGGCTTATTGATCGCCTTGCCGAGTGCTGGACCGCCGAGAATATCCTTCTGCTTGATGGCGGTCTGGAAGAAATAGTGCCATGGTGCTGTTGGATGGGCAGCAGGCATAGGAGCCTGCACAACGCGGAAGCCTACATTCCCGTTTGCCGACGCATAGGATGGTGGCAGGCTGGCGCGGTTAGCGGGACGAGAGAAGTAAGGCGATGTCGCAGGAACGTTGAAGTCCGGCGAGGTCTTCGTAGCTGTATGACGCCAGTCAAGACCGCCTCCCCGAACGACACGAGTCATGCCGGAAGCGGCTCCAGTGGGGTCCGTCTGAACCTCAGGAGAATCCGGGTAAGGACCATACCAGTCGAGCGTCCATTCGGGACGGCCCACCTCCATGTTCTCTACGCCAAACCTATTGGCGTGATCGATACCATGAGGCGTATCGGAGTCTCCATAGAGGTGCGTTCCGCCTGCACGAGCGACATACTCCCACTCAGCTTCGGTGGGCAGGCGCCACGGCTCGCCGGTCTTCTTTGTCAGCCAGCGGCAGTAGGCCATGGCCTGCTCCCAGCTGACGCCTGCAGCGTAGGCAGGCGTTGCAGAGTGAGCTTTGTAGGAGGGATCGAAGCGGGCAAATTCCTCAGGCGAGACCTGAGTAACACCAATCTTGAACCCATGACTGATGCGAACGCGGTGCGCCGGAACCTCGTCGAAGTCACCATGCTTGGGACGAGAAGACATTACACCGAAGCCTTTGGTGATCGAGGGAGAAAGTGCCTCCGCATCTGCTCCCATCAGGAAGGTACCTGCAGGAATCGACGCGGTTGCAGGAACTCCGTCGGGAGCCATCGAAGGAGCTTCGCCGGGCATGCGGGCGAGTACGCCACCTTTCTGTGCCACAGCAGGGTTCACCAGGACACAAGCAAGTGCCAGGCCTGCCATCCAGATACTGGTTCCGCGATATTTCACCCTTCTTCTCCTTCGTAGTGTTCTAGTGGCCTGCTGATTTCGGCATCTCTGCCTCAAGCAGGCCGAGGTGTGGGCTCTTGGCGATAACTCGGCCATCAACGGCAATCCACATACCTTTGCCTCGACCATAGCGTTTGCCGTCCTTATCCCAGGCGATGGTGAGCTGATGACCGTGATAGGGCAGCTGGTCGATAGCAAAGTAGCTCCAGGCTGCTGCAGATACCAGCGGACGAACTACAACGCGGTCGCCAGCCTGAGGTCTTAAGCCGATCAGCCCTGTGATGAGCGGATCGGCAAAACCGGAGTGGTTGTAGTAGTTGCCGCGTCCAATCTGTTTGTTCTTTTCGATCAGCATCCGCTTGGCGATCCACTCATCGGTGTCGGCGTCGTAATCTTCGTCTATCCAGTCGATCAGGCGGCCATCTGGCAGCTTGAAATGTTGTGCCAGGACGTAGCGGCTGAAGAGCTTGTAGTAGTCATCAGGACCAATGGTATGAGGACCGGGTGAGGTCTCATACGCAGCCAAAGCATTGAGGGTCTGAGTCATCGCGAAGGGCCATGCCGGACCGTTCCAGGTGCACTGATCGGAGCTGGCGAAACGAAAACGCGGACTGCGCCGCTCCGCCGTGGTGGCCCCATATTTGCCGTCGAAGCCCTGCGGATCAAACAGCTGTTTCCACGCGACACCATGCGACGGCGCGGGCGAGCTGAAGTTCCAGGGGTTATACCCAATCAGCTCACGCACTCCCGAGAGCTTCATCGTCGTACCGGGATCGACGAATTTCTTCTGCTGACGGATTCCGGAATCTTTTGACGGCGATACTACTTCGTAGAACTGATCCTTCGCGTTCCAGAGAACGGTCTCGATAAGTGTGTTCAGTTTTTCGGCCTTTGCATCGAACTCTTTTGCGACCTGCTCTTCTCCAGCCAGGCGAGCGGTAGCGGCAATCGCCCGGGCATCGGAGACCATGTAGCTGTTCAGCGTGGGCCGGTAGCCGTCTCCGCTAATGCTCTTTTCCATCGCATCGCGCGTATCGATAGACCAGAAAAGGCCGTTTGCATCCTGCTGGGTACTCTCCCACTCGTGATAAACGCGAATCATCTGCGGTAGCAGGCTGACCGCTAGCTGGCTGTCGCCATTGGCGAGTGTGACGTCGCGAACCGCCGTCGCTATCGCATCGGAGTACTTACGGATATCGACATCGGGGCGGAACCAGAAACGCGCATCATCCTCTGCGATCGCGCGATCATGCAGCCAGCGGGCTTCGCCCAGGTGAAAGGGTGCAGCGTCGGGAAGAGCTCCAAAGCTGCCATCCTTGAATTCCGGTTTGGGAAGCCATTCAGTGATGATGTAGCCGTTCGAAGCGCGGACGAGATGTTTCTTCCAGGCATACCAGCGGAAGTAGTACATCTCCTCGAAGGCCTTGTCGGAGGAGTCGAACCAGGGAATTTCGCGCTGCATCCATGGCCATGCCGCCTCAGGCTGTCGACCCACCGTCATCGGCTCTCCGTTGTAGAGCTTGCCGGTAGCCGCGCGCTCATCTGCCTCGAACTGGACGACGTAGTGATGATAGCTTTCGGGATTCAGCAGAGCGCGCTGTCGCTCGCTGCCCTGAGCATGCAGAACAAATGCTCCAAGAAGGAGCGCCGGGAGAGAGAACCACGTTGCAAAACGCGAAAGAGAGTGCATACGAAGACTCAGGAGGCATTTCGAGCCTGCACCACTATAGTAGATAAAACCTACAATCATCAATAATTAATGGAAATTGTTTATAGATTTAGAAATTAATTGGAGACTATCGCGGTGCCTGCTCCACCGCCTGCTTCACCCAGGACGAATAGATGAAGGCGTTCTTCTCCTTCTGCCATTCAGAAGGGCTTAGCACATCGAGCTGTTCAGAGGTAAAAAGAGGCACTCCCGCATCGATGGCGCGAATGCCGGCGTCCCGGTCTTCGCGGCCACTGCTCTTGCCCAGGGGAAAGCCGACCTTTGCGGCCCATGCACGGATAGTGGTCGTTGGAAGCTCATCGACCGTGCGGCCACGCCAATCGGGAAAGTGGAGTTCGGCGTTGAGCCACTGAGCAGCTACGAGCATAATCCATGAGGGTCGATGACTTGCTCCAGGATCGAAATAGGTTGTAAATACACCGCGTTGGCTGCCGTTGAGAGCGATGACCCGATTGTGGAGATCTGCGAAAAAGTCTGGGCCGTGATGCGGAATATCGACAACAGTGTCATTGGTTCCGTTGAGGATAAAAGTGTCACCCCGACGGGCATTGAGCGTAAAAAGCACCGCAGGGCGGTCTCCTAAAAAGGCGAGAGCCTTGTACGGGCCGGACTGGCACATGACAGCGTGGCTCGACTCCCAGTAGCCACCTGGTCCATCGAGATCGCCGCCTCCGACCAGCAGCAAGGCATGAACCCGAGGATCGGCAGCGCCAGCGAGAGAGGAGATGAAGGACCCCATGGAGAAGCCGAGGACAGCGATGCGGTGAGAGTCGACATCGTGGCGCTCCGACAATGTACTGACAGCCTGCATCACATCGGTGATCATCTGCCCGCCCATGCGTGCGGGCATGCTCGGCGGTGAGGTGATGATGCGATCGTGTTCGCCGGCGAAGTCCTTGTGATCGTCGTTGCGTTCCCCTTCTCCAATGGGATCGTAGGTCAGAACAACGGCGCCAGCCCTCGCATAGAGTACCCCCGTGTAATACGCGTACCAGCTTGCCTTGTCACCGCCATGTCCATTGACGACGATGAGGCCCGGCATACGCCCGCGAGGCCGCTGCGTAGGTCGATAGATCACTGCCGGAACGCGCAGGCCATAAGCAGTGCGATAGCTTACTTTCTCGATCGTTACACCGGGAGTGATTTCCTCGATCGCATAGGTTTTGAGGTCTGTCTTCGGTAGTGGATCAGGGATGAAGAGAGCGCTTCGCATCTCGTGGCGCCAGGTGTCGATCTGGTTCGAGCTGACTCCATGCCCTCGAGACTGAGCCCCCGAGAACGATGTGGAGCCCAGTAGCAGTGAGCAAACTACGACGACGCCTGCTTTTCGAATTGCGGAGAGCGTGGATGACTTTGATCGATGCACGTTTGCAGCTCCTGTGCCTGATAGCGGATGAAATTGCCTAATGGTGCGACGACGAGCTTCGGGCAGAGCTGGCCACAGGTTCCGTGGCATCGGGCTGCGCATCTCCGTAGGCGACGGGGCCCGCCTTTGGTTCGATTCCAGCATCCTTCATGATCTCAGTGGCCTCCTCAGGCCAGCTGCCATTCGTAACCAGATGATCGTTGAGAATCAGATCGTTCTGATAATTTGTCCACATTCCACCGATCTTTGTCCCATCGTGCCAGTTGTCGATTGCCGTATTGTCGGGCGAGATACGCAAAGGATAGGCAGCGTGGACGGTATTGATGTTTAGCCACTCACTGTCAGGATCCTGAACAACATTCTTGCGCACCGTGATATATCGTGAGCCCTCATCGAGATAAAGTGCGATCTTTCCGTGGTTGTCGAAGATGTAATTTTCGGTGATCAGGGTTCCAGGACTGGCTGAAAGATTGTAGATCGCGCCGCCATCATGGAAGAACTTCTTGGCATCGTGAATGCGATTGCCCGCCACAACGACATCATGATGCGTTGTGGGTGTGCGGTAGACAAGATTCTGCGGCCAATCGTATCCATGCATGCGGACGCGATAGTTGGGATTCCCGTTAGGATCATGCATTCCCCATCCGTACCCTATGTCAATCGCGTCATAGGGCACATCGGAGATGTCGTTGTGGAGGATGACTGCTCCTTCCACATACGTGCTGAGGATTGCGGAATGGTCAAAGAAATCCCTGCTGACAGCATGGATGCGATTGTTTCGCACGATGAGCTGGCGATTAATTTGACGAGGATCATGCGGGTGATGGGCATCACGCTGAACGCCCCCCGCGAGGATCGCTCCACCGGCGCAGTCAGTAAATACATTCGCACTTACAGTAATATCCCCCGTGCCGAGACCGGTGCCGGAGAGCATTGCATCGGCGTCATTCCCGATCCCCAGGGCATACTGGCCAAGATGTGCAAAGACATCGTGATCGAAGGCGATACGTTCTGAAGCGCTGACCTGCACGGAGGCGGGTATCTGGCTCCACTCATTGCGCACACTTTCGAAGGCGCGGCATCCTTGGGCGCAGGTTGCAATAGGATCCTCCGGATACGCGAGAGCATGCCCGGCCAGATACGATCCACTCTGCTGGCTGGCATATCCATCCGGCCCCGATGGACCGAGCCAGGTGGTATGAGAGAAACGGATGTGGCGAAACGTAAGATCGCGCACCGGCCGATCAAGACTATCGCCGATGGAGAGAAGAACTGCGATGCGCGGCAGCTCAACATCGGCCTTTGCAAGGTCCACGCCCTGGTCGGGGCGAAGATACAAGCTTCCCTTTTCGGGGTCGAGATACCACTGGCCGGGTTTCGTCAAAAGATCCAGTGAATTTACGAGATAGAGATGCGACAACTCGGGATGAAAGGGCTTCTCGATCGTGTCGTATCCCCATAGATTGTTGTCCCATGCTGGCTGGCGCATGACGAGTCTATCCTGTTCAACTCGTTCGACCGGCGAGATGCGTCCAGTGAAGAAACCCGTCGCTCTCAGCTCAAGGTGAGGCGCTTCCTTAATCTCGTGACTCAACGCGCCACGCTTAAGCGTCAATCCTTCGCGAGTGAACATGACATCTTTTCGCGGAATCTCAACAGACGCCATGGGTGCCAAATGATCGTTGACCCACAGCTGTCTTGCATTGAGTCCCCGAGGAACATCCGCGACATAAATACCCTTCGCATGGTCCCAGATGCGCCATCCTGCAACGGGTACAGCGCCGCTCCATACCGGGTGAGCGCCTTCCTCTGCCTGCCAGCTGACGGTGTGGCCATTCTGCCCTCCATCTGCGGCGGTAAATCGCAGCGGCTGAGAGAGTCGATAGATGCCATCCGCGAGCTGCACAATAACGTCGCGATCACGATTCTTCTCACGGACGAGCTGCTGCGCCCGCTCAAGCGTGCGCAACGGGTGCGAGACGTCCCCCGATGCGGCGTCATCGCCACCGGGAGACACTGTAATAAGAACGACGTCTCTCTTTGCGGACGCTGCGTTCGCTGAAAGGCAAGAAAGTAGAAGCAGTCCGCTTGCAGCTAGAAGATTTCTATACATCGACTTCATTGATTAAAGTCCAACTCCTCTCCACGGAGCCTGATGCAATGCTCCGTTCCGTCATACCGTATCGAGCGATGCCAACGATTCTTTGGCGTGAAGACGACAATCTGAAAATCGCGCTCCGCAATCAGACCGGGAAATGTACCCTCTCTGGAAGAGAAGATCAGTTCACCGCGAGCGTCGTTCCATGCGATTTGTATGCGCGCCCACTCGCCTCTTTCATAGCCGTAGCCATCTCCAGCATCCTCGTACAGAGTAAAGACAGCATCTGCCCCCGGGTAGATGCGAACTTCAAGAGGAGCAACCGGCATCTCATCGACGTACTGCATTACCGGCCCTATCGGCAGGATTGTGCCGGCCGGTATGAACCATGGAATCGTCTCCAGCGGAGCGGTGGCATCGATCGTCTGGCCGCCCTCATAGACTGCTTCGCCATCAGCGCTGTACCACTGCCTCTCTGCGGGCAAGTACACCCTTCGTGAATGAGGTCTGTTCGAAATGGGAGTGGACTGCGGCCCGTAGTACATTGGCGCAGTCACCGGACAGACCATAATGGATGGCCCAAAGAGATACTGGTCGGCAATGGGATAGGTGGCGGCATCCTGGGGAAATGCAAGCGCGAGGGCCGTCACCATGGATGCATGGTCAAACGTGACCGCCGCAGCAACAGAGTAGATGTAAGGCAGGAGCCGATAGCGCAGACGAATGCCAGACGCAATAGCATCATAGAAGGGCGTTCCTTCTTCACCAAATCGCCAGATTTCACGTGCGACATCAGTGCCATGCGACCGAAACATCGGCAGAAAAACCGCATACTGCAGCCAGCGCGTGTACAACTCATAAAAGCCAAGATCCTTTGAGCCGGCATCACGGGGATCGGGCTCAAGGGCGTTCATCTCCGTCAGTCCCCTGCAGCCGTCGGGATAATCTCCGCGCCAGAACCACAGCTCCGGGTTGTTATCGACGAAGAAACCTCCGATATCCACCGTCCAATATGGCTCGCCTGTCGCGCAGAAATTGACACCCTCGGCAATCGAGCGACGCAGCGTCTCCCACGTTGCGCAGACGTCGCCGTTCCAGGTGAAGGTGCCATAGCGATGCTGGCCGGCATACGATGAGCGGGTCAAGTTTAGAACGCGCTTCTGCGAGCTGCGACGCTGGCCTTCATAGATTCCCTGTGAATGAACCAGCGAATAGGCATTGATCCGGGCCGGATCCAGATAGAGTTTCGATGCTTCAGTATTGATGGCGAACCGGCGATGCGGTTCGGGCTTCACCGCTCCTGACCAATCCGCCTCAAAGGGCTCTGTGCAGTCGCACCACCAGGCGTCGATCCCATGAGAAAACAAGCCTCCGGATGCCTGCTCCCAATAAAGCTCGCGAGCTTCGGCAAGAAACGCGTTGTAGGTGGATTGGTTTCCGAGCATCAGTCCTCGTTCAACAAACTCCCTCTGATCCCTGCATCCACCAGTCATGATGGGCCAGATAGAGACCATCAGACGGGCATGCATATCGTGCAGCTTTTGGATGAAGTCATCAGGATCAGAAAAGCGCACAGGATCAAATGACTTCTGCCCCCATCCTTCTCCATTGGGCCAGCTCTTCCAGTCGAGCACGATGGCATCGAGAGGAATTTTCCTTCTCCGATACTCAGCGACAATAGCGAGCATCTCATTAGCCGTAACGTATCGCTCTTTCGACTGCACATAGCCAAAGGCCCATCGGGGCGGCAGTGGCGTCGCACCCGTAAGTTCCCTATAGCCACGGATTACATTGTTGAAGCTTCCGCCATAGATGAAATAGAAGTCGAGCTCATCGACGCAGTCGGCCCACCAGTAGGAACCCAGAGCATCGTCGTGGAAGGTCATCGCCGAAGCGCAATCGAGAAGCACACCATAGCCACGTGTCGAAACAAGGTGAGGCACAACGGCCTTCATATTTTGTTGATACAGCTCGCGCGACCGCCCTCGAAGGTTCGCATAACCTTCTTCATGTGACCCAAGGCCGAAGAGAGCTTCATCTCTCTCAAAGACAAATTCGAGCTTCGCTTCGTAGGCAGTGCGCTCGAACTCCGTGCGATCGCTTCTGACGGATGCTCTCGCGCCGTCAATACTCTCGGCCTGCTCGACACTTACAGCCGCATCAAAGATGTGGCGATATACAGTCCTCGAAGTAAGCTCCTTTCCACCGCGCGCAGGCTCTTGCATCAGCAGCATTCCATCGGCATCAAGATAGCAGAGCGCACCCGTTGCTTTGCGCACTACGACCTGGAGAGCAGGCGACTTAAGAATGTAGCTGTCCGTCGTCTCGCTCAGAGCAAGTGGCACTTCCTCTTTCGTTCCGATTACGATCGAGCTTCTCGCCGGTCGAAAGCTACGCTCTGCAGTAAAGGTGATACGTGCGATCGCCGACGTAAAAAACTCGATACGAAGGAGCCGATCTGCAGAGTGAAAGAGGGCGACACCTCTTGCAGGTTCGGTCCGCGCATCGAGTTTATAGAGCGACGTGGGCATCAGAGGCTCTCGCTCACCAAAGCAGCCGTTCTGCGGCGCTCTTCAAGATCGCGCTGGATCATCGGCTCCATCAATTCGTAACGCAGGTAAAACACCACCGGCACAATGGCCAAAGCATACGCCAAGGCGGGCAGCCAGATGCAGGCCAGCTCGATTCCGAAGATGGAGCGCGCGCCCTGCGCGACGTTTGGGACATAACCCATGCTGGCGAGAATCCATGCCGGCAGTGCTCCGCCAAGACCGCTTCCGGCTTTGAGACAGAATGCGGCTCCAATTGCTGTAAGAAAGCCGGCAGCACGAACACCGCTCTTCCACTCTCCATAATCCACGCTGTCCGACAGAATCGAAAAGGGAATGGCCATGGCAAGCCCGCTGGCCAGGAAGCCCACCACCCATCCGTCGAGCACAACGCTTACCGAATGGGCATGCACTCCGACAAAGACAATCAATTGAGCAATAGCCGAACCTGCCAGTCCAAACGCCCACACATTGCGCTTCGACATGCGTTGGCACAGCCAAGGCAGAAAAAGAATGCTTCCAAGCGAGACGAAGTCCAGGCTATTTGCTGTGGATGTAAGATCCGCACGATGCATCACGTACTCGAAGAAGTAGGGCGCAGATGAGATACGCGCGATAAAGGCTATCCAGAAGAAAAGACTGCTCAAAAAAATGATGGCCCAGGGAGCATTATTCCGCAGTGCCTGCACGCTTTCGCGAACAGAGAGTCTTTGACGTCTCTCATAGACCACCTCCCGAAGATTCCGAAACGCGAGCAGATAGAGCACGACCGTGCCGATCGCATAGAACGGCATCACGACCATGAAGCCTTTGCGATCATCCCCATGCCCCAGAAAGGAGACCAGGGGAAGTACAGAGAGATTCACGAAGAGTACCGCGAACTTCGACCCGAACATCCGAAAGCTGGTAAGCACTACGCGTTCGTGAGCATCGGGAGTAAGAGCCGCGAGAATGGATGTAACCGGCGTGTTGATACCCGTGTATAGAATGCTGGTCACCACATAGGTCGCTCCAGCGTAAGCGATCTTTGCAGTTCCACTCAGTCCTGGAGTTACAAATGTAAGGACGCCAAAGATCGCAAACGGCACACAGAGCCAGAGAAACCAAGGACGACTTTTCCCCCAGCGGCTATGAGTCTTCTCAAAGAGAATCCCCCACAATGGTGCGTCGAAAGCATCGATGCACCGCGCCAAAAGCAAAATCGTTCCTGCTGCGGCAGCGGAGAGGCCGTAGACGTCGGTGTAGAACTTGAGGATGTAGAACGAGATGACGCAAAAGATCAGCTGACCGGCTATCTCACTGGCCATATAACTGAGTCGCATCTTGCGTTGTGCACTCGTCATCTATTCCACACAGTCCACCCACGTCAGGGATACACAACGTCCGCCGCGAAGGTCAAGCGTCGCGCATCCTTCATTTCTGCATCGATCAGCTCACACGGTAACCGCTACGCCTTCGCTGGATCGGGAAAAGGACCGTAACGCTCGGCCGCATCCTGCGCATGATCGTAGATGTTGACGCCGTTCTTCAAAAATGGAGTCGCCATAGCCCATGGCTTGCCATCCGGGCGTGGAATGGGTGCAGCACTGTACTGCGGCAAATAGACACGCCGCATTCTTTCTGTCTTATTGGGGCCGCTACGATGCAAGACGAAGCTGTCAAAGGCCACAATACTACCGGCGGGAACGATGACGGGGTCTCCCTGATCGTCTCCCGAATAGCCGATCAGGTCATTCGTGCCGTCTTCCTTGGTATGATCGATGATCTCATTTTTTGTCCCGCCGCGAGAATGGGGCAGAAGATACACCGTTCCGTTCTCTTCGCTGACATCATCCAGCGTGCACCAGCAGGTTACATATGGCTTATGCTTTGTCGTGGGGTTATACCACTTCACATAGCCTGAATCCTGATGCCAGGCGAACTTCATTCCCTGCTCTGCTCCTTTGACGACCCACTGCTCGTGAAAGAGATAGGCTTCGTCTCCGACGGTCGCACGTGCAACCTCAGCCATCAGATCACTGAAGATAAACTGATACAAACGATTGCTCAGACGATAGCGGTTATTGATGAAATACCGCTTCCCGCGATGACTGATGTTCTCCGTCTGGACACCCTTGGCGTCCATGATCGAATCATAATAGCCAAGATAGTAGGAGCACTCTTCCCGCAGCATACTCAACATCGCGGGAGGAATGACCCCGGGGAGAACCATGTAGCCTTCAGTCTGATACATCTGGCGCTGCTCGTCGGTAATTATCATGTCGAAAACTCTAACCATCCCGCGATATGGTTGACTTCTCATTTCTTCCGGACTTGTTATCATTTTTTGTCGCCATGTTGCAGCACCTCAAACTTCCTTCCCAACTCGACGGCAATGTTTGGAGATATGCCAACCCGGCAGGTGCAAATCGCCTGCATCGCCATGCGGAGTTGGAGCTAAATGTCGTAACGCAGGGGAAAGGCACTTACCTCCTGGGTGGCAGGCGATATGAGATACGCCGCGGCGACCTGCTCTGGCTTTTTCCCGCGCAGGAACACGTTCTGGTGGAACAAACATCCAAGTTTGAGATGTGGATCGCTGTCTTCCGGCGGCGTGCCATCCGTCGCCAGGCCACCGACGCAGGTGCGAAGGCACTTCTCCAGCCATCCTTCTCGGGTGAAGTATGCCGCAGGCTTTCCCATCAGGATCTGGACCGCTTCGAAGCATTCTTCGAAGATCTCTCTTCGTCACAGGGTGAATATGGCCTGATGAACGCCGGCCTTGGCTATATTCTGCTCCATGCATGGAAATGCTTCCAACATGCAGCCGATGTTCCTGTGCGCGAGCTTCATCCAGCCGTGGAACGAGCCGTTCGCATGTTAGCCCATGATGTATCGGAAGATGGGCTTGCCGAACTGGCACATCGCGCCGGCCTCAGCACCTCTCGGCTAAGCCGTTTATTTAAACAACAAACAGGGTTGACGCTCGTTGACTTCCGAAACCGGAAGCGAATCGAGCGGTTCCAGCAAATCTATGATTTGAACCGCAATCGTACCCTGCTCGACGCCGCACTGGAGGCTGGCTTTGGAAGCTATCCCCAATTCCATCGTGTGTGCCGCCAGATACTCGGCTGCTCCCCGGCGGAATATGCCCGGAGAACGCTCCCGTAGCTTCAGCCTTGAAGAAGGCGCCGCCAGATTCTGTCAATCTCGCCTCTGAGAACTTTCGCTTCCTCCCAGCTGTTCGGGAACGTTGAGAGCGCATACCCGCCTTCGACCGGCCCCAGTTCAGGACACACAAAGATCTCGCGGCCTTTATCGCGGTTGCCATCAAGCCAGCACGAAAGCGTAGCTTCGGCAAACGGCAACCAAGCACACACCTCCTGAGTAAGCTGGCCACTGCCGTCGGTGACCGGCACCTGCACGTGATGCCCGTTAAACGGGCGCAGATGAAACTGCTGCGCATTCTGGATAAGGTTAGGCCGTATAAGCAGTTGTTCTACGAAGTTCGAAGGCACCAGATGCTTGACCACAGCAAAGTGCGAAAAGTCACAGGATAGCGGCAACAGCTCGCCTGTCTCCCTCTCGTAGGCATCCGCCAGCGCATACATCTTTTCCGGCGTCTCTGTACAGGTACCCCGATGGGTCTCGATCGCCGGCAGAAGGCCGAGTGGCCTGGCGAGATCCATCAACATGAGTGTTAACCGTAGAGCCTCTTCAGAGGCCAGCGAATCGTGTGCCAGCTGCACGTTGACGTGCTGTGCTCCAAAACGCTTAAGATCCTCGAGAATATCCGGAAAGGCTCTCGCATCGCCAGAGGCCATTCCACCGACGAAGATGAGCTCCTGCCGAAGGCATTCTTCATGAAGCTCAGCACTGGGAGCCCAACAGACACCGTCGAAGCCGGCGGCCTTGATCTCCGCAATCTTTTTACCGAGCGACCACTCATCCTGTTGTGAGGGATGCCCCATCAGCGTCCAGAGATTTGCGATATGCCGCAGAACCGGTTTCATCTCTTCCTTTCAAATGCCACCCATAGCGCGGATGCCTGTTCGAAAGGCATTTTGCCCGCACAAGGTGTGCTTGCAGGCTAATTTGCCCGAAAATTTGAGAGCGTCACGATTTCGCCGGGCTGAATCACCATCTCCTGCGGAAGGTCCTTCTCTTCATTCTCGGCATAAAAGCTGGTACGCTCCATCTGCGACCATCGCGTTCCCTGCCAATCGAGATGCAGGCGCTGTGAATGCGTTGAGCGATTCAGGACAATCACGCTGCTATGCTGCCCATCGGTGAACGCCGCCGTCAAAAGATCCGGATTATCTACGCTGGTTTCCACTCGATGCATTCCCTTCAGGACATGCCTGCTAAACGCTCCCAGAACACGGAGCTGGAAGCTGGAGGCCACAGGAATCTGCCCCTGCGATCGATCCGGCACCAGGAGAGAGCGCGAGCCGCCGAAGGTTGGCTGCTCAACATCCAGTAACAGCCAGCAATAGAGCAGCATCTGTGCATCCACTTCCGTCAGGTCCTTCTGATAGAGCTGCCCTACCTGCAAGGCCAGCCGATAAGACGGCTCCTGAAAATGAGAATCGTTCAGACATATCTCCGTCGCGAGAAATGGTTTTCCATCGCTGGCCTCGCGTATCTCGCGCAGGCGATCGTCATACAGATCAGGATTGGCGAGAAACCCCTGGTAGTCATACTGATGGGCGGCGGTGAAATCCGTTGCCTTCCACGCATTGGGAAACCGTTTGAGATC
Organism: Edaphobacter sp. 12200R-103; assembly: GCF_010093025.1. Classification (GTDB taxonomy): domain Bacteria; phylum Acidobacteriota; class Terriglobia; order Terriglobales; family Acidobacteriaceae; genus Edaphobacter. Next base: position 262,026 of record NZ_CP048114.1, on the reverse strand, counting down.
ACGGATGCGGCCCGTCGCCATCCATACATAAGGCGCATCGGCCATCTGAATTTTCGTCTTTTGAAAGCCTGCAGCATCAAGCGCTTTGCGCACTGCTGTTGTCATCGCTGCATAAATCTCGGGCGCCTGCTCAACTTCGTTCTGGATACCCACGATCTCAGGCGCTGCACCGGAACGTGCCTGCGCACGCCTACAGAACTCCACCACGATACGGGCGTAGACATCGGGTTTTGCAGCAGAGCGTACCGGCCGTCCCCAAGCGTCGATGATCGGCTTTCCCTGCGGCGTATAAGACTGGATAGCCCAATGCGGCAAGGCCCACATCTCGTATAACACCTGGCCGCCCAGCTCACGAATATGGCGACTATATTCAAAGTCAGAGACCTCGCTATTAGGAAAGTTATCGCCATAGTAGTGAGGCGTAGCTTCGTGGAGGTTCTCGACGTTTGAGAGATCCTGCTTCAACTCCGTCCCCATCGGATATTCACGGTCAATGAGAAGATTGAAACGATGAATCAGTTTCCAGTACTGCTGTTTCCCCTCTTCACTCAGTTGTGCGTAAGCGGGAATGCTCGGACTTCCTCCGAAGCCGATCATTGTCTGATGGGCCTTCCCAGGATTGACCGTCACCGTAGCATCAATGGGGCGATCTTCCAACAGGTCGCCGGATAGAGTCAAATGCCGGTTACGAGGACCGGAGAACATAAGTTGATGGCGCGTGAGGTCGAAGACGAGAGGTTCGGTAAGCATCGTCTCTCCATTCAGCAAAACACGAACAGAAAGATGTGCATCCACAATCACGGTGAGGAGACGTGGATGTCCAACGTAGGCACGTGCCTCGTCGCGAATGATCTTTTCCGGGTAGCTGCCCGTTTCTGCCAGGCCGGTTGAATCATAGTAGCGTTCATACAGGCGAACCCCGGATTTCGTAAGCTCTACCGTCAGGCCAGCGCGCGGTCCGGTGAATATCCACGAAAGCTTCCCAGTTGAAGGCATATCATCATCGAGTCGTATCGTGCGCTGAAAGAGCGCAGGAAGAGATTCGCGAATATAAACGCGTGCAATCTGGTCGGGCCGCGTCCATCCGGGACCTTTGGGACCGTCAGAGGCAAACTCGAACCTCTGCACGGAGGAACCTGTAGAGGCCTTCGCCTCCGGCAGTCTGATTGCTTCCTGGGCAGTTGCGAAGCAGGCACAACCAAGAAACCACGCCAGCGGAAGTAGAAATCTTGTTCGCATCATCATACGGCGTCGCCTCTACTTCTCAGTGAAGATTACCCCGGGCCCCTTCGTGACAGCTTCGCCCCTGGTTGCATCCACGACGAAGTTGCTGACCGCCACCTCCGCGTACTGCATATCCGCCCCAGCCTCTGCACTGATATGAACATTCTTGAGCCGCAGCCGTTTCACAGGGCTCTCAGGCAGGCCATAGATCACCGCCGCACGTTTTGCACCTGTCGCAGTTACATCTTCGATCAAAATGTCGTGGAAGCGCGGCGTATGCTCTGTGACGGGATGCGCCGTATCGCCCTTCATTCCGCCGGTATAGTAAGCCGTGATCTGAATTGGGGTTTCGACATGTTCCATCGTGATGTCGCGGAAGGAGAATCCGCCGATGTCGTTGCCTCGTCCGCGGGCGCTCTTGATCCGGATGCCCTGCCTGGTCCCTTCAAACTTTACCCGCTCCACCGTTACGTTGCGCACGCCTCCCGCTGTCTCGCTCCCGATAGACATGCCATGGCCATTGCGGAAATCACAATCGCGGATGACGATATCGGTGCTCGGAACATCGGGATCGCCCCGCTCCACCAGCCCGCTTTTGATGGCAACATTATCGTCACCGGTATCGATCAAGACGTGCTCGATGAGCACATGGCTTGTTGAGATGGGGTCGATGCCATCGGTGTTCGGAGCCGTATGTCCTGGATTCAAAATCCTGACATTGCGGACTGTCAGGCCATCGCAAAGCACCGCCATGATGTTGTACTGCGGCGAATTCTGAATGGTCACGCCATCGATCAGAATCATCTTTGAATGCGTCAGATCGAGAAGCATAGGACGCGGAGCTTCCGGCAACCCCTTCTTCTTATCCTCTGCCTTCGCGTCCCACCATACGTGGCCGTTGCCGTCGACGGTGCCTTTGCCCGTAAGAGAGATGTCCGTGGCGTGGTCCGCATGCAGCAGAGATACCTTGCGCCACTTCGCGTCTTCGCGGAGCGGGAAATCGCTTCTGTCCGGCGATCCCAGCAAAGTAGCTCCCGCGTCGAGGCGAAGGTTGATATGACTCTTCCAGTCGAGCGGTCCCGAGACATAGGTTCCAGACACGAAGTGCACTACTCCGCCACCGGCGTCCGCGCAGGTATCGATCGCGCGCTGAATGGCCGTCGTATCCTTTGTGTGTCCGTCGCCAACCGCTCCCATCTGCCGCACATCGCAGGTCTTAGATGCAGCATGAAGGAAAGGCGATGAAAGAACGGCCAGCCCGGAGAGAGAGACAGAGAGAAGGTCACGGAAACGCATGCAGAGCCACTTTTACAAAATGAGAATTAGGCAAGCTATCTGCCGTTTCTCTAGACTGACTTCCTCTCACCCCAATGTCAAATGAACCGTGGAAGGGGTTCGATTACTTCTCTCTCTCGCGAACGATCCTGACAGGTCCAAAGATGCCTGAAGGAACAGGTTGCAGATTCTCCATGTCCTGCATCTGGAATCGATCTCCATACTTCGCCTTCAGGGCAGTGTAATCACGCGGCGACTGACCAGCGAGTTCGTTGATCGCTGTGTTGTATACGCGGATCTCTATCGTGTTCTCGCCATCATGCATCAACTTCGTGAGATCCAGCTCGTATGGCGGATGCCACAGCGACCCGACTCGCTTGCCATTCAGATAAACGATGGCAGTCTCACGAATGGGTGCGTCGTACCAGGCTCGCAGCCCATTTGTGTTCGGTGGCTGCGTGTTCGGCAAGGGCTTGCCGTCTGCGAAGCGAAGCACAAAGTGCTCGTCCGATTTGGCAGCAGGAGCCTGGAAGCTCGCGCGATAGCGCACTTCACCGGAGTAGAACTTCTCTGCCGCATCGTCGGTCCAAATCGTGCTGGCATTGGCCTTCGAGGGCAGCGCCGGCGACCCCTTGCTGCCCGGGAACTCCGCTGTCCAGTGTCCAACCTCGATGGGAGAGCTCGTCTCAGCAACCAGCTTCCTCGCAGCCTGAGCTTTCGGCGAAGCTGCTCCTGCGTGCAGGATCAGCAGGCGCGATCCGTATGGCTCCAGCGAGAACGGTTTGCCAATCTCAGCAGTCGTCACAGTGCCATCCTCAGGATTCCACCACTCTGCAGTCTTGTATTTGCTTGCGGTGTGCAGCGGAAACATCTGCGTTTGCGCGGAGGTATTCGCGATAAAGTAAACATCCGCGCCTTGCAGACGGCGGTGAATGAACCCCACCGCGCCTGCCGCTGCCTTGACATCCAAATCAGGAGCGAGAGCATGCTCAATCGCATCTGGCAGCTCCGTCTCGCTCTGCACATGAATGGACTTTGCACTCAGTGCCGCGAGGATGGACTTCACCTGCGCGCTATCCTTTTCATCCGATAATCCCGTTGCCATTGAAGGCGTCTCGCCGATGAAGATGATCTTGCCCCCGGCGCTGGCATACTTCTCCAACTGCCGCGCCGCATCCAGATGCATTCTCTTCGTAGGCGGCACGACCAACAGCGGGTGATCGTGGAGACGCGACAGTGCGGTTCCGTCGATGTAGTCGACATTGTGGCCTGTGTCGAGGATGGCGTGCATCAGCGCGGACGTGATCTTCGTCTTCATCGCATCTGTCACAGAGACATGGCCGGGACGGAAGTCGGCCTGAGCATCGTCCTCCGGCAGCAGCAGGGCTACATCGTTCGCAGGCTGGCCCTGTCGCAGCATCCAACTGACCCGCTGCAGATACTTTGTGACGTCGGGCATCACCGGCCACCAGGGATTGTGCGCATTGAAGACCGCGGCCGCATAAAGCGAATAACCCGGCTCCTTGGCGTACTCGGGCGAATACGGCCAGCCATGGCCGATGATCTGATTGACGCCCTCAACAAACATCCGGTCCGCCTCAGCCTTCATGTCGAGCGGAGTCGCACGAAATGCTGGCGAATGCAGCCACGTCCAGGTCTCCGCCGAGGTCACGTTGTTTCCGAATACGTGATTTGCAGAAGACGCCCATCGTGTAAAGGAGAAGCGGTCCCACTGCGGGCCTTCTCCCTCTGGAAGCTGTGGCACGAACTCGTCCGTGAGCGTTGCCGCCGGAGTTCCATACGTCTGCGAGCGAAACTTGGTGTGGTGCGCCGCGGCATATTCGGTCATGGGCCGCAGGTAGTTTTCGCGTACGAGATCAGAGAGCGTCTCCGCCCAGTCGTGACGCACGGCATCGGCCTGTGGGCTTCCTCCCTGCGCGAGTTCCGGCAGATGCGGAATCAGGTCATAGCCGCGCCGCTTCTTGAACTCCTCCGGCAAAGTGCGGGTCCAGTCGCTCCCATACACCTCCAGTGAATCCGAGAAGATCGCGTAGGGAGGCGCATCGGTGAAGCCGCCCATCAGGGCGTCGCCTACGGTATGGAGGTGTTTGTCGATGGCCTCGCGCGACATATGGTCGAGCACGAAGCCTTCGCCGCCAACCGCGGCGCGCTTGACCATCTGGCGCGTATGGCTACTGATAAACAACAGCAGCACCTGCGACTCGGCAGATGCTTTCGGGAGCGATCCGTTGGAATCGGGGTACTTGATCAGCCGGGCTGTCGCGGCATCATAGTGGTTCGGCGTCCCTTTCGCGATGAAGGCCGCGATAGGAGCATCTCCGTCGGCCATAACGGGCAGCTTTGCCACCGGCAGTGCAGTCGCTACAATCTTGAGGCGTCCTGCTGCCAGATCGATCGGAATCTGCGGGCCGCCGAAGGGCCATCCGCTACCTAACGTCAGGTCGACACGCATGCCGAGCGCAGTTCCCTGCTCGCGTGCGAAACGCAGCATGTCCACCATCTCGGGTGACGCATAGGGTAGATTGCGAATCCCCTTCTGAGGATCGTCGAGAGCAAGGGGATAGACCGAAGCCAGTTCAAACCCGCCGAAGCCGCCATCGTGCATCTGGTGGATCTCGCGCGCGATCTCCTCTTTCGTCACCGCCGGACCAAACCACCACCAGCGGACCATTGGCCGCGCATCGCCTGGGGGCTCTGCAAACTCGCGCCGCAGCTGATCCACATTCTGCTGCGCATGCAGCGAAGGAACCGTCGCTGCGCCAAGTGCTGCAACCAGCGCAGCAATATAAAGAGGACCTCTGCTACCACCCGCGATGCGTCTCATCGATTCACAACCTCAATGGATTCAGGACAGCAGCGAGGCCCACCTGTAGACCTCCGCTGCAAACTCAGGGGAAGCCGGCGAAGACGACGACTCGAGCGTGGCCAGTTGGACGGCGAAGTTGCCGAGCGTCGAGCTCTCTGCGGAACCGCAGCAGACCTCCAATCCCGTCTTCTCCGACGTCAGGCGATTGAGCAGCGTATTTCGCGAGCCGCCTCCAACCACGAAAAGCCTTCGCAGCTTTTTGCCCGTGTGCTGCTCTACACGCGCCAGCACCTCTGAGTATCGGGAGGCAAGGCTGTGCATGATCAGCGAAACCATCTGCGGTGAACCGTCGGGCGATTCATCCAGAGGTTCAGCTCCTTTTGCCCTCAGCTGACGATTGATGCGCTGCGGCATCTCGCCCATCAGCAGCAGGTCAGGATCGTCGACATCCAGCAGAGTCTTTGGCGCCGCTACATCTTCGCAGCAACGCAACAACTCGACGACTCCCGGCGTAAAGCCCTTTTCCGCCCACGTGCTCTCGCACTGCTTCAGCAACCACATGCCGTTCACGTTTTTGTGGAAGCAGTTTGCTCCGCCGACCGCGCCGAGATTGGTGAAGTTGTCGGCGCGAGCCTCTGGGCCAGCGACCGGATGAGAAGTCAGCGCCCCAACCAGAGACCACGTACCGGAGCTGATGTACGCCCAGTCATCGCCCAGCGCAGGAATCCCCGCAATCGCCGACGCGGTATCGTGACAGGCAGGAGCAATCAGCTCAGTATCCTTGAACGCTGCCAAATCCTGGAGCCGACCGGACACGTTGCCCAGCCGGGTTCCCGGAGGAACGATCTTCGGCGCAAGCTCCCGCACCAGGCCGGCCTCGCGGAAAATCTCTTCACTCCACTGGCGACTCTGCATGTCGATCATCTGGCTGTGAGTCGCGTTTGTGAACTCGGCAACCGGGGCTCCTCCCAGCCGCGCGAGCATATATTCGGGAAGATTCAGCCATCGGGACGGCGCATAGCCTGCCTCGCAATCGGCATAAAGCTGATACACCGTGTTGATCGAAAGTTGCTGGACACCGGTGATCTCCCGCATGCGCTCCGCAGAGATCTTCTTATGCAGATCGCTTTCGGCGCGAACATTGCGCTCATCCCTATAACAGAACGGCTCTGCGAGGGGAACGCCCTGCTCGTCCAGCCGAACATAATCGACCGCCCAGCCATCTACAGCGATGGAGCGGACGCCCTCCGGTGCAAGCCCGGCGGCCATCCGCAATCCCTCTTCGACACCCTCGACGATCCGCTCCAGAGGCCAGTGCAGACCATCCTGCCGCTGCACCGGACCGTTTCCGAAGCGATGTACAAGTTCAATCTGCGGCGAGCTGCCATTCCAGCGCAGTAGACTTACCCTGCAGCTCTCCGCACCAAGATCGACCGCAATGGAGGCACGTCGATCCTCGGGGAGGCCCGTCCCCTTCGCCTCGCTCATCGCAGATAAGCCTCCACCAGGCCACCATCGACCGGAATAATGTGGCCGGTGGTGCACTTTGTCAGCGGACCGGCGAGGAACATGATCGCCTCGGCGCAGTCCTTCGGATCGATCGGCGTGTGGGTCAGCGTGCGCTCAGCGTAAAACTGTGCCAGGGCATTGCGCAGCTCATCGTCCGAAGCCGACTCGCTGAACGGAATGTTGTACTTCGTCAGCGAAGCCTTCACGCGGTCTCGCGGGAACATCGTCGATCCTTTGACGACCGTGGCCGGGCTGATGCCGTTGACGCGAACCTTCGGCGCCATGCTGACCGCAAGCTCACGAACAAGATGGCTCAGCGCCGCCTTGCTGACGTCATATGCCTCGCTTCCACGCTTAGCCACAACAGCATTGGCAGAGCTGGTTAGAACGATGCTGCCATCCAGACCCTGCGCCTTGAGAATCTTTTTCGCCTCATCCGCCAGCAGATAGTTGGCCGTGACGTTTACCTCAAGGGTCAGCGCCCACTGAGCATCGGTGATGATGCCATCCGGTGACGACGGGAACATCGCAGCCGTGTTGACGATGATGTCGATACCGCCGAACTGCCGGATCGTCGCTTCGAGTGCCGCCTGGATCGCCTTACGGTCGCGAATGTCGATCGAGGTGAAGCCGACTGCCTCTTTGCCCGCAATCGCCTTGCACTCTTCCGCTACCTTCTCCGCCCCGGCAACATCGCGATCCGCCACCATGACGTGAGCGCCGCGCTCAGCGGCAATCAGCGCCACCTGATGGCCGATGCCACTGCCGCCGCCCACGATCAACGCAACCTGTCGGCTCAACTGCTTCTCCGGCGGCTGACGGCGGATCTTCGCCTCCTCCAGCGCCCAGTACTCAATCCGGAAGGCCTCGCTCGGCGGAAGCGCAACGTAGTTGTCGTACACCGTGAACTGGTCTGCCGAAGCCGCCGGACCAGCCTGCGGAATGTCCTTGCACTCCACGCCCCCGCCCAACGCGCCCGCACCCTGCATCACGCCGATGGCATTGATGTAGAACTCGCCCGTGAGCCGTGCCTCGGTCTTGTTCTTGCCGAAGGTGAACATGCCCACTCCCGGCAACAGAACCACCGTCGGGCTGGCGTCGCGCTGCTTTGGAGAATCAGAAAGCGCATGCTTCTGGTAATACTCCGAGTACTCCGCACGATAGGTCTCGAGCGATTTCTCGATGATCGCCGGGATCTCCTTCGGATCGCCCGCGGGGTCCCACTTGAGAAACATCGGCCGAATCTTCGTGCGGATAAAGTGGTCGGGGCAGCTCGTTCCGAGGTGCGCCAGCTGCTCCGCATTCTTTGAGTTCACAAAGTTCAGCACCGCTTCCGAATCGCTGAAGCTTCCAATCCAGCGCTGCTTGCGAGAGACGGCACCGCGCAGATACGGCATCACCTCAGCGGCGACCTTCTCGCGCTCCTGATGAGACTTGACCACGGCGCCGCCGAAGCGGCTGTAACCCGCCTGCGAAGCATGACGCTCAATGAACTGGCCGAGCTGATCGATGATCGTGATCGTGTTCAGGTAGCACTCGCGCTGCGTCTCTCCCCACGTAAACAGTCCGTGTCCGCCCAGCACAACGCCATCGCAGCCCGGAGTCTCCTGAACAATCTTGCGGAGCATCATGCCCAGCTCGAACCCAGGGCGCTGCCATGGCAGCCACGCCAGCTTGTGCCCAAACTCTTTGTTAAACTCCTCCATCTTCTGCTTGCCGTTCGCCGAAGCCGCCAGCGCGATCCCCCAGTCCGGATGCAGGTGATCGACATGCGCGAAGGGAAGGAAGCCGTGCAGCGGCGTATCAATCGAGGCCGCCGTCGGATTGTTGTTGAAGGTCACCAGAGGATACAGCGCCACCATCGCGTCCTCTTCAGCAACCCCCTTGTACTGCTTCTCGAGCGCCAGCAAACGATCCAGGTAAAGCGTGGCAAACCCCGCGCGCTTGATGCTGCCCAGGTCGCCACCCGACCCCTTCACCCACAGCACCTTGACCTTGTCGCCCGTAACCGGATCGGTCTCGTCAAGCTTGGAGCTGGTATTCCCGCCCCCGAAGTTCGTGATGCGCAGATCCGAACCCAGCAAATTGCTGCGATATCGCAGAAGTTCCGGTGGGTCGAGCTTTGCCGCCACCGCGTCATCCCATTTGTCTTCCAGAAACTTCAGATTTCCTGCCGCACCCATCGAGTCTTCTCCTTCAGAAATTCGACCACCATCATTCCACAGCGATGACCAATACAGCAAATGTTTCGTATTCGAAATAATCTGGTCGCACCGCGGTCTACCTCAAACCTCCGGCCGCCACCCTGGCCAGCGGGATAAGCACTCTGTCTGCTAAGTCTCCTGCTGTGACAACGTACGGGTCACCAGCTTGTGCGACACGTAGTTATAAGGAGGAACGATCTGCCCCTTCAGCAGCGCCAGCCCAAGCTGCATCAGGTTCGGACCATAGGCATTTGTCTCGTGCGAGACCGATGCGATCAGGGGTGACGTACTGGACTGAATCTCCTCGAGAGCCTCGGCAATACAGTCCTGCCCTACCACCACCAGATGCCGTTGCCGCTTTAGTTGACGCGCCGCATCGACGACTCCCAGGGCACTCGTATCTGTAGCGGCAGCCACCAGAATGTGACGCTCCCTGGGATGGTTCTCCAGGTATTCAACAATCAGCTTCGTGCTGGTCTCGCGCATACCGCGACCATCCAGGCGAAGAAACGCATCGGAGGGAAGCGTGGGAAAGGCCGAACGAACGGCTTCAAATGCCCCCGAGATTCTTCCCTGCACCAGTAGACCCGCCTCGGGAAGGTCCAAACCGATCACCCGGTCGACCTTGCCGTTCCACTCCGTCTGCGCATGACGCGCCAGCATCTCACCCGCTTCAACTCCCACCCGATAGTTGTCCACGCCAAAGTAGGTCGCGTTCGGGTGCGGAATATCGATGGCGATCAACGGGATGCTGGCCGAAGCGACTTTATCTCCGATGATCGCCGCAACCGACTGCTCGACATTAAACTCAATAATCAGGTCTACCTTATCGTGGATAAACTCCTCCGCGTTCTGCACGGCGGTAGCGGCATCATAGCGGTTGTCCAGCTCGATCAGGTCGACTCCCGCAGCGGCCGCAGCATCGCGCAGGCTCCGCGTTACCTCTTCCGAAAAAGGCATGTCCGCACTCTGCCCGGCGAAGCCGAAGCGCAGTTTCTTGGGACGCATCACATGCCGGTACATTCCATCCGGTGACTGCGCCAGATAGCCACGGTGCACCAAGGTCTTCAGGACCCGGTACACCGTCGTCTTAGAGATACGGGTTCGCCGATGGATCGTCTCCAACGACATGGGCCGGTTTTCGGCCTGCAACAGCTCAAGGATGTCCAGTGACTTCGAGAGGACCGGGATAAGGTAGAGGCGCTTTGATGTTTTGGCCAACGCGTACAGCTCCTTCACTTGCTCGCGACCATTATTACCTGAATCACTCGCGATATCCTTACCGATAACGGTCCTACGCGTAGCTGGAAACCGAGCCGCGATTCTCCCGCTCGCGCTCCTTCTCGATCCGATCCACGTATCCACCCTGGCGCAGAGCGGCCAGAGGATCGCCCGGAAGGCCACGCGCCTCACGCCATGCTCTTACCATCGGCCTCACGTCGGTCCAGAAGCTGTCGCGGAACAGCTCCTCAGCCTCCACCAGACGGCACTCATCCTGCAGCTTGGTCAATTCCTCTCGATCGACGATGGCGGCCCGCGCATACAGCTCTTGCGCAGTCACCACGCTCTGCACCATCGCCTCCATCTTGCCCTTCAGGTTATGGCTTTGGTCGATCATGTACGCAATCCCTTCAGCAGCAGAGGTCGGAGCGCTCAGAATCTCGTGGAAGATCCGGAAGACCTGGTAGGGATCGATCGATCCGATCGTCAGGTCATCATCCGCATACTTGCGGTCGTTGAAGTGGAAGCCTCCCAGGGCATTCAGGTGCAGCAGCCACGCAACAATCTGCTCAATATTTGTCCCCTGATAATGATGCCCGGTATCCACCAGCACCTTCGCCCGCGGGCCAGCCTTCTGCGCCAGGTGCAGTGCCATCCCCCAATCGGCAATATCGGTGTGATAGAACGCCGGTTCAAAGGGCTTGTATTCCACCAGCAGGCGCTGGTTCTCCGCCGTCGCCGCGTGCATGGCTGAGAGCACCTCTTCCATCCAGCCAATCCTACGGCTGATGGACTGCGTGCCGGGATAGTTCGAGCCGTCAGAGACCCAGATCGAGATATCGCGAGTCTCGAGAGCGCGGCCAATCTCGACCGACTCCAGCAGATGGCCCAATGCCATCTTCCGGATCTCGGAGTTCGGGTTCGCCATGGAGCCGTACTTGTATTCCTGCGATTGGAACAGGTTCGGATTGATCGATCCCGCCTTAACCCCATGCTGCTTCTCAAGCGCACGAATCTTGTCCACATCGGCAGTGCCGTGAGGAACGTCCCAGAGAACATGGAGCGCCACCGTCGGACTGGCTCCGGTCAGCCGGTTCACCTCACCGGCATCGGCAAACTTCTCCTCGATGCTGGTAGCAGCGCCACTCTGGATAAACTTTCCGAAGCGCGTGCCGGTGTTGGCGAACCCCCACGAAGGAATCTCGATGCGAAAACGATCCAGAGCCTCCCACACCTTCTGTTGTTTCGACTGTGCCGTATCATTCTGTGCCATGGCCTCTGTTTCCTTTCCGAAAATAAGTCTCTATTGAAACCAAAATTTCTGCAAGTGATCTTCGCATAGCCATTGTGCAAAGTCGGAGGTGAGCTTCACCCTGTCAGCACGGATGGATCGCCCCTTTCTGGCCACTTACAATACTCACAGTCGCGCGAACCAAAATAGCGGAGATTTTCTGATGAAGCGATTCCTTCGCCTACCCACGCTGCTGCTGCTCTTCTGCTCACTCGCAGTAGCAGAGCCTCAAGGCCACTCTGCGGCCGATAAAGCGAAGATCCTCTCCTACATTCACAACGGCTGGAACACCCTGTCGCGGTCCATGTACAGTTGCAAGTCGGTCGTCGACCTCAAAGTCACCACCATCCCCGTTTTGTATCTTCCCTCCGGTATGGCCACCCCGCCCTCCGTCGCTGCCATGCAGCGTGAGTGCAAGGTAGAGGTGCGCAATCTTCCCCGGAAGATCACCCACATGGGAGATGTCACCGCTTCAGACCTTACTGAAGAAGGTCTTCTTTATCTGCCCCATCCCTACGTGGTCCCCGGAGGTCGCTTCAACGAGATGTACGGCTGGGACAGCTACTTTATTGTCCTTGGACTGGTCGCCGATCATCGCACCGATGTGGCCCTCGACATGGTTGAAAACTTCTTCTTCGAGATCGAAAACTACGGCTCTATCCTCAACGCCAACCGCACCTATATGCTCACCCGCTCGCAGCCGCCCTTTCTGACCTCGATGATCCGAGAGGTCTACGAGCATCCCTACGGCCACCCGGTCTCCCGCGCCTGGCTCGCCCGCGCCTACGACTACGCCAAACGGGATTACACCGTCTGGGTCACCAAACCGCATCTCGCCGGGGATACCGGTCTGGCGCGCTACTTTGACGTGGGTGCAGGACCGGTGCCGGAGATGGCCGACGACAGCACGTACTATCCCGATGTCATCCGCTGGCTGCTCTCCCATCCCAGTGTCCACACCGACTATCTGATCGAAGCTCCCGACGATCCCACGCCCACCCAGGCCGTCGAACTGGCAAAGACCAGCTGTGATATCGCTCTATCGAAAGTCTGCGCCACGGCACACGTGGATGGTCATCGCCTCACCGCCTCCTTCTATCGTGGAGACCGCGCCATGCGCGAATCCGGTTTTGACACCAGTTTCCGCTTCGGCCCCTTCAGCGGTTCCACCCAGGACTATGCCCCCGTCTGCCTGAACAGCCTCCTTTATAAATACGAGCGCGACATGGCGCATTTTGCCACGCTGCTGCATCGACCCGACGAAGCAACTGAATGGAACCGCCGCGCCGCCGCCCGCAGGCAGGCCATCAACAAATACCTCTGGAATGCGAAGACTGGCATGTTCTATGACTATGACTTCGTCCACCAGCGGCCATCCACCTACAGCTATATAACCGCCTTCTATCCTATCTGGGCTGGGCTGGCCACTCCCACACAGGCGGCGCAGCTTCGCCTGCATCTTCCTCTCTTCGAGAGGGCAGGCGGGATAGCCATGAGCGACTTCGACTCCGGGACTCAGTGGGATCTCCCCTTCGGCTGGGCCCCTACTACCTGGCTCACCGTCAAAGGCCTCTCACAGTATGGTTTCGACGCCGATGCCGTACGGATTTCCAGCAAATTTTCCGGCACCATCCTCGAAAACTTCCTCCACGACGGCACCATCCGCGAGAAGTACAACGTGGTCAGCGGCTCGGCCAATGTCGCGGTAGCCACCGGATACAAGAGCAATGTCGTCGGCTTCGGCTGGACGAACGCTGTCTATCTAAGAATGAATAGCCTGATAGCGCAGACGGCCAAAAGACGAGCCGCGGCTGCTGCATACCGCGACTACGATCCCGATCCCGTCCTGAATCGGCTGCAGATCAGCGATCCTGCACCCCACCGTCCAGCCACAGAAACCGCCGTCTCGACCATGCGCCGGGGATTTTAGGCCGGCAACAAGCCTCTCCCGTTGCAGCTGTCCCGGAACAGAAGTACGATGGCAGCGCATGCTACGCCGATTTCTTATCATCGCTCTGTCTTTGCCTCTCTGCGCTCCGCTTGCTATGGCGCAGGCAACTGCTTCGAATGCGACCTCCACGATCCTGAAGGCCCCCGAGACTGGAGCCATCCTGCCCTCCTCCGTCTTCTTCCGTGGACAGTCCGCCTCCATCCAGGCGCGTAACTCTGCGGGTATCCGCCTCTCGAAGGACGCCCTGCTCCTCGCCGCTTTAGTCGACACCTCCGGCTACTCCAGCTCCGTACAGCAGAAGTACCAGGCCTACCTCATCACAGAATCGCCGGTTCTGATCGGTGGCCATCGGCTCGCCCCAGGTGCCTACGGCTGCGGCTTTATCGCCAACAATCAGTTCGTCGTCATGGATATCGGTGGACACGACCTCTTTACCGCCGGCTCCTCGCATGATGCTGCACTGCATCGTCCCACCCCGCTGCAGATTCTCCCGTCGCCGGACGGACAAACTTTTCGCTTCTATGCCGGCCGAAACTACGTGCAGATATCCATTCCCTCCAGTGGCGCGCAATAGCACATCGGCTATTCTCAAAAACTTCTTCTCGAAAGCCTCGTATCACTCTCCATGCATCACGTATACTTCTGCCCAAGACTCATCTGCATTTTGTGTTTGTTTCGGGCCCGTATCAGCGCTCGTCTGTCCTGAGAAGAACTCAGGCTTATAAGGAGAAAGACCGTGGCAACCAGGAAAGCTATCAAGAAGTCCGCTAAGAAAGCACCGGCTAAGAAGGCCGTCGCTAAGAACGCCGTCAAAAAGGCCCCGGCGAAGAAGGCCCCGGCGAAGAAGGTCGTGAAGAAGAAATCCACCCCGAGGGTCTCGAACATTGAGCGCCTCACCGCCGCCGGAGTCATCCCCCAGGAAAACGTCGCCGACCACGATCTGTCTGTCATCAATAAGCTGAGTGCCGCCGAGGTCAACACGCTCATCAAGCTGCGCAAGAAGCTGGGCGATGCGCCGCTCGACACCAAGGCTGGGGCACGCCCGAACTTTCCGGTCTAGTCTGCGATCCTGATGCTCTCGTGAGGGCCGCTGACTTCCATCTGCGGCCCTCGATCCGACGATTGTTCTGGCATTCCCTGGAAAATCTCCCATGCCCCCCTCAAACAGCGACGTCCTCTGGGCGAAAATCCGTCTCGCCGAAGGCCGGCTGAACGTTGCCAGCGATGAGTTCTGGAACCATCCGGAGCTCACCCGGCTGCTGCCGATCTTTCTCGTGCAATTGCACCGCGTCATGCAGGCTGGCCTGCAACTGATGCAGACTGCGCGGGATCGTGCCCTCACCCTGCCGGATGATCCCGTCGCCCGCATCGTCGCTCCCTACCTTGAGCAGCACATTCTCGAGGAAAAAGACCACGACGACTGGCTGTTGGACGATATCGGCACCCTGGGAATCACTCCGGCACAGGTCGCCTCTACGCCACCGCTTCCGGCGGTCGTCTCTCTGCTCGGCGCACAGTACTTCTGGGCCCTTCACATTCATCCTGTCACTGTTTTCGGATACCTGATCGTTCTTGAAGGCTACCCACCCCTGGCCGAACAGTTGGAAGCCATCCGCAGACGTACCCGTCTTCCAAAGACCGCATTCCGCTGTCTCATGGCGCATGCAGATAATGATCCCCATCACATCGCGGACCTCAACCGGACGCTGGACTCCATGCCGCTCTCAGAAGAGCAGCAGATGTACGTTGCTCTCAGCGCCTTTCACACGATTGACGGTGTCGCCTCTGTCTTCGAAGAGTTGCTGGCCTTGCACTCCACCTCGCCGGAACTCAGGCTGCACACCCTCAGGGCCTCATAAGAAAGTCACACATGGCAGTTCATGATTGAAGGTCAAACCATCTCGCACTACAGGGTCCTCGAACGTCTCGGCGCGGGGGCGATGGGTGTTGTGTGCAAGGCGGAAGACCTTCTTCTTCACCGCACGGTTGCTCTAAAGAGCGTAGCGCCCTCAGCCATCTCCGATCCTGCGCTCAAGCGCAGCTTGCTTGAGGAAGCCCGCGCAGCCTGCGTGCTCGACCACCCCAACATCTGCCGCATTCACCATATCGAAGAGCTTCCCGACGGCCAAATCATCCTGGTCATGGCCTTCTACGAGGGCGAAACCGTTGCCCAGCAGATCACACGTTCCCCCCTCGACCTTTCCACTGCTTCACTCATCGCCATTCAGTTGCTCTCCGGATTGCAACATGCTCACGGCAAAGGCATCATTCACCGCGACATCAAGCCATCCAACCTGATCGTCAACTCCGATGGCGAGCTCAAAATCGTCGACTTCGGCCTGGCCCGACGGCCGCACATCGCCCGCGCCATGACTGAGACTGGAGTCCTGGTAGGCACCATCAGCTATATGGCGCCCGAGCAGGTCCTCTCCCGGCCTGTCGACCATCGCGCCGATCTGTGGGCCGCCGGTGTCGTCTTCTACGAGATGCTCACCACGTCTCTTCCTTTCCCGGGCACCACACCTTACGCCGTCTTCGATTCCATCCTTCACACGCCTCCCCGTCCTCTGGCCGACTTCCGCTCTGACCTGCCTTCCGCCATCCTCCAGGTCATCGAGCGCGCACTCGCCAAAGACCCAAAGGACCGCTACCAGCAGGCGACCCAGTTTATCCAGGCGCTTGAGCCTTTCTCCAAGGCACGCTCCAGCTACACCTTCACCCTTCCCACCATGCTGGTGGACTACAAGCGCGACATCGATTCGCCCTCTGTCGTCGTGCTGCCTTTTACGACTCTGCCCGCCGACAACAATACCGATTATTTCTGCGATGGGCTGACCGAGGAGATCATCACCGATCTCTCCAGCGTTCACTCTCTACGCATCATCTGCCGGGCTTCGGCAATGCAGCTCAAGGGAACGCACGATTCCCCGCGCAAGATCGCGCGTGACCTCAACGTTCGCTACGTCCTTGAAGGTTCCGTCCGGCTCAACAACACCGAGCGTGATGGCAAACCGAACATTCGGGTCACCGCCCAACTCATCGATCCCGAGAGCGAATCCCTGCTCTGGGCCGACAAGTACAACGGCACTCTGGACGATGTCTTCGCCATCCAGGAAAACATCTCCCGCCAGATCGTCAGCGCTCTCAAGATTAAGCTGACCCCTGCCGAGGAGAAACACATGCACGAGCGTCCACTGCCGGACGTCGAGGCGTACCGCTTCTACCTGATGGCGAAGCATGAGATCCTCAACTACACCGCCGATGGACTCGAGCGCGCTCTTGAATATCTCGATACAGGCGAAAAGATCGTCGGTAAAAATGCCCTGCTGCTCGCAACCAAGGGTCAGGTCTACTGGCAGTACATCAACGCCGGCATCTCCTCAGACACTTCGTATCTTGCCAAAGCACGCGACTGTGCCACCCAGGCGCTCGAGATCGATCCCAACTCCGCCCCCGCACATCGCCTGCTCGGCCTCATCAGCGTGCAGGAGGGTGACAGCCAGCGCGCCGTCCACCTCCTCAAGCGCGCCATCACCGCCGATCCCAACGACTCCGACACCCTTAGCTGGTACTCAGCCGTCTGCGGGCTCAGCGGAAAGGCGCACGCCGCCATGCCTTTGGCTCGTCGTATCCTGGAGATCGACCCGCTCACCCCGGTCTATCGCTTCATTCCCGGCCTGCTCTCGCTGATGGGCGGCGATTTCGCCGAAGCCCTGCCATCCTTTGAAGAGGCCATCCGGCTCGATCCGTCGAACACCATGCTGCTCTGGTGCCGAGGCCAGATCCTCGCTCTTCTCCGGCGCGATCAGGAGGCGATCACGCAGTTCCAGGCAATCCAGCAAATCGATCCGGCGCACTTCTTCTCGCAGCTCGGGGCTGTCATGCAGGCAGCTCTTGCCTCCGACCGTGCAGCCTTCGCCGCAGTCATCCATGATGATCTCCTGCAGATCATTGCCTGCGACCCCCACTATTCCTGGAACCTGGCCCAATGCTACGCACTGATGGGCGACACTGCGGCCTCACTCGACTGGATTGAAAAGGCGATCAGCAAAGGCTTCATCAACTATCCCATGGTCAGCCGCTGGGATCCCTTGCTCACCCCCGTCCGCCACGCTGACCGTTACGACGAACTGATGGATAGCATGCGCGAACGCTGGGAGCGCTTCGAGGTCTAGCCGCTTCCATATAGACATCCTTGCGGTCGATTTCGCACATGCAATCACAATGATTTCGGTAGAGCCACGCGGGTGCCCCACCTTCGCGAATCTAAGGTGGGTTTTGCAGGATGCCCAATGCACAATTTCGTTTGTGACAGCTTCGGATACCCCTAACCCCGACTCGGAGCCTTGCCCAGCAGCTCCCGCGCAATCACCATCCGCTGAATCTCGCTCGTCCCCTCTCCAATCGGACACAAACGCACATCCCGGTAGAATTTCTCCGCCGGATAATCCTTGATAAACCCGTACCCCCCATGAATCTGCAATCCCTCATCGCAGATCCTGCAGGCTGCCTCGCTCGCATACAGCTTGGCCATCGCCGACTCCCGCGTCACCCGCATGCCCTTGTCTTTCATCTGTGCCGCTCTCATGGTCAGCAGCCATGCAGCTTCCAGCTCCGTCGCCATATCGGCCAGCTTGAACTGGATCGCCTGAAACTCCGAGATCGTCTTGCCGAACTGCTTCCTCTCCTGCGAATACTTCACCGCGGCGTCCAGGGCGCCCCGCCCCATCCCGACGCTGAGCGCTGCGATTGAGATTCTTCCTCCATCCAGCACACGCATCGCGTCTCTAAATCCCTCGCCCTCTTTTCCCACCAGATGCTCCGCTGGAACCTCACAGTTCTCAAAGATCAGCTCCGAGGTATCGCTCGCTCGCAGACCAAGTTTGTTCTCCTTCTTCCCTGGCCGAAATCCCCGCGCCCCCTTCTCCACCACAAAGGCGGAGATGCCGCCATGCGTGCCCTTTTCCTTGTCCGTCACCGCCAGCACCACCGCGCAGTCCGCATGGCCTCCGTTGGTGATGAAGGTCTTCGTTCCATTCAGGACCCAGCAATCGCCACGCCTTACTGCCGTCGTGCGCGCTCCCCCAGCGTCGCTGCCGGAACCTGGCTCCGTCAGCCCCCAGGCCCCAAGCCATTCGCCGCTCGCCAGCTTCGGAATCCACCTCTCCCTCTGCTCGCCATTCCCCGCAAGCATGATGTGATTCGTGCAAAGGGAGGTATGCGCGGCCACGATGATTCCCACACTTCCATCCACCCGCGAAAGTTCATCGATCGCCACGACGTATTCGACATACCCCATCCCGGCGCCGCCCAACTCCTCGGGAAAGAAAACGCCCATCAGCCCCATCTGACCCAGTTTCTTCACAACAGCAGAAGGAAATTCGCTTTTCTCGTCCCATTCCGCAACATGCGGCGCGATCTCCCGTTCCGCAAAAGCCCGGACTTCCTTTCTTAGCTGCTCCTGCTCGTCCGTAAGAAACATGGCCGCTCCCCATAACGAAAACTAATAGAAGCATTACCAGAAACCATACTCCTCTTCCTCAAACCTGTCTTCTCACTCTTTTTCCAAACTGTCCTTTGGATTAACTTGATTAAGACCAAAATGGTCCTATATAAATAGGATCAATCTAGTCTTATATCGTTCGCTGCTTCTCCTGAAGGGGAGAAGTTGCCGTCATCATCAGCATCCATTGCCAGGAAAGATGCCATGCCTACGTTCCAACCTTTATTGCGCTCCTTTTCGTCTTGCCCCTTCAGGGCTGTGTGCTTTGCTCTTTTGATCTCGCTCTATCCCGCGCATCGCGTACTGGCTGAGTCAGGCCCAGCGCCTGCGGACCCGGCTTCGGCCGCCGCTGAGAGTGCCGTTCCATGCGATAACAGCAGCACCGGCAGCCATAAGCTCTCCGGCCTTGTCACCGATCCCACGCGAGCTGCCATCGGCAACGCCCGGCTTACCTTCACCTGCGGAAACTTCGTCACCAGCACCACCACGGATGGAGTCGGCGCCTTCAGCATCACCATCCTTGATGGCAACTATCACCTCCAGGTCCAGGCTCTGAACTTCTCCAATCTCAACCGCGAGATTCACGTGGATTCCGCCTCCGAGGCGACCCCGTTGAACCTCCAGCTTGAAATCGGTCAGGTAAGTCACTCCGTTACCGTCTCTGCCGGCAGCGAGTACGCCGTAGCCGAGACCCTCAGCGGAACCAAAACCGATCTGCCGCTCTCCGAAACTCCTCAGGCCATCACCGTCGTCAACCGGCAGATCATGGATGCACAGAATGTCGTCAAGCTCGACGACGCGCTTAAGAATGTTGCCGGAGTTATGCCGGGCGGTTACTACGACGGCTGGGACTACTATCGCATCCGCGGCTTCGATGCCTCATTCAACACCTACATCGACGGCCTTCGCGGCGGCAATGGAATGATGGAGGAGCCCTGGGCTCTCGAATCGGTCGAGGTCCTCAAAGGACCCTCTTCCGCGCTCTACGGCCAGAGCGTCCTCGGCGGACTGGTCAATATCGTTACCCGTAAGCCTGTGCCGGACCGCTTCGCGCACGTGCAGCTCACCGCAGGCTCCTTCAGCTTCGTCGACCCCGCGATTGACGTAGGCGGCTCGCTCAACTCCTCTCACACTGTCTACGGCCGCCTCACCGCTCTCTACCACTCAGCGGACTCCTACGTGAACTACGCCTTCCGCCATCGCTACTACATCGCGCCGTCGCTCACGTGGAAACCCGCTGCCGGAACCTCCCTCACCCTGCTCGGCCGGGTACAACGGGACAACGGTCGCAATGCGATGCCGTTGCCCGCACTTGGAACTGCTCTTCCCAATATCAACGGCCCGATCGCTATCAGCACCTACGATGGTGAGCTCGAAGCTAACGCAAACAAGTTCTCCGAAGCCAACCAGCAGTTCGGCTATCAGTTCCGCCACGCCATCAACGAGTTCATTTCATTCCGGCAGAACGCACGCTTCGCCTGGTATCAACAGGATTGGAACCGTATCTACTACCCATCCTTCCTGGGCGCCGACCAGCGCACCCTTTATCGTTACCCGCTCTCCTGGCACGGTCCTTGGGAGAATCACGAAGTCGATTCGAACTTTGAGGCCCACGGCAGCTTTTGGAAGATGGAACATAGTGCCCTGTTCGGCGTCGATTACTACCGTCATCCCGCTACAGCCCGCGGTTACATTGGGAAGGATGAGCCCCTCGACCTGTACCACCCCGTCTATGGGGCCAATCCCTTACAACCGGTCGAGCTCTACACCACCAGCAATACCGTCACCCAGTACACCGGCATCTACCTGCAGGATCATATCCGCCTGCCGCAACACATCACGATAACCGCCGGTGGTCGTATCGATTTTGCAAAGAACGAGAACAAGGGCTCGCCAAACCAGAACGATACCGGGCTTACACCGCGTATCGGCATAACCTGGCAAGCCATCCCATCGACGGCCTTCTATGCCAGCTTCAGCAAATCCTTCATGCCGCAGTCCGGCTTCATCTATGACGGCTCCATCAGTGGCGCCTTTATCGCACCCGAACGCGGCCAGCAGTGGGAAGGTGGCGCAAAGAGCTCCTTCTGGGCAGACAAACTGATCACCACCGTTGCGCTCTTTCAGCTTGAGCGAGGAAATGTCTCTACCAGCGACCCTGATCATCCCAACTTCTATCTCGTTACCGGTACTCAGCGCAGCCGTGGCGTGGAGCTAGAGGCAACGCTCCATCCCCTTCCCGGCTGGAATCTCACCTCCGCCTACTCCTACGTCAACGCCATCGTCACGCATGACACGACACTGCCTGTCGGAACTCCCACCATCAACGCTCCCAAAAATATCTTCAATATCTGGAGCACGTACGATATCCAGCGCGGGTTTGCCCGCGGCCTGGGCTTCGGAGTCGGCGGTCGGCACTACACCGACCAGTCCGGCGATCTCGCCAACAGCTTCCAGCTTCCCGGCTACGGCATCGTCGACGCATCGGTCACCTATCGCCGCGGCCCCACCCAGTGGCAGCTCAACGTCAACAACTTTGGCAACAAGCGCTACTGGGCAGGCTCCTACAGCGATGTCTACGTCAAACCCGGCGAGCCACGCGTCATTCGCGGAACCGTCTCCTGGAACTTCTAGGCCGTCGCATGCTCACAACACTTCTCCATCACCCACGTAAGCTCTGGCTGCGCAGGGCGATCTTCCAGGTTCATCTCTGGCTGGGCGTCCTGCTCTCCCTTTACATCTTCGTCATTGGCCTCAGCGGATCGATCCTCGTCTTTCAGGATGAAATCCGCCAAGCCTCCTTGCCTGCCGTTTCCTTCGACCCGATCCATATCGCTCCCGTTGAGTCCGTCATCGCTCAGGCTCACCGCGCGTTTCCCGATCAACAGATCACCTATATCGCACAGCCTCAACCTTCCAATCCCTGGTGGGCGATCTATCTCCAGAACGCAAAGGGCAGATCGGACCTGGCCTATGCCCATCCCGTAACCGGAGCGCCCTACACCCATCGCGGCAGGCTCTTCATCGACTTTGTCCTCGATCTGCACATCTTCCTTCTCGCCGGCCCAAAAGGATTCATCGTCAACTGCGTCGCAGGAATCGGCCTGCTTATCCTCGCTCTCACCGGACTGGTCCTCTGGTGGCCCGGCGTAAAGCTCTGGACGCGGGGGTTCTTCATCTCTCTCCGCCATCGCTGGAAGCGGATCAACTATGACGCTCACAGCGCCATTGGCATCTGGACCCTTCTGATCGTCAGCTGGTGGGGATTGACTGCCGTTTACTTTCTCATGCCGGAAAAAGTCGCAGCCGTCGTAAACGTTGTTTCCCCCGTCGTGGGAATGAAAGAGCCAGAGCTGCCAAAGGCGGTATCTGAAGCCTCTACCTCAATCGCGCCGATCCCGGATATCCTCGCAACCGCTCGCAACACATCATCCGGCCTGCTTGAAGGCTTCAGCCTTCCTCAAAAGCCCGGCGATAACTTCACCGTCTACATGGACCGCGGCGCACCCGGCGATTTTTCGCATCGCGACATCCTCACCTTTGACGGCCACTCAGGAAAACTCCTTACCCTCTGGCACTATGGCGAAAACCGCTCCTTCGGCGACTGGTTCCTCTGGCTGATGTACCCTCTTCACTTCGGCACCCTCTGGGGAACAACGGTCAAGGTCATTTGGGCGCTGCTCGGCTTCAGCCTTCCCGTTTTGACCGTCACCGGCCTGCTGATGTACTGGAACCGTTATCTTCACTCGCGTTGGCGTGCTCTGTGCGGATAGACGCTGTATGGCGGTACTACACCGCGAGCGCCTGATCGAAATCGGCGATGATGTCCTCAACATCCTCGATCCCGACTGAGATCCGCATCAGGCCGTCGGTGATCCCGAGCCGCGCCCGTCCCTCGGCCCCAATCGC
This sequence comes from Edaphobacter sp. 12200R-103, assembly GCF_010093025.1. Taxonomy (GTDB): domain Bacteria; phylum Acidobacteriota; class Terriglobia; order Terriglobales; family Acidobacteriaceae; genus Edaphobacter. Next base: position 239,112 of record NZ_CP048114.1, on the reverse strand, counting down.
TGCATGTGTCATTGTGGCCGGGTGACAGACAAGCGTCTCCACCCCACCCAGGGACTCAGCCAGATAACCAAGCTTCAGCCTGCGAGCGAATGCATTGGCCCTCTCCAGCGAACCAAGCTCGATTGAGATCATCGAGCCGAACCCCCTCTGCTGCCGGGTCGCCAGCTCATGCTGAGGATGATCCTTGAGGCCCGGATAGAAGACCCGCTCGACCGATTTATGCCCGGCAAAAAATTCTGCAACGGCGCGGCCATTCTCGTCATGCTGCTTCATCCGCACTGCCAGTGTCTTTACACCGCGCAGTAACAGATAGCTTTCGAACGGAGATAGTATGCCCCCCGTGCACTTCTGCACAAAGCGAAACCGCTCCGCCTGCTCGGGCTTCGTGCAGACCAGAACGCCGCCCAGGCCGTCGGAATGGCCATTCAGAAACTTCGTGGTCGAATGCATCACAATGTCCGCGCCCAGTTGGATAGGCTGCTGCAGATACGGAGAAAGAAAAGTGTTGTCGACGCTCAGCTCCACGCCTCTCGCATGGCAGATATCGGCCACAGCCCGGATATCCGTGATCGCCATCATCGGATTCGTCGGCGTCTCCACGTGGACCAGCCTGGTCTCCGGACGTATCGCCGCCGCTACGTTCTCAGCAACGCTGGTATCGACGTACGTGAATGTTAGCCCATAGTTTGCCAGCACCTGGTCGAAGACACGCTGCGTGCCACCGTAGACGTTGTCCGAGCAGACAATGTGATCGCCCGTCTTCATCATGGTGCACATCGCCGTGATCGCGGCCATGCCCGAGGCGAAGGCATGTGCACTGGCGCCACCTTCGAGCGAACGAAGGTTCTCTTCCAGGGCATCGCGCGTCGGGTTCGTCAGCCGGGCATATTCGTGACCCTTATGCTTGCCGATCTCCTCCTGTTGGTAGGTCGAGGTCAGGAAGATGGGGACGTTGACGGCTCCGGTCAGCTTCTCTGGCTCCTGGCCGTCATGAATCGCCCGCGTGGCAAAACCTGTCTTCTTTAGCATTCCAAATACCTCTCCTAAAACCTTCATTCTGAGCCGCAGGCGAAAAATCCCTATATTTCGTTCGGCCGGGCCAACGTATCCCTCGAGCCACCGAACGAGTCTTCACGCAGGAGTTTCTAAAAGATTCCCTTCGAAAGATACCTCTCCGCCGAATCCGGAATAATCGTCACCACACGCTGCTCTGGACCAAGTTCCCGTGCCACATCGACAGCGGCAGACACCATCGCGCCGGCACTGGAACCGGCAAACACTCCGGCCTCGGCCGCCAGCCGCTTCACCATTTCGAACGCTGGAGGGTCCATGACGCGCATCACCCGATCACAAACACCCGCATCAAAGGTCGCCGGAATGAACGAAACTCCGATTCCTTCCACCTTATGTGGCCCGGGTTCTCCACCCTGCAGAATGCTTCCCTGCGGCTCAACCGCAATGCATTGAATATGGGATCTCTTCTTCTTCAGAAAACGCGCTACACCTGTAAATGTGCCTGCGGAACCGACCCCCGAGATCCATGCATCGACGTGACCCTCCATCTGCTCCCATATCTCGACCGCGGTGGTCTGCTCGTGGAAGTCCGGATTGGCTGGATTCTCAAACTGAAGCGCAGCGAAGGCGCCCGGCGTCTGCCATTCGTACTCCAGAGCCCGGCGGATTGCGCCAGCCATACCCTCCTCCGCAGGAGTTCTGACAACCGTCGCTCCAAGCGCGCGCATCAGGATGCACTTCTCCTCCGCAAACTGCTCCGGAACATAGAGAACGACGCGGTAGCCCCGATTGACGCCGATCAGCGCCAGCCCGACGCCCGTGTTTCCAGCGGTGGCCTCCACAATCGTCGAACCCGGAGTAAGGACGCCGCGACGCTCTGCATCGAGCACGATGCCAAGCGCGGCCCGATCCTTCACACTTCCACCGGGATTCAGGTACTCCAGCTTGGCCCAGATCTCTGCTCCATCCTCAGGCTCAAGCGCCCTCAGGCGCACCATCGGTGTCTGCCCAACCAACTCTGTAACCGTCTGTGCAATACGCATCTTCAGGGCCGTTTCGACGCCTCATCTGGTTGAGATGCAGCAGACGTAGCCTGTCCCTCCGCAGCCGCATCGGATGCTATGTGCGGGTAATATCCGGTTCGCGTACGGACCGAGAGCTTGCCCATTCCCTTCGCCTTCGCCTCCACCCGAATCTGCCGATAACCACCCAGTGTCGGTGACTTGGTCGAGTGATACGCGATCGTGTACTGGGTCCGGATGTCCTGCGCCACCTGGGCCGCGATCGAATTGACCTCTTTGAGCGACTTCGGGAAATAAGCTACGCCCCCCGTCTGTTCACTCAAGGTCTCCAGAACTCTCCTGGCATGGCGCGACTCCCGCTTGTCAGTGTCCTGCCCGAAAAGCAGGCCGACCGAATAGATCACCGGACCATCCAGGTCCTGAATACGGCGGATTGCCTGTTCGAGCGTAGCGCTGGAAGCGTTATCTTCGCCGTCGGTAACCACCAAAAGAACCTGCTTTGGATGCTTGGCGTTCTTCGCCAGATAGTCCGCCGAGGCAACCAGAGCGTCGTAGACTGCCGTTCCTCCACTGGACTTAACGTAGTTCAAGCCTTCGCGGAGTTTATCGATGTTGTTGGTGAAGTCCGCATCGATAAACGCCTCCCAGGAGAAGTCAACCACAAAGGCTTCGTCCTCTTTGTTCGACAGCTTGATCAGGTCCAACGCCGCCTCTTCGACCGCTGCGCGCTTATCGTACATCGATCCTGAGCTATCGATGAGGATTCCCACAGAGACAGGAAGATCCTCGTGCCGGAAGGAGGCAATGGTCTGGGGAACGCCGTCTTCAAAAACCTTGAAGTCGTCCTTATTGAGAGTGAGGATCGACTTGCCATCGGAATCCAGGACCGTGGCGTTCAGCCGGACCTCATATGCGTCTGTGCGAAGGGTGTATTTTCCTCCGGCTCCCCGATGAATGGGTCCAGAAGGTCCCTCAGGCGCCTGAATCTCCCCGGCATGGGATGGAGATATGTCAGGATCTGGCGACGCCACAGGATCACGATCTACCGTGAGAGACGGCTGAACGGGTTGAGTCGGGCTCGCCTGCTGCTGCGATCCCTGAGGTGGATTCCCTTGGCCAGCCAATCCGCTTGCCGTCACAGGCCCTGCCAGCAACATAGCTGCCGCAGCCGCACACGGCAAAACTTTACTCCGAAGGTGCATAGTACCCCTGGCGATTGTGCACCGTGAGAGGCGGCAGCCCCGGCGGTGGCACCAGCTTTATCTTCAATTTACGCCAGTTTCCATCTTTCTTCATATCCGACGGCCGATACCCCAGCACATACTCGTTTCTCAACTCTGCGCTGATGCGCGTTGCGATGTCTCCCAGATCGGCGATGTCTCCTACGCGGAACATTCTTCCCCCGGTCATGTCGCAGATATCGCTCAACAGAACTGGGCCAAGCTGCTCTTCCTGAGTAGGCGCATACTGATCGAAGATGCCGATGGAGTAGATCTGCACATCACTCTCGCGAACAGCCCTTCGCAGCTCGCCTTCCGTATAACGGCTGCGATTATCGCCTCCGTCCGAGATAATCAACAGAGCCTTGCGCTCATACTTGGCATCGCGGAGCTTCGAGATTCCCAGATAAGCCGCATCAATTAAAGCCGTGCGATTCTCCGGCTTCAGCATCACCATACGGGCCTCGATATCGTCGATATCCGACGTGTAATCAACGATGACTGCCGGCCTGTCATTGAAGCCGACCACGAAAAACTCGTCCTGGGGGTTGGAGGTTCGCAGAAACTCGCTAAGCGCCCGGCGGGCACGGTTGAACTTGGAGTTCATGCTGCCGCTCAGATCGAAGACAATCCCGATCGTGACCGGGGCATCATCTGTCGAAAAGCTCTTGATGATCTGGCCGACATTATTGTCGTAGATCTCAAAGTTCTCTCTCTCCAGCCCCGTAACCAGCCGGTTCATCGGGTCAGTCACGGTGGCTGGCACCAGGACCAGATTTACATCGACGCGTAGCCTGGCGCCGCGCCGGGAGGTTCCACTTGCCGCAACGTTTCCTGCTCCCTCAACCACTGGCCGGGCATCCTCCGGCGTCTTAGGAGGGGGCGGCGGAGCCTGCGTATGAATCTCCCCCAGAGGATTCTCCTGCGCATGGGCCTGCACCGTCCCCCAGGCAGCGAGCAGAGATACCAGCAGTATCGAAAGCAAGGGCACGGATTCGATTCGTCGAAATACGTGGCCTGACAGCACAACTCTTCCGCAACCACTGCCGGACGCTCTTTCCCCGTTCCGTAAACCTCTGGTCATCCCAGACCCCTCACCCGGCCTGCATTCTGCCCCTGAAGGTTCTTCCAGGTCAACCCTGGTCCATAAATAGCTCGACAGAGAACCCCGTCCGCAGAATATACACTCGATTCGACCATCGCTGCGGACTTCTGTTTTTTTAGACGCAGTTCTTCGCTTCTTTGTCACGCTGACGCCAGAAAGATGGGCGCAGTAACAGGTATGCTCCAGCCCTGCCCCGTACAATCAATGCATACGATCTATCTTCGAGGGAGATTCCAAACAGAAGCATGGCCCGCGTCTACCCATTCCGCGCTCTTCGCTATAACCTCGGCCGCGTCAGCATGGAAGACGTTGTCACCCAGCCGTACGACAAGATCACGCCGGCCATGCAGGACCGCTACTACGCGGCCAGCCCCTACAACCTGGTGCGCATCATCCTGGGCAAGCACCTGCCCGGCGATAACGAGCAGGAAAACGTCTATACCCGCGCGGCAGAGACATTTCGCTCCTGGCGCAAGGACGAGATCCTGCAGGAAGAGGCAGAGCCTGCACTCTATGGCTATTCTCAGACCTATACCGTTCCTCATACCAACGAAGTAAGAGAACGAAGAGGCTTTATCGCTCTCGGCCATCTCTACGACTACGCCGATAAGGTCGTCTTCCGCCACGAACAGACCTTTCCCAAGCATAAGAGCGACCGCATGAGCCTCTTCAAGGCTACGCGGGCGTACTGCGAACAAATCTATATGCTCTATTCGGATCCGGCCTTCACCGCCGAAAAGCTGATCTTTGGGGTCAACGGCCCTGGCCGGGTGGATTCCAGGCCTGCAGACCTGGCCATCACAGATGAGTATGGAGTCGTCCACAAGGTTTGGAAGCTGACCGATCCCACGTTGATCAACCTGCTGGTTACGGCAATGGGAGACAAGAAGCTGATTATCGCTGACGGCCACCATCGATACGAAACCTCGGTGGCCTACGCAAAGGAGCGTTCGGCGCAGCTGAAGCTGCCCCTGAACCAGCCGCGCGACGAAGACGAAAAGCTCTCCCCCAGCCATCTGCCGTCTCCTCCCTTCCCTGAAGCCGCAATGATGATGACCTTCGTCAATATGGACGCGCCCGGGATTACGATCCTGCCGACGCACCGCGTGGTCCACGGCATCGAAGGCTTTTCTTCGCCGGACTTTATTACCCGCGCCAGCGCCTACTTTGACATCAAGGAACTTCCATCCCACGACGTATCCGTTCTTTCTTCCACCGATCGCACTGCCTTTGTCGCCGTTACGGTCGATGGAAGCTACCTGATGACTGCCAAGCCCGAAGCGATCGCCCCCCTGCTGCAGGATTTGCCGGTCCGGCAGCGGCAACTGGACGTGGTGCAGCTTCACAGGATCGTCCTGGACAAGCTGCTGGGGCTCGGTCAGGAGACGATTACCCGGCTGGGAAGCGTAAGCTACCTGCGGGAGGCCGACGAAGCAGCCGCCATGGTAACCGATGGCGACGCGAACATCGCCTTTCTTATCAAGCCCATCACACTCGAACAGCTCAAAGAGGTCTCTTTGGCCGGCGATGTCATGCCTCAGAAATCGACCGACTTCTATCCGAAGCTCCTGAGCGGACTGGCAATCTACGCGCTGGATTAATCTTTCAGACCTCGCCGCTCCTGCAGACGTCTTCCAGGGGAGCGGCGAGGCCCGTTCCGCCTCCAAACCATGCTTTCGGCAGTACCCGCAGAGCGTGCGAGCGGCATCGCCGCTAAAATGGAACCGAAGACCTCCCCCAAGACCTGTGATCTCGAAACGCTTCTCCATCCTGACGCCTGCGATGCTTCTGCTGACCTATACTGCAGCGCCGATGCGTGCGCAGCAGAGCAGGCCGATGCCCACACCACAGGTCCAGGCGCCCACCAGCGCTCCTGCGACGCCTAAACCTGCGCCAGCGTTCTATCGGAATCTCATCGTTCTGGACCCCGCACATGGTGGGCGGGACAATGGCGCACAGATATCCGGCACAACCGCGGAGAAGGACGTCACACTCGCTTTCGCACAGAAGCTGCGCCCGGCCCTCGTGGCACAAGGGTTTACCGTGGTCGCCACCCGCGACTCCGACCCCGCAGATGAGCTGGCCAGCGATATGCGGGCTGGAATCGCGAACCACGACCGTCCACTGGTTTGCCTTCTTCTTCATGCAACCGGCTCAGGCACCGGCGTTCATCTGGTGTCCTCGTCGCTTCCACAGGCAAACGAGAAGTCCTCAGCCCGCGCGCTCCCCTGGGATCGCGCCCAGGAGCCAATGGTTGCGATGAGCACCCGGCTCGCCAATGAGCTTGGCCTTGCGCTTGAGGATGCTCATGTTCCCGTGCTTCTGCTTCGAGGATCCGTGCCCCCCATCGATAACCTGATCTGCCCGGCGGTTGCCGTTGAGATATCCCCACTCAAGGGTGACTCCGGCAAAGTCGTACCGGTCACGGACGGCGCCTATCAGCAGCGAGTGATCAATGCACTTGCCACCGCCATCGCGTCGTTCCGCACCCACAACGCACCTTCTCCCACGCAAACCAGCGCTGGGCGCGCAGGAGCAACGCAATGATTCCCCGCTACCAGCGCGTTCTGTTCTGGATTCTCGTCAGTTGCATCCTGGGGATGGGTGCTTTTCTGCTGCGAGGGTGCAGAGAGGCGCAAAAGCGCCTGACCGCCCTGAACGATGCCACTCCTCTGGCCGCTCCAACGACCACGGCCACCGAGGAAGTTACGCTCTACGTCGCCTCGGATGCCGATGGAGCCATACGTCCTATCCGTTCGCAGATTGCTCTGCCGCAGGATCCGTCGCTCAAGGCTCGGTCTCTGGTCGAAAATCTACTTGCCCAATACTCGCAGCCGGACTCTGCCCATCCGCTTCAGAGTGGGCCTTCCGTGGACGACATCTTTCTACTCTCAGATATGCCTGCCGGCGCGAAACGGACCATCCTGGTGAACTTCCGCGGGTCGTTTGTGGACAACCACCCTTCCGGGATCGAGGTCGAGCAGCTTACGCTGAACTCCATCATCGGCACGCTTCACGCAGCGTTTCCAGATTTCAAAGAAGTACGATTTCTGATCGATGGCCAGTCCCGTCCGACCCTCGCGGGACACGCCGGGCTGGATCATCCTTATGCTCTGGTCGATACGTCCATGCATCCACCCGCGCCAAGCGAGGCGGCCACGCAACCATGAAAACCATCGGTGTCTTCGATTCCGGATTCGGCGGCCTGACAGTTCTCCGCGAGCTGCTCATGCTCATTCCCGATACCCGTTACGTCTACCTCGGCGATACGGCACGGCTCCCCTACGGCTCTAAATCCCGAGAGACCATTGCGCGTTATGCCATCTCAAGCGCGAAGTTTCTTGTCGATCAGGGAGCCGATCTGCTGGTGATCGCCTGCAACACGGCCACGGCCCTGGCGATCGACGATATTCGCGCCACGCTCTCCATTCCGGTGATCGGGGTGGTCGAACCCGGGACCCAGGCCGCTCTGACAGCGGCCAAGGCCACCCCTCAGGGAATCGAAGAAGCCCATGTCGTCGTCCTGGCTACAGCCGCTACGACGCAGTCGCGAGCCTACTCCCGCAGCCTGAGTGCTGCCGGACTGCCCTCGACCGAGAAGGCATGCCCGCTGCTGGTTCCGCTTGTGGAAGAAGGCTGGCTTGAACAACCAGCGCAAAAAGCCGTCGCTCTTGAAGTTCTGCGTATCTATCTCCTCGAGGCCCTGGAACAGGCACCCAACGCGAATGTTCTGTTGCTGGGATGCACTCACTATCCGCTGCTCAAGCCTCTGATCGAGACGACCCTCAAGACACTGCATCATCCCATGCAGATCATCGACTCCGCCGCTGCGACCGCCCAGGCCGTGGCCGCGGCGCTCCCCTGGCCCATTGCTCCTGCCGAAGGTACGCAGCCCGAACATCTCTTTTACGCTACAGACTCCATTGAAAAGTTCCAGCGCCTCGGCTCGAGCTTTCTCAATCAGCCCCTCTCGCAGGTTCGCCTAGTTGACCTGGGAGGATAAAGCATCTCCCGCGAAAGTGGAGAGCGAATCACAAAGGTCTGCGCCGTCTTTCCCGAGGAAAACGACGTTCGCAGATCCTTCCTGAAGCCAACTCATGGCGTGAAATGCTCCAGAGATCCCCATGGAATCAGCAGGCAGAGCGCGGTAACCTATCACCATGCCCTACCTGCTGAAGACGGAACCGAACAAGTACTCCTTCGACGATCTACTTCGCGACGGAGAGACAACGTGGGATGGAATCTCAAACAACCAGGCCCTGCTGACGCTGCGGAATATGAAGAAAGGGGATCGGTTGGTGATCTATCACTCCAACATCGGCAAAGCAGCCATAGGCACGGCGAAGGTCGTCTCCGTGAATCCTACGGATACGAAGAACCCAATCGTCCGCATCGCGCCCGTCAAGCGGCTAAAGCGCGAGAAGCCGCTGGCTGAGATTCGCGAAGCTCCTGTCTTCCAGGGCTCCATCCTCTTTCGCCAGTTCCGTCTTTCTGTAGTCCCTCTGACAGAAGAGCAGTACGAATGGCTCATTCAGCCGTAGTTGAGGCTGCGCGGTATCTTCCGAGCACCTTCACCATCCGGCAATGCTCCATGAGTGCGGCCACGGCAGCCTCGGCCATGGAGGCCGAATCAAACCGCACATCCACATAAAAAACGTACTCCCAGGGGCTGCCAGGGACCGGGCGAGATTCGATCTTGGTCAGGTCGACGCCTGCCCAGGCGAGTCTTTCAAGTGCAGCCACGAGCGTGCCTGGACGATGGTCGATTGCGAACGCAAGGCTCATCTTGTTCTCAGGCTGCTGAGCCGGAAGCAGATAGGGATCATCGCTGCGTCGCACCAGATGAAATCGCGTAAAGTTTTGCGCGTGATCTTCAATCGCAGGAAGCAGAACCTGGGCGCCATACTGGCTGGCCGCAAGCTCGGGAGCAATTCCGGCGACATCTCTTAATTGATGTTCCATCAGGTGCTTCACACTTCCGGCCGTGTCATAGAAAGGCATGGCTTCCAGCTCAGGGTGCGAAGCCAGAAACTTTCTGCACTGCGATAAAGCGACCGGGTGCGAGAGGACGCGGCGCAGGTCAGCCATCGATACTCCGGGAGCAGCAATCAGATTGTGCCGGACGCGAAAAAGACTCTCACGTTCGATGCGAACATCCAACTCCAGCAAAAGGTCGTAGTGCTCGGCAACCGAGCCATGAAGGCTGTTCTCAATAGGCAGCACGGCTGCATCGACATCGCGAGAGATCACTCTCGCCATCACTTCCGCTGAAACGTTGCAGGGTGCGATGCTGAGATCCTTCGCTTCGTTGCCCAACATCTGCAACGTGGCCATATGGCTGTTGGAGCCAAGCTCCCCTTGAATCGCAATCTTCAAAAACTATTCTCCCTGCTGTCTATTTTAGACATGAATGGCAACCTACCGTCCCTACACCGCACCATACAACAGGAAGGCCGCGTGCCGTGTTTCTTCGTAGGCCGCAGGAATTGTGAAGTCGTAACTATCCCTTTTCAGGAGCTACCAATGCTTTGGACGATTACGATCATTCTGTTCATTCTCTGGCTTGTTGGTTTGGTCAGCAGCTACACCCTTGGCGGTTGGATCCACATCCTGCTCGTGCTGGCAATCATTGTTCTCATCTTCAACCTACTGAGTGGACGACGCGCGTTATAGCTGGTTGCACCAGTCGGTGGCCCTTCCACATGAGGGGATACCTCGGGTTCAGCAGAAAAAGGGAGTCTATGTATGAATAAGGAAAAGCTGGAAGGCAAATTCGATCAGGTTGCAGGAGCGCTCAAGCAGAAGATCGGAGAAGCGCTCGACGACCAGAGTTTGGCAAACTCAGGAGTAGCAGACCAGGTAAAGGGCGCCGCCAAGGAGACCTACGGCAACGCGAAAGATGTTGTCGCAGACAACCGTGCAGACAGAGCCGACAGTGCGCGAGACCGCATTGTAGATACTGCCAGGAACATAAAGGACAACATCAACGCCAAGCTTGACGAGAAGCGCAACTCGTAGCCTTTTTTGCGAAAACAAGAACGCCCGCCAATCGACGGCGGGCGTTTTGTTTTTCTCCCTCCGCTAATGTCGAAGCAGAACATCGGTTGCAATAAAGAGAAAGAACACTACGGAGATCACACCGTTCAGCGTAAAGAAGGCGGCGTTCATCCGCCGCAGATCGCGGGGCGATACGATCAGATGTTCATACAGCAGCAGCACCCCGACGACTGCGATCCCGATCTTTGCCACTCCGCCAAGATGAAAAGAGCCGACCAGCCAGTAGAGCGTGACGAGCATACCGGCATGCATCAGCCGTGCGATCCAGAAGGCGCCGTTGAGTCCAAACGCCTGAGGCACGCTGTTCAGTCCCACGCGCCTGTCATGCTCAAAATCCTGACAGGCATACAGCACATCGAATCCCGCCACCCACAGGAGAACAGCGAGAGTAAGGATGATGATCCGCGGGTCCAGAGTTCCGCGAACCGCAATCCATGCCGCCGCAGGCGCAATCCCCAGCGCCAGTCCCAGTACGAGGTGTGACCAGCGGGTCACACGCTTCATATAGCTGTAGAGAAGGACCACTGCCAGCGCGACAGGAGCAAGCTCCAGGGTCAGCCGGTTCAACATAGCCGCTCCAAGAAAGAACACGGACGCGGCGACCAGGACAAACCCCGCAACAAAGCCTCCGGTCAGCGCTCCGGCAGGCAGTGCACGGCTGGCCGTCCTGGGATTGGCAGCATCCAGCCGTGCATCCACCAGGCGATTAAAAGCCATCGCGGCCGAGCGCGCCGAAACCATACATACGATAATCCAGATCAGCACTCGCGCAGACGGCCACGTCCCCGCCGCAAGAACAGCTCCTGTAAGCGCGAAGGGCAGCGCAAAGATCGAGTGCTCCCACTTGATCATCTCCAGCGTGGTCGCTGTACTCTTCCATAAACCCATACCTTTATCTTAAAAGAGAAAAGGCCGCAGCGCTCACGCACTGCGGCCCGCTCGTACAGCCCCTGTTGCAAAAGAACTATTTCTCCTTCTCTGGGGCGACCGCGGCTACCTGAAGATTATTGGTGACTTTAAAGACCCCGGGAACACCGTTAGCGCGAAGGAAAGCTACTTGCTTGTCTCCCTCATTGTCCACCATCCCAGAGAGAGTTACATTCCCATTAACCACGGTGATTCGGATCGGCTTGGCAGGATCGATAGCGTACTTGTTCAACTGCGGAGCTCCATAGACAGCCCGGGCCGTTGCCAGCCGGATACGGTCATCCATCGGAGACACGGGCGCTACTTCAATATTGTCGACAACATCTTTGACTCCGGGATAGTTGGACACCAGGCTGATGGCAGAGTCCCTGTCGGTTGGGCCATACGCTACCCCTCCCAGAGTTACCACCCCATTCTGGACGCCGATTGTAAAAGCATTGAAAGCCGTCGTTCCATACCCAACACGGTCATAGGTCAGCTTCTCCGCAAGCTTATTGCGAAGCGTTACATCATCTACCGTAGGCCCGGCAACCTCGATCAGGTTCTGCACAGCACGTACATTCTTGCGGTGATGAACCTTCTTATCTGCATCTTCTTTGTCTGAGTACAAATTCACCGTTCCACGCATCGTCACGACGCCATTCTGGACGAAAGTCGTCACGTCTTTGAATCGCTTGCTGTCAAGCGCCTTCTGGATATCTGTTTGAATCGTCGCATCCTGCGGATTCGCTGCGGGCGAATTTTGCGCAAATCCTGGCAGAGGCATTCCCAATGCGAGAAACAGCGCTATCGAACCCGCTTTTTTCTGTATTCTTCCAGCTTTCATAGGTCCTCCTGAAAATCGGCCAGCGCCGAGAACTGACGTCCGTTTTGATGCGTCCTGATGGGCGTCTAGCGATACCTTCTTCGCAACTTGTATACAACGCTGAAAACACCCGATTCATCACGGGTTACAACGATGGATGAGGTGTGATTCAGGTCATACTGCACCTGGATTAACTGTTGCGCGGACGTATTGACGTTGGTGGCAAAAACAGCTGTGATCTGCCGGGAGATCTGTTCCTGAATCGTGATCCTCGCAGACGAGTTACCGAGTGTTCCCACGAAGGCAGGATCGATCTTTACGCTTCCCACCCCGAAGAGCTTCTGCACGCGCGATCCGACTGCAGCGTTCAGCGCGCCTCCCAGCAGGGCGCTTGTGGTCGGATCGCTTCCCGCTGCGATCTGCCTCTCCTGATAAATCTGTGCCTCCTCCTGCGTTCGCCCCAACGCCAGCAGAGCAAAGACGTCCGTTTCACTCAACGGCGGCTCAGACCTGTAGGTGGGCTTCAGATTGCTCGCCGTGCCATGCAGGCCAACCGTAACCTCATAGTTTTCCACCTGCGCGGTCGCGTCGATATCGATCGTAGGATCGATACGAACAGGATTGGTGAAGTAGATATCTCCGCGCTGCAGCTGGTACTTGGTGTTTGCAAAGGTCGCGCTCCCATCCGTGATCTGAATCCGGCCAAGAATCGACGGTACTGCAACGGTTCCGCGAATGTTCAGATCGACCGATCCGGCCAGCTTCGCGTAGGAGTTCTGGAAGTCAAGCTGTGGCGCGCTGGTCACATGTACGTCCAGCCGAATCTTGTTGGACGGAGCATCTGGATCCGGAGGAGCCGAAATCGTGCTTCCACTACCTGCAAACGCCGCGAAGTCAACATCGGGTCCCACACCGAATCTTGTGATCAGAATATTACCGCTGAGCAAAGCGCTCGACGACGTTCCCTGCAGCTTCAGGTTGGCATTCGCAGTTGCGCTCAGACCATAAAGGCGGACCCGCACTGCGTCGCCTTTGGCTGTAAGGTCGGCATAGAAGCCATTGCGGAAGCGAAGCGACCCTCCCAGCTTCAGCTCTCCGCCGCCCGTCTTTCCGGTCACGTTCTGCAGCTGCAGGCTGTCATCGGTGAAGTTCAGGGTGCCGTTCATATCGCTCAGGCCGTTCGGAACGCCATCCAGCGCAACGTTTACATGCTCAAGCTGCATCTTGCCTGAAAACGCAGGTTTTTTGACCTGACCACCCACGGCAACCGTGAACTGCACCCGCCCGCTGGAGATGATATCCGGGTCAAGCGTGTGAACCAGGGCCACGCTCACCGTTCCATCTCCCTTCAGGTTGAGCTTGCCTCCCTTCGGATCGGTCGCACCGAAGAGCTGGGCCGTGCCCGAGAGATGCACGTTCGTGTCCTGCCCGGTGATATGGACCTGCTCCAGCGTAGCTACTCCATTGCGAAGGTTCACACGCAGAGGCTCTGCGGCTTTCAGCTCAATTCCCTGCAGCTTCAGATCGACATTATTAAGCTGAAGCAAACCGCTGAGCGACTTCGGGGCCTTGAGCGGACCACTCATAGTCGCTGTCCCGCTGATAGAAGACTGCGCCTGGACCTTTCCGGGAGCGAACATCTTCAGCGGCTGATTGATATCGAAATTCGCCAGCGTCAGCTTTGCCTGTGTCTCATAGTCGTTCGTAAGCTGCGTCTGGCCCTGTAGATTCAGATTCGCCCCCACCAGGCCGGAGTTGGCCGTAAACAGCAGCGTGCTGCCCTGGCTATGCGCCTCGAAAGCAACTTCGCCCACGCGCTGCCCTTGATAGGTCAGATCGTCCAGCCTCGCGTTCGCGCGCAGAGCAGGCTCTGTAACCGTCCCGTTAGCATCTGCGACGACCGTCAGTCTGCCATCTGCATTCATTCCAGTTCGCTTGATCGTCTCGAACTTCGAGAGAATCAGGTCGCGCCCTTCTACATGCCCATGCAGCTTCCGGCTAGCAAGATCGTATCCGCCGTTGCCCGTGATCTGCATGCCATGCACCCGCAACAAGATATGATTCGCCTCAAACATCTGCCCTGCAGCTGAGAGATCTGCCGACACAGCTTCATATGATTCTCCATAAGCGACTCCGTCCTTCAAATTGACATGCCCGCTGCCGTTCAGATTCTCGAAGGTTCCCGCCACGTGGGCATCTGCGGATATCGTGCCGGTGACAGGTATCTTCTCCTGCTGTCCTGCAATCTGCAGCAGGTCATGGACACCGGCGTCAGCAAGCTGCATACTGGCATCGATCGCAACTCCCTCGTCCCATACAAAGCTCACGCTTCTGCGCGAGACTACCTGCCGCGGCTTCACTGTGCCGGATGCATGCAGAACTGCGCTGCCACGGTGGATGGTCGAAGACGCAACCGCCACACCGGAATTAGGAGAATACTCTGCGTCGGCAACAAGCGAATCGATCAGGGCATCCGTGCTCCCCAGTGCAAATTCGAGATCGTTCGCCTCAACATGCCCCTTCACGTTCAGATCACGCGCTACGCCTTGCGCGGTACCCGAAAAATGTAAGGCGCCATGCAGCTTGACTGGAATCGCCGCACTTCCCTTCCGCCCTCCTCCTTCGAGCCCCAACGAGGTCAGAAGCTGGTTGTACTCTTCAAGATCTCGTACCGTCAGGTCGACATGAAGAGCCGTCAGAGGATCCCCAAGGTTCACGCCGAGAATTCCTGTCGCCTGTACCGTTGATTCGGGAGTCTCCAGATGAATCCGCTGAATTCGCACCGTTTCGTTTTTGCCGGTGTAGTGCGCCAGAATCTGCCCGGTGACCGGAACGTTTGATGTAATTCCAGCACGCCGCACGCCCGTGGGCGAAAGTTTCAGATCTCCATCCAACTCAACCGTATCTGCAATGTCTTTCGCCGAGCCACCCCATTCCACCTTCACCGGGCCGCTGACAGCCGTATCAAAGCCTAGATCACCGAAGTGCTCTGCCGTCATCTGCATGATCGACCGCAATGGGATCCTGTTGAGATCAGCATCGACATAGGCGTGCGATGGTTTAACCGTAGGGACCTTCTGTACGGGCGCCTTCGCCCCTAACGACGCTGCGGTCTTGTTCGCTGTGGAAGCAGCCGCCCTGGCTGTGGGCGATTCCGAATCTGAAGCTGCCGTCTGCGAGATGAAGTCTTCAATTCTCATCTCACCGGTGATAGATCCTCCGCCCGCCAGCTTCGCGACGATGCTGGTCAAGCCCAACTCTGACGGAGTGACATGAATATTGGTGGTAGCATCCACTCCCCGCACATTCACGTACGTGTCGCGATAGGCAGCGTTATGCAGCTTCGCCGTTCCCGTCACCAGAAACTTCGCTGGACAGTCCGCTTCAACAGAAGCCGTCGATGGAGTGGAACGGGAACGGGGCAGAGACGAACGCAGCCTTCGCCACAACGAAGGCTTTTGCTGCGACGGAGGCGGCGCAGCGAGACAGTTGCGCGCCCGAAGATTCAGGTCGATTGTTCCCGCGTTCAAACCGTCCACCCCGGTAAGGACCGAGATCTGACGCAGTTCGAGCGCTCCCTGTGCCGTTGCATTCCACTCCGGATCACCAAAGTGCTTTAAATTTCCAGCGACTATAAGCTGCGAACTTCTTCCTGTATGCAACTGCAGCCGTTCGAGGTCGAACTCGTCCCGCCCCATTTGAGCTTCCAGGTGAAGCGAGGATTGCGCCTCAGGCTCCTTCTTCAGACGAGTACGCAGGTCCTTCAAATCAATCGTCGCGGCGTAGCGGTCTGTGTGGGCCAGGTAATGAATCTCTGCCTCTACGTCGCGAGCAGCAAGGTCGAACGGGATCGCCCGATCATTGATCAGAGCTACGCCGTTCGCCAACTCCACTGACTTTGCCCGCAGATCCAGCAGAGTATCCGCTATCGGCGTCTTGCTGCTGCTCGGATGCTTCGGCGTCGGCTGGTTGGTGTGTCCATCCTTATCTACAATCAGATGAAACTGAGGATGGTCGACCTGCAAACTGTTCAGGGAGACGTGAGAAGCAAAGCCCCTTCCGACGACCCGCGAGAACAGGTTTACGATCTTCAGCTGAAGCGCAATCTTGTCAATCGACAGATAGGGCGCCTCTCCCGGTCCTTCAAGCCCATGAATGACCAGTCCGTCCGCCTGGATAGCTAGGTGCCACAGGTGAAACTGGACCCGCTTTATCTCGACTCTGCCTCCAGTGGCATTCTCCAGAACCGAGACCACTTGGCGCTCGACCCTGTGTTCGAAATCCGGAGTCGTGGTGTACCAGGCAAAAAGTCCGAGGAGGAGACACAGAACCAGGACAATGGCTCCCAGCGTCAACAAGGTTCCGCGTGTAATGCGCGACGCGAGAGATCGCTTCACCTGCTTCAGCTTCTCTTCAATCTCTTCTTTTTTCTCTCCGAGCTTTTGCTCAATCTCCTGGCGTTTCTGTTCCAGACGCTCCTCGAGCCGCTGCCGGCGGTCGTCGTCGTCCGGCGGAAGAGGTCCTCCATGCTGTTCGCTCATGGAGCCACCTCACCGGGTCTCATAATCCACACATTCCCCTGCGCCCGCAGAGATTGCAGCCAATCACGCAGCAGGCCGCTGACCCGCTGCTGCAGCAGAACCTCTTCGATACGCCGCGAGACGGTCTCCAGCTTTGGAGGCGAAACCTTCTGTCGGGCATATTCCGGAAGCATCGTCTTCTCGTAATAATTCCGGATTTCATCGTCCGAGATGTGAATGCCGTTGCGGAAGCGAATATCAATCAGCTTAAGCAGCTGCATGCGCTGCCTCCACCTGTCCCGAAACTCCTGCACCGTAAACCCGTTGGATGCCAGATACTTCTGCCAGCCATCTTCTGTTTCGCAGTGCAGCGAACGGCAGGCAGGAATATCTTTGCGAAGTGTGCCAAGTTGTTTGTCGAGTTCTTCGTCAGAGACGGCGATCTGATCGGCCTCCAGTACAGCCTGCTGGAGAATCAGAGCCCTGTTGATCAGTCGCTGGACCGCGTGATCGCGTGAACGGCCGTTCGCCGACCCGCGATAGGGCTGAATCGTCTCGAATCGCCTCTCCTCATCGACATCGCTCTCCAAAATGACATCGCCATTTACGATCGCAACGACGCCGTCGATCTCTGTGCCCTGCTGGCCGCCTGGAACCGCCGTCAGAGGCACAGATGGAGGAACGCTCTTCGGTTCCTGCGCCGGCGCTCCTGAGGCAGCCCACAGCAGCAGCTGGATAACCAGCACACACCTGAGTCCCGGATTGTGACGCGCGCCTCTCATTTAGAAACTCTGTCCGATGCTGAAGAAGAAGTTGAAGTGGCTTCCTTCGCTTACATGGGGCGGCCGTCCGGCATAGTCGTCGATAATCGGATAGATCGGTGGATTCAGGTTATAGCTGAAGTCAACCCGGATTGGCCCCACCGGCGTCCTGTAACGCGCGCCAATGCCCACCGCATGCGAGAAGTAGTTGAAATTGCAATGGCCGACCGTTCCTGAAACATCGCGACAGGTGCCGCGGTTGGGCTGGCGAAAGTTCAGAAAGCTGGGGAACATGTCTTCGGGATTCTGGAAGACATTTCCCATATCGTGAAAGAGCACAAAACTGACGCTGTCTCCCACATAGGGAAGTGTGGGAGGAGGCATCCGCAGCTCAAACGTATTTACAAACGCCGCTGACCCGCCGACCGGGTATCCCGTCTGCAAGTCGCGTGGACCCGCGCCGTTGATTCCGAAGCCTCTGTGCGAGGTTGCGCCGCCGGCATAGAGGCGTTCCGGCAGAGGGACAGCGTTGCAGGTCGGATTTGTCGTCCGCAGATCTCCCGCGCACACCTCGCTGCTGGCATTTGGATTCGGACCTGACGGGTGCTCGTATCCGATCCTGGTATTTCTCGCGAAGACATACCGATGATTGAAAAGCGAGTAGTAGGTCGAAAAAGTGCCATCCAGCTTCCAGAAGTCAGTCTGCGACCCAAACTTCGAGGAAGCATAAAAGCCCTGCAGGGAGAAGTATCTTCCCTTGGAGGCATCCAGGGGCGATGGCTGACGCGTGTCGTGGAACCATGTAAAATTTGGGCCTCCCACGCGCACAGGCTGGGACAACTGCGGAATGAGTTGCGAGGAAATTCGCAGGCTGCGAGGGTCAACCTTGACGCGGCGATAGAGAAATTCGTAGATAAACGTATCGGTTCGCCTCCACTTTTCTGTCACCCGGAGACTCCCCTGCAGGGTCGAAGATGCAAACGTGGTGATGTCCTGAATATTTGTATAACCGCCGGAAAGCGCCGTTGAGAAGTTCCGTGAACCGAACGTATTCGGGTTCTGATAGGTCAGGATTCCAATCTGTTCCAACAGTCCATAGGTTGAACGGAGGCTGATGGAATCCTGTGTCCCTCTCAGGTTGATACGCGAAACATCCAGAGAGACGCGCGGGCTGACGCTTCCTCGGCCCTCCGGACCAGGGGGATTGCTGGGATTTGTCTGCGTCGTCCCTCCCGGATTCCCTGTCTCCGCCTCAAGGCCAACTCCATACGTCACGTTCCAGCGCTTCGCTTCCGTCGTTTGAACTAGAACATTCTTTTTCGGCGCTTCGCCTGTCGGATTCTGGACTGCCGTCACGACTTCATTGAAAAGCGCCAGGTTATAGAGATTCCGTTGCGTCTCCAGCAGAGCTGTCTGGTCCAGTGGATCATTGGGATGCACCAGCACCTGGTTTTCAACGATCTTGGGCTTCGTAAAATGCAGCCCCGAGAGGAGCACGCGATTGACAAAGACCTGCTTCCCCTCCGACACGTTCAGAGAAACATCCGTGCGGTTGGGATCGTTCTCTTTGTGCTGTTGAATTTCGACCCTCGCTTTATCGAAGCCGTGGCTCAGATAATATGTAAGCACTGTGTCGCGATCGCCTGAAAGAGTCACCAGCGAAAACGGCTGTCCCGACTGCGTATTCATCAGCGACCTCACATCCTGCAGGCGGCTGGGATTTACGCCTATGACCTCAACCTTGCCGAACTTCTTCTGTGGTCCTTCTTCAACGGTGTAGACAACCGAGATCTCACCCTGTTTCTTCTTCTGCGCCGGACCAGCGTCAGTATCTTCTGTATTAGTTGTCACCTTTGCCTGGTCAAAGCCATTGGCTCGATAGAGAGCCTGGATCGCCGCTACATCGCTTGCCACCAGACCCGGACTGTAACGGCCGCTGCGCTGGTAGGCATCTCCTTTCTTGACCTGCATTCTCTCCCTCAGAATGTCGTTGGAAAAGTAGTGGTTTCCGCGAAGCTGGACTTCGACGACCTTGTGCTTCATGCCGCGGTCTACTGTATAAACGACGCGCGAAGTTGGCGTATCGCGCCCAATCACCTTCACGTCCACGGAAGCATCGAAGTAACCCTGCTGTTGCACAAAGTCGCGAATGTTATGCATGCCTTCATTCAGAAGGTCGTTATCGACGGTGCCTTCCTCAAAGATAGGAACCAGCAGATGCAGACGCTTCTTTGATATCTTGACGCCTTCTACAACGACCTGAACTTGCGGACCTTCGTCCACTCGAAACTCGTAGTCGACCTGGCGCCTCTGCGGAGAATAGGTCTGCTTCTGAAGGCTCAGGGTAGCCTCCAGCCGATCGCGCTTCTGATACTCCGACCGAAGACGCGTCAATGCGTTGCTGATGGTGTCGCGATTGATCTTTCTGCCCTGCTTCAGCTTTCCTTTTTTGCGGAACTCCTCAACGGTCATTCCCAGGTCAGAGCTTTCGACAGTCACGTTGCCTACCCGAGCCTGTGGCCCGATGTCGACGTCGTACTCCACATCCACCTGGAGGTTCGCTTTTTCCAGTGTCGTTCCGGCGTAGACTTTGGGCTCATAGTAGCCGTTCGAGCGCAGTACATCCCGTATTCCTTCCGTGCCGGTCGAAACGGATGTATCGGTATACCCCGTTCCCGGATCAAGCTTGGTGGCGTACTCCAGCAAAGAACTCAGCCGATCGCTCTTGACTCCGTTGATGGTTACCCTGCCGACGTAATAGCGAGGCACGCCGGCGAAGATCAGCGTTACGTTATCCCCTTCGCGGATTCCCCTCACCGTGATGTCCCGGTAGCGGCCGCTGTCGAACAGGCGTCGCGTACTTTCGCGGACCTTCTGCGGGTCCAGCGGCTCCCCCGCTTTCTGGGGCAGCTCACTCGGCAACGTATCCGTCTTCTCAAAAATCACGCCCGTAAACTGAACCTTGTTGACGCGCAATCCCTTCCAATCCCAAACCGACGTCTGCAACCCAGGTCCCGTGTTGAGGTCCGGCTCTTCACTCTGCTCCGGTCTGACCGCATGCTCTGTCTGCGATGCTTGCGGAGTCGTCGGGGGGGGGGATTGCTGACCGGGGGGCGTTATCGTCACGTTCGAAGGCGTCGAAGCAGAAGGCGTCGCACCCGTTGGTGCTGTCTGCGCGCGGCAACAGGCGGTCATCGCCATCCAGAGCAACAGGACAGTCACCGGGCCTGGCAGCAGCTTGTTTCGCCCACTTCTTTTTCGACCTCTTGCCAACCGCCCCAAAAACACCCTTCCTGTTCGCAATTCGACAGAACCCGTAAAGCTCTCTCGTCCCTGTTCTTTTCGTGCATCCGGCTGCAGACCCGCCTCTGGTAGGATGCGGCTCCGAAAACTGCCGCGCGAGCAATTTCCGCCTCAGGCATGCACTTCCCTATACTACGAAACAGCAGAGTCCTTCGGGACCCGGAAAGTCAGGTCCATGCCGTCTCTATCTTCTGTATCCGGCCATCCCCAGCCTGCTGCAAAAGCCCTGATCGACGATCAGGAGCGCTACTCCCGCCAGATCCTCTTCCCTGGCATCGGCGCAGAAGGGCAGCAGCGGCTCGGCAGCTCGCACGTCGCTATCATAGGCTGCGGAGCCACAGGAGCCGCATCGGCCTCCCTTCTCGCACGTGCCGGCGTCGGAACCCTCACCCTGATCGACCGCGACTTTGTCGAGCCTTCCAACCTGCAGCGTCAGGTCCTCTTCGACGAATCCGACGCTCTGGACATGCTTCCCAAGGCCGAAGCCGCCCGCCGCAAGATTGCACAGTTCAACTCCGGAATCACGGTTCACTCGCAGGTCTCCGATCTCGTCCCCGATAACGTCTCTACACTTCTGGGCGGCTGCGACCTCATCCTCGACGCCACCGATAACTTCGAGACGCGTTACCTGGTCAACGATTTCGCCGTCCAGCAGGGCACTCCATGGATCTACGCCGCCGCCATTGGCGCCTATGCCGCCACCATGAATATCCTTCCATTGCGCCCGCCGGCGGGCACGGGATCATCCGCACAGGAGATGGACTGGAACCCTACCGCCTGCCTCGCCTGCCTGTTTCCCAAGCCGCCTTCCGGGCCGGTCGAGACCTGCGACACAGCAGGGATTCTTTCAACCGCCGTCAATCTGGCCGCCTCCATCCAGGTCACCGAAGCACTCAAGTTCCTCACAGCACAGTCCGCACTGATGCGCCGCACGCTGCTCTCCTTCGACCTGTGGACGTCGGAACGGTCCGAGATCTCTGCCGGCGCTCCAAGGAAGGAATGTTCCGTCTGTGATCGGCGCGAATTTACCCACCTGGCAGGAACAGGCCGTCCCCACATCACCCTCTGCGGCAGAAACTCCGTCCAGATCCATGAGCATCACCGGCCAGTCGACTTCCCGGCCATGCGCGATCGCCTCGCTCCGCACGGCGAGGTCCGGTTCAACGACCTTCTCCTGCGCTTCACACGGGGACCGCATACCCTTACCCTATTCGCGGATGGAAGGGCGATCGTGCAGGGGACGACCGATATCATGGTGGCCCGCACCCTGTACGCCCGGTTTGTGGGATCGTAACCGCAAAACCTTGGCAGGCCAGCAGATTCGGCGCAAACACAACCTTTTTGCTCATCCGGCACTCAAATTCCTTACGTGTGACGACCCCTACTATTTTTTTGTCGAATTTCAGATACCGATTCGCTCGGTCCATTAAGCAATCAACACAACCCGGAGATGAAGCATGGAACTCCAAGGTCTACAGATGACAGAAACAAAGACCGCCCCCGGGCTTTTCAAAAGAAATCCACCGATCGCCGGAGAAGCTGAAGCAATCGAGCGTGCCAAGGCAGGCGATGCCGAAGCTTTTTCAAAACTTTACGCTCTGCACAAGCGCCGCGTTTACACCCTTTGCCTCCGCATGCTGGGAAACGTCTCCGAAGCCGAAGACATGACCCAGGAGGCATTTCTCCACCTCTTCCGGAAGATCGGCAGTTTTCGCGGAGAAAGCGCATTCTCAACCTGGCTGCACCGCCTGACGGTCAATCTGGTTCTTATGCACCTTCGCAAAAAAGGCCTTCAACTGGTCTCTCTGGAAGAGACCATCAACCCGTCTGAGGAGGATTCGCCGAAGCGCGACTTCGGAAGCCGGGACACACAACTGGCAGGATCAGTCGATCGTGTCGCGCTGGAGCGTGCCGTCGCCGCGTTGCCTCCTGGATACCGCATGGTCTTTGTCCTTCATGATGTGGAAGGTTTCGAACATAATGAAATCGCAGTCATGCTTGAATGCTCGACCGGAAACAGCAAATCCCAGCTCCACAAGGCGCGTTTAAAGCTTCGGGAGCTGCTCCGCGAATCGGAGCCTACCGTCCAGACCGACCTTAAGGAAGCGGCATTATGACCTTGAAGAACTCTCATTCGGCCCCTCTGTCTTGCGCTGAATTTCAGGAACAACTTCCCGATCTGTTTGCAGCCGCAGGCAACTCCTCGATCGACGATCCCGAGATCGCCGAACACCTCAAGTCCTGTGAAAACTGTTCTGCCCTGGTACGTGATCTTCAGTACATCGCCGATCAGGCGAAGCAGCTTCTTCAGCCGACGCATGAGCCGAGTGATAACGTCTGGAAGAAGATTCAGGAAGGTCTGGCAGCCGACCCCAGTTATGCTACGGGACCAGGTAAAAGCTAGGCCCTCCCATAGGGCAAAAAGGCAACGCAGGATCGACAACTTATCTGTTGCTTTCATCCGGAAGTGCGTGTATCGTTCTTAGCAGAATGGTGCAGACGCTCCACTTCGGCCGATTTAGCTACGGCTACTGGTATCCAGTCGCGGCCGGCGGAGCCTCGCATGCATCTCTGAGTTGAAGCAACTTCAGAGTCTTCGAACTTCCCGAGCCGCGACCAAAAAGGTCGCGGCTTTCGTTTTGCAGCCCAAACCTATGCACAGGAGAAAGACAATGCCAGTCAGTCAACCAGCACTCAGCGATCCCGCAGCCGCCCAGCCTGAGCGCGATGCCGTTCCATTAGCCCTGCATCGCCTTATTCTCACCGGCTTCATGGGCGCCGGCAAATCGACCATCGGACGCCTGCTCGCCACGCGTCTCGGCTGGAACTTTCTGGATCTTGATCAGCATCTCGAACTCCGCACTGGCGCTACGATTCCCGATCTCTTCTCCCGCCACGGAGAAGCGCACTTTCGGCGGCTCGAATCGACTGCCCTTGCCTCGGCTCTGGGACAATCCAACGTAATTCTCGCCCTCGGCGGTGGAACCCCGGAGAGCCTGACCAACCGGCTTCTGATCGAGCAGACCCCCGCTACCACAACCATCTTTCTCGACGCCCCCTTCGAGGTCCTCTTCGACCGATGCATGCTGCAGGAGATCGCGCGACCGGTACTGGCCGATCCTGCCGCGGCCCAGCTTCGCTTCGAACATCGCCGCCCGCTTTACAGGCGCATGGCGCGTCTGACCATCGACACCGCTTCTCTGACCTCCGACCAGACTGTGGATGCAATCCTCTCCGGCCTGAACCAGACTCCGCACTCCCGCGTCTGAGCCGCGACGCTGCAAACTTTCAGCATCTAAGTTGACACACCGCTGTACAGGAGAAGACGCTGCCTCACACTGACGATCTGGGTCCTGCCGAGAAGCATTCGCGTCGCGTGGTTCGCGGCCACATCCTCTTCGCCTTTGTCCTGCTGATGGGCTTCGGGCTCGTCTACCTGCTCGCCAAGGAGCTCGTCCTGATCTACGTCAGCGCGCTCTTTGCCGCCGTGCTGATGCCCATCGTCAATCGCATCATGCAGACCAACATCCGCGGCAGGCGGCCGTCGAAGGCGGCAGCGATCTTCCTGATCGTCTCCGGGATTGGCCTGATTGTTGGAATCTTTCTCACCGTCGGTCTTCCACCGGTTCTCCATGATCTCAACCAGTTCTCGGCGGAGCTTCCCTCCCGTATCAGCAAGATGATTTCGCGGCTCGATCAGTCGCCGATTGCAAATCGGCTCGGCGTCGATGCAATTGCACAGCGTGCTGAAGGCGCCCTCACCACCACCGCCAGTTACCTGATGACTTCTCTGCCCAACTGGCTCTCGCATCTCTTCGATATCGTCTCGGCAATCTTTCTGTGCATCTACTTCATGCTGGACGGAGACAGGGCCTACAACTTCGCTCTCTCCCTCTTCCCCACACCGCACCGTCAGCGGCTCAAGACGACCCTTGGACGAGCCGACGACAAGATCAGCAACTGGCTCATCGGCCAGGGACTCCTGATGCTCATCCTGGGAATCTCCTCGACCATCGTCTTTGCCATTTTGCACGTGCGCTATTTCCTGCTGCTCGGGTTTCTCATGGGACTCTTCAACATCATCCCGATCGCCGGAGGAGTCGTCACCATCACGCTCTCTGCCATCGTCGCCGCCTTCGATTCCTGGACGAAGATGGCCGGGGTCATCGTCTTTTACATCTTCTATATCAACGTTGAGAACGCGTATCTCATTCCGCGCATCATGGGCAGCAGCGTAGAGCTCTCAGGCCTGACCATCCTCATCTCGCTGCTTTGCGGTACGGCGCTCGCCGGAGTGGTTGGCGCCCTGGTCGCCGTTCCCACCGCCGCCTTGATCGCAGTTCTCCTCGACGAGTATGCCGTTTACCGGGATGAAACATTCTGACCTTCTCCCCCGGCCCACTTGCGGCCCCCAAAGGTATATAGATCATCGTTTACCTGCTGCCTGACAAAATTTGACCTTAGATGATTCCGCCTTGCTATGCTGGTTTGCAGTGCAAGACGTGAAGTTCACACCGCCCGCCCGCCGCAACCTTCTTGTCCCTGTTTTAATTGCGTTTTTAATCCTTGGGATGGCCATCGCCATTGTGTTGCGCTACACCCCCGCCAGCACAGCGAAGCTGAAAGTTCTGCATACCACCGTCTATCCCACACACACCGTCTTCAAGGCTGATTCCATCATCGTCGGGCGGGATCGCTCCCAGGACGACCTGTATGTCGTGACCGTCCTGCGTATGGAAGATCGCCTGAACCTGCCGCTTTTCATCAAGGACATGACAGCGACTCTGGAAACCTCCGATGGAAACAAAATCTCCACCAGCGCTGTCCAGAAGCAGGACTTTGAGAGCCTCTTCACAACCTTTCCGGCGCTCAAGCCCCTTGTCACAGCGCCTCTTCTGCGCGAAACGCTGGTTGAGTCAGGCAAGTCAGTGGAAGGCGCCGTCGTTCTCCACTTCCCTGTCACCGAAGAGGCCTGGAACCACCGCCGTTCCGCTACACTGCACATAACCCTCTATCATCAGGGACGCGTCTCCGTCGCCATCCCGATGGGAGACGATCATGCCTCATCGTCACAGGACGAAGGAACCGCTGAAGACGAATGACCCGCCGCCGCTGGATCGCTGATACCTGGACATCAACAACCGCTACACTCACCGGCGAGCAGGCTGCCCACCTGGCGCGTGTGCTGCGCGCCACTCCCGGCCAGATCTACGACATTGTCGCCGGAGGCTTCCTGTATCGTGCCGAGATCACCAGTGTTCAACCTGGTGAGGTCCTCTTCGCGCTTCGCGAGGAGCTTGAAACCGAGACATCTCTGCCTCTTCATCTCCTCTTGGCGGTCTTCAAGTTCGATCACATGGAATGGGCCATTGAAAAGGCGACCGAGCTCGGCGTCGATCGCATCACTCCGATTCTTGCCCGCAGAACTGAAAAGCATCTCTCCCAGGCAGCCGCGAAGCGTACAGAGCGCTGGCGCCGCATCGCCCTTGAATCCTCCAAGCAGTCGCGCAGAACAACGATCCCCGCCATCGCTGAACCGGCAGTGCTTAAGTCTGCGTTGGAGAATGCCACTGAGCCGGTACGTCTCCTTTTGTCAGAGACGGAACAGGAGACAACCATCGCCTCTGCCCTTAGCGGGGAAACAGCCTTCCCAGGCTATGCGCTCGCCATTGGGCCCGAAGGAGGCTGGACAGCCGAGGAGATGGACCTCTTCGTCGCACACAAATGGCAGCCCGTCACTCTGGGGCCAAGGATCCTTCGTGCTGAAACGGCAGCAATCTCAGCGATCGCCATCCTGTCTTCCCATCTGATCTGATCTCTTAGTTCGGCTTCTGACGCTCGGTACGGCCGAATCTCGCGTCGATCGGCTTTCTTCCGGCAAACCCCTCTTCTTCGGAGTGCCAGTAGCCAATCTCCTTTTCACCCATCTTCCAGCACAGCAGAACCGTCCTGCCGTCCATCGTGCAGGGAAAATCGAGCAGGCCTTTCTCAAGGTCCTTCACCTGCACGCCAATCTCGTCGATCTCGGTAAGCGTGTCCTGCGTCTCCTGCAGGGCCTTATCGCGTTCTGCCCGGCGGCGTGCAGTCATGCCGACATCGATGTGGGTTCCCCCGGCTAGAAAGATCTGCTGGCGAAGCCGCTCGAACTCAACCTCCAGCTCAGCGGCTTTCGTGCCCGATCGCTGCGCCTTTCTCAGCAGAGCTTCCAGAACCGGAAGTAACGTCTGAGCCTCGGCGAGCGTAAACGTCTTGTTCAAACCTTTACCTCCAGCATCCGGTCCAACGCCACCCGCGACCAGTGCTTTACATCTTCATCTACCTTGATGCGGTTGACCACATGCCCGGCGATCAGATTCTCCAGTGCCCATGCCAGGTGCTGCGGCGAGATGCGGTACATCGTCGTGCAGAGGCATCCCGCGTCGTCCAGCGTAATCACTTCTTTCCCCAGCGGAGCAAATCGATTCGCCAGCCGGTTCACGAGATGGATCTCGGTCCCCACGGCAAAACTCGAACCTGCCGGTGCCTTTTCAATCACCTCGATGATCTTCTCGGTCGAGCCCACGGCATCCGCCTTCTGGCAGACCTCCCACCGGCACTCCGGATGAACCACCACCTGCATTCCGGGCCGCTCCCGGCGAATCCGGTCCACGTGCTCTGGAAGAAAGCGCTGATGTACCGAGCAGTGCCCCTTCCACAGAATGATCTTTGCCGCCTTCAGGCGATCGGGCGTAAGTCCACCATTGATCTGGTACGGATCCCACACCGCCATCTCGCTCAGGGGAATCCCCATCGCGAAGGCTGTGTTGCGCCCAAGATGCTGGTCCGGCAGAAATAGAATCTTCGAGGCGCGCGCAAACGCCCACTCAAAAGCTCCACGCGCATTCGACGAGGTGCACACCAGACCGCCCCGTTCTCCACACAACGCCTTGATAGCAGCAGCCGAGTTCATGTAGGTCAGCGGCACAAGATCACTCGTCAGCCCTACCCTCTCCAGAGCATCCCAGCAGTTCTCCACCTGTCCAATCTCGGCCATGTCCGCCATGGAACATCCTGCGTTCAGGTCAGGCAGAATCACCTGCTGCCACGGCTTGGCCAGTACGTCAGCAGTCTCGGCCATAAAGTGGACGCCGCAGAAGATCATGTACTTCGCATCGGTCTGCGATGCCGCTTTGGACAGCTTGTAGCTATCGCCCGTGTAATCCGCAAAACGGATCACCTCATCGCGCTGGTAATGATGCCCCAGAAGGATGACATCGGTTCCCAGGGTCGCCCGGGCCGCCGCAATGCGGTCGTCCATCGTGTGGTCAGGCTGTATCAGGTAGTTATCAAGAGAACAAAAATCCTGCACAGCACCTTCCGCGGTCGCTACCGCGGCCTCTTCCATCAGTACGCTCAAAGTACTCCGCCTTCAGTCTCACCGAAGCGTCAGGTCCATACGTCAGACCATCCTCTGCCTCTGAGACGGGGATGTTGAAAGCATGCACTGCAACGGTTGCAGTGGGCTCGCTGTACTGGTTCTAAAGATCAAGCCAGAACCCAGCCCACGGGGATGTTGCAACCAGACATCTACCACCTGTTTCCTTCACCTGAGCGGCACCGTACCGCTCTACTGCATTGGACGTTTTTCTTTATAGGAGCGTTACAAATTCTTTCGCATCCTGCAGATTTCCGTCCGGTACAACGGCATTACACCACCTATCTTACAACAAGATAAAGGCCCCGGGCCCGGCCATTGTCGCTTGCCGGGCGACACCGTATCATAGAAGCAATTATGCCGAGCTTCGGCGATAGCGCCTTTATCTTTATCCTCGCCCTGATCCTCTTCGGCCCGAAGAAGCTGCCGGAACTCGCGCGCCAACTGGGAAAACTGATGGGCGAGTTCCGCCGTGCCTCCAACGAGTTCCGGATGCAGATGGAAGAGGAACTGCGTATGTCGGAGCAGGCCGAGCAGCAGAAAAAGATCGCTGCCATGGAAGCAGCCGCCCCCAAACCTCCCCTGCCAGAGAGCGGCGAAACGACCGCCGAAACATCCAGTGAAACCATCGGCGAAAACTCAATCGCATCCCCCGATGTCGACCTGAGCGCAGCTCCTTATACCTCGGTCGAAGATTCTCACGAATTCCCTCCCGATCCGGCTCCCGAGCCCCTGCCCATCGCAACCTCCGGCGATCTGAACCTTATGCCGCCCTCCACCGGTCTTCCCGTGGAGAGCGCTCCTGTCTCACGGGCCTTTGACGCTGTTCCTCACGTGGAGGATCCAGCCCTGGCAGATACCTTGACCGACCCATCCGAAGGACACACTCCGGATGCCCCTGACCACGTAGCAAGTGAGGCACAGTTGCATGGCTGATCTGGTCGACCGCGCACGGGCGGCCGTTACCGACCGCGCCGAGCTCCCGGGCATGAGCCTGATGGAGCATCTTGATGAACTCCGGAAGCGACTCATTCGTTCGGTGATCTATCTGCTCATCGGCTTCGTTGTCGCCTACGCCTTTCATGAGCGGCTCTATGGCGTCATCTCACGCCCCATCGACATGCTCAACCTGCCGTTGAACTTCACCCATCCGACCGACGGTCTCAATCTCTACCTGAAGACCTCGCTCGTCGGTGGAGCCATCCTGGCTTCGCCGTTCATCCTGTACCAGGTGTGGCTATTCATCGCTCCCGGCATGTACGCCAATGAGAAGCGTTACGTCATCCCCTTCATGACGGCGACCATCGCGCTGTTTCTCACCGGCGTGTACTTCGGTTACCAGTGGGTGCTTCCGGGCGCCCTCAAGGTCCTTATCGGCGACTTCGGCCACCGCTTCCATCCCATCATCACCATCGAGGACTACACCAGCTTTTTCATGGCCGTCATCCTCGGCCTCGGCCTTACCTTTGAGCTACCGATTCTCATCTTCTTCCTCTCCATCCTCGGCATCGTCGACGCGAAGTTCCTGATCCGTCACATCCGCTACGCCGTTTTGGTCATCTTCGTCATCGCCGCGATCATCTGCCCTCTGCCGGACCCGGTAAGCATGTGCCTCTTCGCTCTGCCGATGCTGGTTCTCTACATGGTCGGGGTAGCCGTGGCCTGGTTCTTCAACCCATCGCGCCGAAAAGAGTCCAAAGCCGCATGATCCTCTTTCCAGGCATCAGAAGGCCTGCGCTTCGCGCTGCCATGGCCATGTTCTCGGTCTGCCTGACTGCCTCCGCTACGACGATTCATGCGCAAAAGCCCGCTGCGAAGTCCGGTGCACATTTCAGCGGAGAAGCAGCCTACGACCTGACCCGTCAGTACATCACCACCGCTCCTCATCGCTGGATCGGTTCTCCGGATCATGCGAAGGCGGAGGAGTTCATCCGTTCTCACTTCACCGCTGAAGCTGCGAAAGGCAACTTCGAGATAGACTCCTTCAGCGCCTCGACTCCCGCCGGTCTGCTGCCGATGAAGAACTTCATCGTGAAGTATCCCGGCAAAAAAGACGGCATCATCGTCGTGGCTAGCCACTACGAGACGAACTACCCTCTGCGCGACATCAATTTTGTCGGCGCCAACGATGGCGGAGCTACCACCGCGCTCCTCATCGAGCTAGGCCGCTATCTCCGAGCCAATCCACCCCAGGGCTACAGCGTCTGGCTGGTCTTCGATGACGGCGAAGAGGCCATCCAGTCCTGGAGCGACCGCGACTCTCTCTATGGAACCCGCCACCTCGCTGCCCGCTGGTCGCAGGATGGAACCATCAAAAAGATCAAGGCATTCCTGGTCGCCGATATGATCGGAGACAAGGACCTCAACATCGATCGCGACTCCAACTCCACCCCCTGGTTGCTGGACATGCTCGCGACGGCGGCAAAAAATACAGGGCACAGCAGCTACGTCTTCAAGAACGAAAACACCGTAATGGACGACCATCTTCCCTTCCGCCAGCGGGGAGTCCCTGTGCTCGACATGGTCGATCTCGAATATGGTCCTCCGACCATGGCGCATCCCGAGGGCGGCTATCACCACACCGCACTGGACACCTTGGATAAGGTCAGCGCGCGCTCCCTGCAGATATCCGGCGATCTCGTGATCGAGATGCTTCGCCTGATCAACTTCCGGGGATAACCCTCCCCGTGGAGCCCTCGGCATTACTTGGTACACGGATGGTTGTGGTCCGGACGTGCCCCCTTCGCCTTGGCATCGGCCTCTGACATGTAGGCCCCCTGTTTCGTCTTACCGTAGAACTGTGATCCGGAACAGTGGTACACGTTCGTTTCAGTATTCACCCACACCATCCCGGCACCTCCACCAGGAGCTGCAGTCCTCGAAGCTACATTGACATGCGAAGCCGGCTTCGGTGCCGGAGCAGGCATCGCCGCAGGGGCTGGCGCAGACGCAGGAGCAGGGGTGGGAGCAGGCATTGCTGCCTTGCTGCTCGGCGCCGCTGTTGCTGGTGACGTCGAAGTTGAGGACAGCCACTGCTTGATTCCCTTATGACCGCGGCAGGCCCCGCTCTTTGATGCCGCCGTGGTATAGGTACCATCCTTGCACACGCCGGTTGCCCCTGCGGGTGCAGCAGATTGAGCGTTCATGGCGCCAAGAGCAAAGACTGTAGCGGCCACAACGGAGAGAGAGAAGGATAGATACTTCATCAAGCGCTCCTTTTCTACTTCAGGATCAGAACTGCGGCGGTGGTGCGGAATATAGTAGTCCCGGCCCTTTGGCCTGTCGCCAGAAACTTTTGGCCCATCCAAACCGGGGAAAGACCACTCCCAACCCTGTAGATTCCCAGGATGGGCCTTATAGTTGGCTTGAGTGGAAACATCTTCCTCACTCGCGCTCACCTTATACCGATCTCTGCCGATATTCCCCTAATATGGGATGGTCGGGTAATACTCTCCTTCCCTAACCTTTGGATTCGGACATGGATCCAGGCTGTGGATGGAAGGAGAAAAAATGCGGCTATCAAAGATTCTGCCCGGTTACCGGAACCGGGATACCTGGCCACGCCAGCGGGAAGGACAAGGAAGCTACTTCGAACTTCATCCACTGGCCGAAGTTCTCCGTGGTCTTCTCTACACCTCTGTACTCTGGGGTTTGCTGGCCGTCGGAGTGTATTCGGTCTACGCAATCGTTCTAGGGATCCGTTAGAGAAGCCAGTCTCCACTTGTGGGTGCAGGCACGATAGCATCGTAGAGAGATGCCTGACGCCACGCCACTGGAACACTGGATAGGATTTCATGTCTTCGTCGTCGTGCTGATGGCGGTGGAGTACCTCTTCACACGCTGGCAGCGGTCGAGGCGTCCCGCCTCCGAGACTCTCCATTCCAATGCCGTAGCAGCAACCATCATGTGGGTCGGCGCTGCCCTGGCCTTCGCTCTCTTCGTCTACCGGTCACTCGGGGGCGAATCCGCTACTCAGTACCTGGCGGGCTACGCCATCGAAGAAGCACTCTCCATCGACAATCTCTTCGTCTTCCTGCTCCTCTTCAAACTCTTTCGCATTGAGCCGCTCTATCAGCCAAAGGTGCTGTTCTGGGGAGTTGCCGGCGCAATCGTCATGCGCGGCGCCTTCATCGTCGCCGGAATCGGCCTGCTCACGCGGTTCGAGTGGGTCAGCTACATCTTCGCCGTCATTCTTCTGGTCGCCTCCATCCGTCTCGTCCTGCCGGAAGACGAGGCAAAAAAAGAGGAGACACCCCGGTGGCTCAAATGGATCTCCAACCTCCACCCCGTCAGCCCCCGGCAAGACAGCTTCTTCGTTCGGGAGAACGGCAGGCGCATGGCTACCGTTCTTCTGATCGCCCTCATAGCCATCGAGGTCACCGATCTCGTCTTCGCCATCGACTCTATCCCTGCCGTACTCTCCATCACCCGCCACCCCTTCCTGGCCTATACCTCCAACATCATGGCCGTCATGGGATTACGTTCTCTGTACTTCCTGCTGGCCCATCTCCTCACGCGCCTGAAGTATCTCCATTACGGCCTTGCTGCCGTGCTCGCCTTCGCCGCCATCAAAATGCTCAGCGCACACTTCATCGACATCTCCCCTGTCCTTTCCCTGGGAGTCGTTGCTGCTCTTCTGGCCGTTACCATAGGAATCTCTCTGCTGGCCCCTTCTCCCGCCGGCGGAGCAGCTCCAAAGAAAAATTCCTGAAAATATACGACCGATCTTGTCCGAATTAAATTTTTCCGCTAAAACTAAGAAATCATGTCTCGTTCGTCTGCGCATGCTTTCCTGCGGATCTGCCGCCTGATCCATCTCTATCTCGGAATCTTTACGGCGCCTGCCCTGATCTTTTTCGCCTTTACCGGTGCTCTCCAGACCTTCAGTCTGCACGAGACCACACGCGGAAGCTCCTACAAGCCACCAGCCTGGGCCGTCACTCTCGGACAGATTCACAAGAAGCAGACGCCAGTCGTGCCCGTCCGCAAGCGCCCAGTGGAGACTGTTGCAGCCCCGGATGCGCGAGCCGAGGGACGCGCCCCGCATTTCGAGGAGCCAAGGACTGATCCAGGGACTGACTCACGAGCTGATTCACGGAGTAGTGAACTCCGCACCACCCCTGCAGTTGCAGCTCCTTCACCCGCCGGACTGCCTACCCAGCAGGCTCCTGCAGGGAAAAAACATCATCCTCTGCCCCTGAAGATCTTCTTTCTGATTGTCGCCATCGGGTTGTTTCTCTCGACCGTCACCGGAATCTACATGTCTTACAAGTACATGAGAAACCGCGTCATGGTCACTGCGCTGCTTGTTCTGGGAACAATTCTCCCCGTGGCTCTTGTCTTCGTCTAGCGGTGCTCTCTTCAAAAAGAAAGCGGCGCAAGCGTTCTCGCGCCGCCGTCGCCCTTCAAAAAGGTTTACAGGCTGAATCGCCGGCGTGCAAACCCGGCCAGGCCAACCAGCCCGGACCCGAGCAGCGCAATGGTCGAAGGTTCAGGGACAGCTGAGGGCGGAGGCTGGTCCGGGGTGCTCGCCGACTCGACGCCCAGGATATCGAAAGCCCAGTGCGAGTCACGGAAGTGCCCCGTGGCATCGCAGTAGGTACCGACTCCACTACAGTCGGAATCCGGCAGCGCTCCCCCCGTGAAGCCATCGCCCAGTGTGGGCCCGACGGCGAAGTTGGCGTAGTCCATGACGGATACGGTATACACACCGGGCGTCAGGTTATTGACTGCCAGGTAGGTGTCATACTGCGCTCCCGTGACCGAATCTGCAGGAACGGCGCTTCCACCATCGTCGTTCTGATTGATGTAAATAGCGCTCGCTCCGGATCCCTGGAAGAGAGCCAGAATGGGGTCGAATCCGCCTTCGGCGATCGTCTGCCCCTGGGCGTTCACTCCACCTGCATAGGACCACGTGCGAAGAACCACGTTGGAATTGGACCCAACCGTAAACGTGAATAGCTGAACATCATTGATGTTGTTGAAGTTCCCTGTAAATGAAAAATCGTCTGCATGTGCGGCAACAGACGAGAATGCGAGAACGCAGGCGGCAACTAACAGCTTTCCAATACGCATGGAAGGTTATCTCCTTGAGCTTATGCTTCTTTGGTTTTGAGATCTGAAAAACTTCACTCTCGGAAGCAGTACTCAGATGATTGCTATGAAGTTTTTCAAGGGGGGCCCGCAGCGTGATGTCATCACGTCTGCGGCCAAATGTCTCGATCCATAAATTGATGAAGAATAAAGGAGAAGGAATCAAGCCGCTCTGAAGAGTATGCAAAAAATCTTCGCATCAAGTAGAAAGGAACTTCCCTTACGCACCGCCCTGGACCGCCTCTGCCGGATTCAGATCCTCTCGGAAGATGAGCTGATCCGCCTCCAGGACAGAGTGTCGCGCGACCGCGTCGTGCTCCGGATAATCGTTCCGATAATGTGCACCACGACTCTCCCTGCGTCCCTGGGCCGACAGCACGATCATTGTCGCAATCGCATGAAGATTTCTTGCTTCAATAGCCCGCCGCGAAAGCCCCTTTGGCATCGTCTCCTGCAACGCCTTGAGGACCCGCTGCATACTCTCGAGGCCGGAGGAATCACGGAGCAGCCCGGCGTAGGTCCACATATTTTTTTTCAGATCATCAATCCAGCGCTCGATCTGGTCATCCGCTGTCCGGCCCTCTGCTGTTGCTTTGCATGTCGAAGCTTCCATCGAACCCTGCGGAATCGTATTCCCCTGGCTATCGCTCATCATCGACTCTGCCGCCAGGGCGCCAAAGACCAGTCCCTCCAGCAGTGAGTTCGAGGCCAGCCGGTTGGCTCCATGAACACCCGTGCAGGCCGCCTCTCCTGCTGCATACAGGCCACTCAGGGTCGTGCGGCCATGCACGTCGGTCAGGATGCCACCCATGAGGTAGTGCGCCGCCGGTCGTACCGGAATCAGGTCGCGGTTTAAATCAAGGAGATACCCTGCGAGGAAACGTGAGATTCCCGGGAACCGCACCGTCAGGTCTTTCTTCACATGACGCATATCCAGGTACACCGGGCCATCCATTCCCTCGTGGGTAATCGCGCGGGCGACAACGTCCCGTGGAGCAAGCTCCAGCAAAGGATGGTAACGCTGCATAAAACGCTCGCCCCGGGCGTTGACCAGATACGCTCCCTCCCCGCGCAGAGCCTCACTCAACAGAAATCGCGGAGCATTCGGCGCACTGAAGGCGGTGGGATGAAACTGGTAAAACTCCATATCGCTGATAGCGGCTCCCGCTCTCCACGCAATCGCAATCCCGTCCCCTGTTGCCACCGGAGGATTCGTCGTATCGCTGTACACCTGCCCGGCGCCGCCACTGGCAATCAGAGTCGCCTTCGCATGCACTGTCAGGATTCCACCCTCACCGTCAAGCAGCGTCGCCCCAGTCACTGCGCGCCGCCCATCATGGCTCTGGGTCAGAAGATCAATGCAGGTCGTCCACTCCAGCAGACGGATGTTCGGAATCGCGCGGGCGTGACGCAGCAGCGAGACGGCGATCTCCCTGCCGGTGGCATCCCCGTTCGCATGCAGGATGCGGGAGCGGCTGTGTGCTGCTTCCCGCGTAAACATCAGCTTGCCGTTCTCACGGTCGAAAGCCGTGCCCCACTCCAGAAGCTCCTCAACGCGACGCGGACCCTCCTCCACCAGAACGCGGGCGGCTCTCTCATCGACCAGGCCATCCCCGGCCGCCACCGTGTCTTTCAGATGGAGGACAACATCTTCTTCCCCACTCATGGCGACCGCGATGCCGCCCTGCGCATAGGCGGTATTCGATTCGGCCAGCTCTTCCTTGGTAACCACGAGGACAGACCCGGCTCCGGCCAGGCGAATCGCCGCACTCAGGCCGGCGATCCCGGCTCCAATCACAAGAAAATCGACAGGGTAGTCAGACAGGTTTGCGGCAGTGGAATCAGCGGACGGCACAGCGTTCGGCACGACGTCTCCTCGCATTCGATGCTATCCGATCCAGTAGGAGTTCAAGAAATCCTTACGATAGGATGAAGGTACTGTGCCTTCGATCCAGCTTAAGACGCCCACTGCCAGCTACGAGATCACGATCGGCTCCGGCCTCATCAAAACGCTTCCGCGACGTCTTGCCCGTCTTAAAAATGGCAGGCCTTTCCGCCCCTTCCTCGTAACTTCGTCTGAGATCTGGGGACTCTGGGGAAGACAGGTCAGCGCAGCCTTTGGAAAAGAACAGCCGACCGTCCTCTTTCTTCCCGCGGGGGAAAAGCACAAACGGCTTCGCACGGTTGAGTCTCTGCTGGAGCAGCTCGCCGCAGCCGGAGCCGATCGTGACGCCCTGCTGGTCGCGTTCGGCGGAGGTGTCGTCGGCGACGTCACCGGCTTTCTCGCTGCCATCTACATGCGCGGGGTCTCCTACGTTCAGGTCCCAACCACCCTGCTGGCCCAGGTAGACTCCTCTATCGGCGGTAAGACCGGTGTCAATCTTGCCGCAGGCAAAAATCTCGTCGGCAGCTTTCACCACCCTCTCGCGGTCCTGGCCGACACCGACTTGCTAAAAACTCTTCCCCTTGCCGAGTTGCGCGCCGGGCTGCAGGAATCCATTAAGGCCGGCATCATTCGCGACCCGAAGCTCTTCCGCTATCTGGAGAACAATGCCGAGGCCGTGCTCAAGGGAGATGCAAAGGCTCTGACCCACGTCGTAGCTGCCAGTGTTCGCGTGAAGGCCGACGTGGTCGCCAACGACGAGCGGGAATCCGGCCTGCGCATGATCCTCAACTACGGCCACACGCTCGGCCATGCCATTGAAGCAGCGACCGGATACAAGCAGCTTCTGCACGGCGAAGCCGTCGGCTGGGGAAGCATCGCTGCCACGCATCTTGGCCTGATGCGCGGCATGATCGGCCAGGCAGATGCGGACCGCATGATTCAACTCATCCTGCGCTACGGTCCACTTACCCCAGCCACAGTCCGCGCTGCAAAGCTGGTCGATCTGACCGCAAATGACAAAAAGAACCGCAGCGGCACGTTGAACTACGTTCTTCCCGCAGCGATCGGAAAGGCCGTGGTGGTCCGCGACGTCACTCGTGACGAACTGCTGGAGGCAGCCGGCTGGATGCTCGAACAGATGAAGTCCGCCGGTCGCAACAGCAAAAAGAAATCGGAAAAGAAGCGCCGATGACCTCCATCCCCCAACACCTTCGGAAAGAGCATGAGCTCTCGACCGGAGCGCGTCCCACAGGCGCAGTGACCGAACAGGCTGCGGCTGCCAATGTCCAGCAGATGTTCAACGCCATCGCGCCCCGGTACGATCTGCTGAATCATCTTCTCTCCGTGGGCCTCGACCGCTGGTGGTGGGCTAGGACAGCGCGAACCTTTCGCCCCATTCTCCTCCGGCCCGAAGCTCGCGTGCTCGATCTTTGCTGCGGCACCGGCGACATGACCCTGGCCCTGATGAAGTACCGGCCGCACAACGCCGGCGAGGCTCCGGTTCTTGCGGTCGACTTTTCCCCCGAAATGCTGGAGCGCGGCAGGCAGAAGTTCGCCGGTCACAATATCGTCGCCATTGAAGCCGATGCCCTTCACCTTCCCATTGAAGACAACACCCTCTCGCTCGTCACCTCCGCCTTCGGCTTCCGCAACCTTGCCAACTACGAAGAAGGCCTGGCCGAGCTCTATCGAGTGCTGCACTCCGGCGGCGAGATCGGAATTCTGGATTGCAACCAGCCCGAAGGGCTTGTAGGCGTCATCTATGACCTTTACTTCAAGCGGATTCTCCCCAGGATCGGAGCCATGATCTCCAACGCGGAGGCCTACCGCTACCTTCCCGCCTCCGTGGAACGCTTTCCTCGCCCGAAACGAATGCTCGAGATGATTCGCGCCGCAGGTTTTCGTGATGACACATGGACCGGATACACCTTCGGCACGGCGGGCCTGTATCGCGCAGTCAAGCCCTGATGCGCGACTGAAGCGGGCACGGTAGCATTGAGTCCAGTGAGCCAGATCATCCCATCCCAGCAGGCCCGGATCGAGCCCCGGATCGACACCCGGGAAAAGCGCTCCGCGGCCCTGTCTTCGCTGCTGGCCGCAATCGGGATCACCTTACTCAAGTTCATGACCGGGGTGATGACGGGCTCGCTGGGCATGCTCTCCGAGGCCGCTCATTCGACCGTGGACATGGTGGCCGCTGGTATCACGCTGCTCTCGGTCCGCGTCTCTGATCTTCCCGCCGATGAGACGCACCACTACGGCCATGGCAAGATCGAGAACCTCTCGGCCTTCACGGAAGTCGTCATCATGCTTGGCTCCTGCGTCTGGATCGTCACCGAGGCCATCAGCCGCATCACCTCACGCGAACACATCTCGCTGCGGCCATCCGTCTGGCCCTTCCTGGTGCTTCTGCTCTCCATCGCGGTCGACTTCTCCCGTTCGCGTCACTTGCATCATGTCGCCCAGCAGTCCTCCAGCCAGGCCCTCGAAGCCGACGCCATCCACTTCGGCACGGACATCTGGTCATCTCTGGCCGTCCTGATCGGCCTCACAGCCTCCTTGGTAGGAAGCCGGCTCGGAATCTCCGCACTACAGTTGGCCGACCCCATCGCCGCTCTCGTCGTCTCGGCTATCATCCTTCGTGTTACCTGGAAGCTCGGACGCAAAACGGTCGATGCCCTGCTCGATGCCACTCCCAAAGAGATCCGGACAGCCATTCGCGATCTTAATCGAGAGCTTGGCGCTATACCGGGAGTCGTCGATGTCACCCGTCTTAGAACGCGACGCTCCGGTGCCGAATACTTCGTCGACCTGACCCTGGGCCTCCCTCGCAATCTGACCTTCCAGCGCACCGAGCAGGTCACCCGCGAAGCCACCGCAGCCGTAGAACGCAAACTACCTGGCGCCGATGTCGTCATCCATACCGTTCCCATGGCGACCGGAACCGAGAGCGTGCACGACCGCATCCGCGCAGTAGCCGCCCGTATGAATCTCACGATCCACGACGTCACCGTCCAGAGGTACGGCCAGCAGCTGCAGGTGGAACAGCATCTGGAGGTCAACGAGACCATGTCCCTCCAGCAGGCCCACGACCTCGCCACCCGTCTCGAAGCGGAGATCCAGCGCGAGATCCCCGAAGTGGCCTCCATCCTGACGCACATCGAAAGCGAACCGGCGACCATCGAACACCCCCAGTCGCAGGAGCCTGACCGCGATCTCGAACGCCGTCTGCGCAACGTCGCCACTGCATTTCCCGAGATCCTCGACATCCACGATGTCATGGTCATCCGCATGGGAGCGCACGTGCAGGTCAACTGCCACTGCACGATGCCCGACGATCTCCCCATGTCCAAAGTGCACTCTGTCATCACTTCGCTCGAAGGCGCCTTTAAACTGGAGGTACCCGGGGTGGACCGCCTTCTGATCCATCCCGAACCGGCAACGGATAACCGACGATGAATACTGTGCGTGTGCGCTTCGTGGGCTGGGCCCCCGTTCGACGCTTCTTCAATATCGTTCTCGGCGCAATGGCGATGATCGCCGTAGCTCTCGTGTCTGCGTTTCTCTCGATGAGGCTCGCCATCCATGGACACGAGGTCAAAGTCCCTCAGCTGGCCAACATGACGATTTCCGAGGCCAGCCGCAGGGCCAGTGCGCTCGGGCTGCGCCTTCAGCTTGAAAACCGCTTCTACTCCCCCAACGTCCCCGCAGGTAAAGTGCTCGCGCAATACCCCGTCGCCGGCGCGACCGTACGCCGACAGTGGCCGGTCCGCGTCACCGAAAGCCTGGGCATCCAGCGCGTCACGATCCCCGACGTGATCGGAGAGGGTGAGCGCGCTGCCTCCATCAATCTGCGACGGCTGGGACTTGAGCTCGGCACGGTCGGACACGTCTCCCTGGCAGGCACTGCAAGCACCGTCATCGCACAGACTCCGGCCGCCGGAGCGAAGGGCGTCGACCGTCCCAAGGTCAGCATCCTGCTCAACGATGGTCCCGATGAGTCTGCCCAAGGCTACGTCATGCCATCGCTCGTTGGATTCACGCTCTCCGGCGCCTATGCGCGCGCATCCGCCTCCGGCCTTCGCATCGTCAGCGCCGAGGATGTCACACCGAACGCTCCACTCCCCACGACTCCCGCGCCACAGCCTGTGCCGCAGCCAAATCCCCCGGCGCCCACCGGACTCACCCCCGGCATCGTCGTCGCACAGAGCCCTCTCGCCGGGCATCGCGTGGCTCGGGGAGACACCGTGCGTCTCTCACTTGTCCATTAGCAAACGCGGGCCCGATCAGCCCACCCGCTCCATCAGCGCCGCGAAGAACCCGTCTCCAGGATGAACTCCAGGCAGCGTGCGCAGATACTCTCCTCGCACAGCACCCTCAAGTTTCCCGTTTAGAAGTTCCTGCTTGCGCAGCAGCGGCTCAACAGAAACCGCCCGGACAACTCCCGCAAACTCCTTCTCTGCCAGCACCGCTTCTACCACCCGCTCACACTCCTCCGGCTCAAGCGAACACGTGGAGTACAGCAGCCGTCCTCCCGGCTCAAGCGCCTTCAGAGCCGCGCTAAGAATCTTTCTCTGCCGGCTCGCATGACGCGACAAATCTGCAGGCATCAGGCGAAGCCGTATCTCCGGATTCCGCGCCAGCGTTCCGGTCCCGCTGCACGGCACGTCCGCCAGAATCAGGTCGAAGGTCCCCAGCGATGCAGGCGGCAGCGTCGCATCTACTACCTCGATCTCCATCGCAGCAGCATAGGAATATTCCGCAATCCGCGACCGCATGGCCGTCAAACGTCGGGGACTCACATCGGTAGCCAAAACCTTCGCTCCCGGCAGCCGCTTCGCCAGAATCAGCGACTTCCCTCCGGGCGCGGCGCATGTATCCCACACACGAGCAGCCCCCGGCGCTGCTACGGCAGCCAACTCCGCAACCAGCCGTGAGCCATCGTCCATTCGGGGCAGGTCCTGCTCTGCCGAATCTGCAAACAACTCCGGCGCACCAAGCTCCCTCTGCCCTGCCTCACATATTTTTATTGCCACCGAGCGGCCATAGTTTGACGCCCAGCGCTCCACCATCCACCCGGGATGCGACAGCCGGGTGGCAAGCGCCGAGGTGCTCTCATGGATCGGCCTTCCCGGCTTCTGGGTCATCACCTTGCGCAGAATCGCATTGGCCATCCCCGTAGCATGCGGATTTCCCGAGGCGCGCACCAGCTCCACGCTCTCGTTGATAGCCGCATGCGGAGGAATCCGATCCAAATGAAGCAGTTGAAACGCCCCTAGCCGCAAAGCGATGGCGACCGGCTCTGCCAAACGCTGATCTGGCCTCTGCAGCATCGTCTGAATGCGGCCATCCAGCGCAATCTGCCAGCGCAGCGTGCCTAGAACCAGCGCCGTCGCAAGGTTGCGGTCCTCCGCAGAGAGTCCCGCCGTATGCGAAGAGTGCAGAAGGTCGTCGCTGTTCCCCCTTCCGGAAGCAACCAGCATTAATATCTCAAAGGCTGCCGCGCGGGAGGAAGAGACCGGTTTGGAAGAATTGGAATGCCTGGACAATGGAAGACTTCTCTTACTCAAGAATACCTTCGTTCAAGAAACCTCTTCTCACGGTCCACCCCACACCCGTTCCTGAAGACATCATCCGCTCCCCGCCATCCTTTTCCTAAAAAGTGTCATCCTGAGCGAAGCCTCTCGCAGGCTTCACCGCGAGAGGCGCAGTCGAAGGATCTGCGGTTCCGATTGCACTCAACACAACAAGCACGCGGCCGTCGCACTTAACCCTGTTTCCGCCACGCCCCAGGCGTCACCCCAACACGCCGACGAAACGCCCGAACAAAGTTCACCGGCGACTGGAAACCCGTCATCCCAGCCACCTCCTGGACCGCCCAGGCATGGTCCTTCAGGAGCCATTTGGCCCGGTCGATCCGCTGATCCAGCAGATACTGGTATGGTGTCTGCCCCGTCACCGAACGAAACTCACGCGCAAAGTGAAAGGAACTCAACCCAGCCTCGCGCGCAATCTCATCCAGATGAAGGTCGCGATCCATATTCGCGGTCATGAACTCCATCACCCGGCGCAGCTGCGGAACCGGCAGTCCTCCACGAGCGGGTCCAAGGTTCACCGGATCGAACGCATGCCTGCGTAACAGCGCACTGGCCAGGTTCGCCGCAGTCAGATCGGCGTAGAGCCGGCCCAGCGGCCAGCCCTCGGATGCTTCACGGCCCATCTCCGCCAGAATCCTCTGCAGCCCGGCATCGTTCACCGACCAGCCAGTCTTGAACTCCGGCATCCTCGCATCCGCGCTCGACGCAACTTCCTCCAGAAGCCCCGGCTTCAGCGAGACGATCAGGCGTTCTGAAGCACCCTTCCACAAGGTCCTGTCGCGGGTACCCGGAGGAACCACCATGATCGAACCGGGAAACGTCCTCTCCACCCCGTGGCGCCCCTCCGACCACCACTGCATCTGGTCATCGCCACGCACCTGCAGGTGCAGACACAGCTCCCGGTGCTCGTGCTCCGGAAGCTCCATGGAAGGAATCTCATGGCGCTCCAGCAGAACGCCGCGCCAGGGCTGCTCCCCGACGTGATGAGCGGCACACGGCAGCAACGGCACAACCTCATTGCCCCGAACCACTGAAATCCGGCTTTGTTCCGAATCCTTCACCTGGTTAAAAGATGCCCCGCAGACCCCAAAGAAGCAATTGCCGGTTTCACCGCAAGATTTGCATATCCGCCACAGAGATTCAGTCCATCTTTAATAACTGGAGAGAACGATGCGAAGACTTACCGATCTCATCAGCGAAAGCTTTATCTGGGGCGTAGGCATCACCCGTCCCCGCCCCGGTCAGGAGCGGATGGCAGCTCTCTACATTACCGCAACCCTCGTAGCTTCCATTCTGGCTGCCGTTGGTATGTTCTTCCTGCTGCTGCACCGTATCTAAGATCAAACGCCGAGACGCTCGCCGGAGTTGATCTGGTACCCTCGCGCAAACTCTTCTGCAGGCATACGCTTCTTGCCCTCCACCTGCACCTCGTCGAGCACGATTGTCCCGCTTCCGCATCCCACCAGCACCTTTCCTTCATGCAGATGAATGACGCCGGGTGCAATCTTGTCCGGGTGGTCGGCGCAGTGCAGCCGATGGACGATCAGCTTCTTCTCTCGAAACACGGTAAACGCACCCGGCCAGGGCTGAAATCCACGCCAGCGGTCACGAATCTGTTTTGCTGTTCGGTCGAAGTCGATCCGCCCGTCCTCCCGGCTGAGAATGGGCGCATGGGTCGCCAGTCTCTCATCCTGCGAGGTGGGAAAGAGCTCACCCGCTTCCAGGCGCCGAAGCGTCTCCACCATCAACGGAGCCCCAACTTCGGCAAGATTCTCGTAGACATCCTCCGATGTCTCCTCTTCTCCGATGGGAATCGCCTGCGCCAGCAACATCGGCCCGGTA
Source organism: Edaphobacter sp. 12200R-103 (assembly GCF_010093025.1). GTDB lineage: Bacteria > Acidobacteriota > Terriglobia > Terriglobales > Acidobacteriaceae > Edaphobacter. Next base: position 195,547 of record NZ_CP048114.1, on the reverse strand, counting down.
TCGAGACCAGCGTCCAGCCGCATCGTCGTCACGCCCGTCACCGTCTCGCCGTTCGCCACCGCCCACTGAATCGGAGCAGCCCCCCTGTACTTCGGCAGAAGCGACCCGTGCAGGTTGATATTCCCGTGCCGGGGCAGGTTCAGCATCCATTCGGGGATGAGGCGCCCATAGGCGACCACAAGAATGGCGTCCGGCGCGATCTCCTCTAGCTTGGCGCGCAGTTCAGGATTGTTCTTGATCTTCTCCGGCTGCAGGACCGGAATGGAATGCGCCAGCGCAACCTGCTTGACCGGCGGAGCCTGCAACTTCTGGTCGCGGCCCACAGGCCTGTCCGGCTGGGTAAGGACCAGCGCAACCTCATGGCCGGCAGCGATCACAGCCTCCAGAACGGGAACAGCGAATTGCGGAGTTCCGCAGAAAACGAGTCTCATCTCGCCTCTATGCTATCTGCTTCCGCGCTGTGACGCAGGCGCGCCTACCACTCGCCGTTCTTCTGCATCTTCTTGATCCTGCGATGTACAAGATCACGCTTCAGACGGCTCAGCCGATCGATAAACAGAACGCCGTCCAGGTGATCGATCTCGTGCTGCAGGGCACGTGCCAGCAGTTCCTCGCCCTCCACCTCGAACCACTCACCTTCGACGTTCTGGGCGCGAACCCTCACCTTCGCAGCGCGGTTCACCTTCTCCCGGATCTCCGGCAGAGACAGGCAGCCCTCTTCCTCAAACTGCTTGCCCTCCCGCTCGACGATCTCGGGGTTGATGAGGACCAGCTTATCGGCGGGAACTTTCTTGAAGCTGACGTCGATCACCGTAAGCCGCTTCGACAGGCCAATCTGCGGCGCAGCCAGGCCAATGCCATGAGCCGCATACATCGACTCGAACATCTCCTCCACCAGCGTCTTCAGGTCTTCCCCAAACTCCGTCACGTCCTCGCCCCGCTTCGCCAGGACAGGATCGGGATACTTCACGATCTCATGGACTTTGATCTTTTTTGCCACGTCAGTACGCTCTTATCTGTTCAAGATAGCCTTTGTAGTTCCTCCGCAACTCTCCCAGGGAGTCGCCTCCGAACTTTTCCAGCACCAGCCGCGCTACGGTCAGGGCCACCATGGCCTCTGAGGCCACACCAGCCGCGGGCACCACACAGACGTCCGACCGCTCGTACGCAGCCTTCACCGGCTCACGTGTCTCGAAGCTCACGCTCCCCAGCGGTCGGCGCAGGGTCGAGATCGGCTTCAGATAGCCGCGCACCACGACATCCTCACCGTTTGAGATGCCGCCCTCGATCCCACCGGCATTGTTGTGCTCGCGGGAAAACTTCGTAAACCTCTCGTCGCTTCCCTCATAGCCGATAGCATCATGCACGGTCGAGCCAAGCGACTCGGCCGCCGTAACCCCTCGGCCAATCTCCACCGCCTTGACCGCCTGCAGGCTCATCACAGCCTGCGCCAGCAGACCGTCCAGCCGCTCGTCCCAGTTGACGTGGGTTCCAACTCCCGGAGGCAGACCGTGAACGACGACCTCAAAGACACCGCCTACCGTGTCGCCGGTGCGAAGAACGGCATCGACCTCCGCCTTCATGCGCGCCTCGTCCCCAGGATCGACACAGTTCAGCAGGATCTCTTCCTTCTGCGACAGAGCGACAATCTCATCCCACTGTGCCGGTCGTGACAGCTCCGCCTTACCCACCCGGATCACATGGGAGAGCACATGAACGTCAAGCTCGCGCAGAAGCAGCTTTGCGAGGGCACCTGAAGCCACTCGGGCACTGGATTCGCGAGCGCTAGCCCTTTCAAGGACATAGCGAGCATCATGGAAGTTGTACTTTAAAGCTCCAGCCAGGTCGGCATGCCCGGGACGCGGTGAAGCTACGGCCTTGTGCTTCGACGGATCACCTTCCTCGATGGGAAGGATCTCGGTCCAGTTCTTCCAGTCATTGTTGGCGATGGTCATCGCAACCGGCGAGCCGATGGTCTTTCCATGACGGACCCCGGAGAGAATATGCGCGCTGTCCCGCTCGATGCGCATGCGCCCGCCGCGGCCATACCCCCGCTGGCGGCGCCACAACTCGTGGCTGATGAACTCCTGATCGACCGGCACCCCGGCTGGAAGACCGCTCACCAGGGCGACGAGACTCTCGCCGTGGCTCTCACCTGCTGTGGAAAATCGAAGCATCGGACTGCGTAACCCTTATCGGACTGGCGTAATTCTTACAGTACTGGAGTAAATCATTATTGGGGCTGGCATAACAGTATTTGCTGGTGTAGCCAGTATTTGCTGTGTAGCAATTATTTTCTGGTTGTAACCATTTTTGCGCCGCTGTAAAAACCAGAAATATTATTGTAGCAATCGTGTTCACTTCCCCTGCGTCTCGTCCGCCCCTTCAGCGGGCTCAGCACCTGGATGACACGGCGAATCTCATCATCGCGCCCGATTATGGGGACGACGCAAAATGGCGCGAAGGTGGAGCGCCTGAAAGCCGGTTCCCCTCCAAAACTTTCCAGAAAGTGTCATCCTGAACGAAGCCCGAAGGGCGAAGTCGAAGGATCTGCGGTCTGGATGATGGCTGAGGCAAACCGCAGATCCTTCGACTCCTCTTCTCGCGATGAAGCGGCGAGAAGCTCCGCTCAGGATGACACTTTTGTCGGGAACTACATGGCTACACATCCGAATCGACTGCAATGATGTCTCAGCAAGCGACCGAGATGAGATTTGAGACATAGGTGAACACGCTAGTCGAAGAGGCTGCCACCTGCTGGTTCCGTGACAACGCCGGGTTCCTCCACCGCATCTTCCCGAACCACTGGCTCATCCACCGTTCTCTCGCCTGCGGCAGCAGTAATATCCTCCTCAGGGGTGGCTCCTTCCGTTAGATAAGCCCTTGAGTTGAAGAGCGGCCGCTCCATCGAGCGCACCCAGTCGGTCACCTCTCCCGCTCCCCTGCCCTGGGCGGCGGCGCTGGCAAAGGCATTCCGCAGGGTCTGCATCTTGGCCTCGAGATCGTCCAGCGTATTCAGCAGCAGGGCTTCGGGGGTCATCGGCAGCTTGGGCGAGCCGAACTCATACTTTCCATGATGGGAGAGGATCATGTGCTCCACCAACACACGCAGCTTCTGCGGGAAGGGGTCCAGTTGGCGGAACTTATCAGCCAGCATACCCTGGGCAATATTGATATGGCCGATCAACTGTCCCTCAAGGGTGTAGCCGAAGCTCGACTTCCAGTGCAGCTCGCGAATCTTGCCGATATCGTGCAGGATGGCCCCGGTCACCAGCAGGTCGGGGTCTACCTCCGGGTAGAACGGCGCGGTCGCGAGGCATACCCGAACCAGGGTCACCACATGCTCCAATAGGCCGCCGATCCAGGCGTGGTGGAGGATCTTGGCTGCGGGTGCGACCCGATAGGCCGCCGCGATCTCAGGATCATCCAGGAACGCGAATACAAGACGCCGAAGATCGGCGTTGGCAAAGTTCAGGACGTAGCCACGCAACTCCTCCCACATGGCATCGATGTCGAAGTGAGTCATCGGAAGATAGTCAGCCGGATCGATCTCCGTCTCGGCGGCGAAGCGGAGCCGCTGAAGGGCCATCTGGAACTTGTTCTGATACCTGGAGATCTGGCCCTGCACCTTGACGTAGCAGCCCTCAGAACAGGGAGTGATTGACTCCTGAAAGTCGTCCCACATGACTGCGGGCATCGAACCGGTCTTGTCGGTCAGGGTGACAGACAGAAACTGCCCACCGGTGCGCCGATCACGAATCTGCAACGAAGACAGAACAAAGTAGGACGTGACGGCCGCATTCTCGAAGCGGGGAGCGTCCGCAATAAAAAAATCTTTCATTGCAACCAGAATACGCCGGGCCTCCGGGATAGAAAATGCGAGGCCGGAGCCTCGCATTTTCCGTAACCACCAAACTGAAGTTTAGCGGTTAGCTAGTTCTGTGGCTGGGCGGGTTGGGGAGCCGGTGGCGGCGTCGGCGTCAGACCCTCCGGAGTAGCACCGAGGTCGGGGTTGACCGTAGGAGCGGGAGGCGGCGGCGGGGGCGCTGGAGCAGTGGGCTGATTCTGCAACCTCTCCTTGGGAGCTCCCTTTTGCCGAATCTTCTTCTTCTTTGTGGCCGTGTCGCCATTCAGGCCGAGAGGGGCAGACTGCTCTTTGCGGTCCTCGGTCTCCTGGTTCGAGGCAGGAGCCGGGGTGAAGGCGGCCTTCTGCTTGACGACGGCCTGCTTCTTTGCAGCCTTCTCCTGGGCCTCGGTACGGGACCGGTAGGCGTAGCGGGTCTTGTTCTCGTGCTCCGGCTTCGGAGCAAGCGGATCCTCGTTCGACAGCTGGGCCGAGTTCTCCAGAGGAGCGATTGCGGTTCCCGGAGCAACAGCGGCTCCGGAGTCGGCAGCCTGCGGGGACGAGGCCATACCGGCGCCTTCACCCTCGGCAGTTTCCTGCTGGCCGGGAGGAAGAGCATTGCGCGGAGCCTGACCGAAACGCACCTTCTCGCGCTTGATCTTCTTCGGCTTGGACGCGTTCAGAGCAGCCTGCTGCTTTGGAGCTGCGGAGGGGGTAGCGGAAACTGCCGGGGCGGCGGCGGAAGCAGTCGCTGCGGCACCAGTTGCTGGAGCGGCTGTCTTCTCCTTGCTTACCGTGGAGAAACGCCCGCCGCGATCAAAACGCTGCTTTTCTGCCTTCTTCTTTTTGGGGGCCGGAGGAGCGTATGCGCTGAAGACCGGCTTGGTCTGGTTGGGGCTGGCGCCAGTGTCCACAAAGCCAGGCTTGATATCGATGTAGGCATCTTCCCGCAGCTTGGTCAGGTACGCACGCAGAGCAGGCTGGATCTGCTTCATGTAGATGGCTTCCTGAATCTGCGGTTCAATGTCCTTGAGGGCCGGAACGCCAGCCTGCTGGTGGTCAGTCACCTTGAGGATGACAAAGCCTTGCCGGGTGCGAATGGGAGCCGTGACCCCACCCGTGGGGAGGGAGAAGGTCTGGTCTTCCAGTACCTTCGCGAGAGCTCCGCGCTTGAAGAGGCCGAGGTCGCCTCCCTGCGAAGCGGTCGGGCCGCCGGAGTTCTGCTTTGCCATCTCTGCGAAGTCAGCTCCACCCTTGATCTTCTCTGCAATGGAGTCGGCCTTGGCCTGGGCCTGGGCGACGACGGCATCGCTGGCGTCCGCCGGGGTGGGGATCAGAATCTCGCTCAGATGGACCTGCTCGGGCTGGGCGAACTCGTTCTTATGAGCCTCGTAGTAAGCCTGCTCGGTACCCTGGGTCATCTGGATGTGGCGTCCCACCTCGTCGCGAACGACTTGCTGGGTCAGAATCCCATTGCGGATATTGGCCTTGAAATCCTCAAAGGAGACGCCCTGCTGGGCAGCGGCCTTCTCGAGGGCCTCCATCGAATCCATGTGGTTCTGCTTACGGATCTCATCCAGCCGGCGGATGACCTCGGCATCGGCATTGAGCCCGAGTTCCTTGGCACGCGAGAGCAGCAGCTGCTGGTCGACCATGTCGCGGAGCAGGTTCTTCTGACGATCCTCTGCCTCGGCCTCAGGAACCCGATTCTGCTGATTTTCCGCCGCGAGCTGCTGGATGCTGCGCTCCATGTCGCTGCGGCTGATGATGCGGTCGTTGACACGCGCAATCACATCTTCGACAACGACCCCATCCGGGGTGATGGCAGCGGGAGTGGGAAGGGTGATCTGTTGCTGAGGCTCATTGGGGACGGCGAGCGGACTCTGGTAGCGCGGCGCCTGTGCCAGGGCCGCAACCGGCAGTATCAGCAGACTGAAGCTGCATACCGCCCTGAACTGCGAGATTCTAAAGGTCATCGTCACTCGTTATCTATAGACATCGACGGACAAGGTTCCTGCGACCGGCAAACTTCCTCATTCCGGTTGGACTCACCAGGAGGAGGGACGATATCCGTCTCAACATTCTAAACGCGCCTGCGGGAAGAGGCGAATCGGGCCGGCGCGAACGAGAAAATGCTTACCGTCGAATGCTATACTCCGTCCTAATACAGGGCGTTTTTCTCACCCTCGCCCTCACAACCGTTCTGCGTGTCTGTTTGCGCAGTTCCTGCGTTTTTCGAGGTTACCTGACCGATGGCACCCCGCACACGTCGCACCCTGCTCGCCGCCACTGTCTTTCTGGCCACCTGTGGGGTGGCCGGCACATTCATTAACCAGAGGGTGGATGCGCAGTCGGCAACCGATGAATCGACCCTGCGCGACAGTCTGCGAAGCTTTACCAACGTCTACTCGCTGGTGGAGCAGAACTATGCCGACAAGATGACCCAGGACAAGGCGGATAAGGCCATCTACGATGGCGCCATTCCAGGCATGCTGCACGTGCTCGACCCGCACTCGAACTTCTACGATCCCAAGGCATACGCCCAGATGCGCGAGGATCAGCATGGAAGGTACTACGGCGTGGGGATGACTATCCAGCCGCAACCCGATCCGAATGCGAAGAACGGAACCAAGATTGTGGTCGTGTACCCGTTTGAGAACACGCCCTCGTTCCGCGCTGGGATCAGGCCGGGCGACACGATTTTGACGGTGGATGGCAAGAGCACGGATGGCATGGATACGGCGGCGGTCGCCTCGCTTCTGAAGGGTCCCCGTAACACTCATGTGCGCGTCACGATGGCCCGTGAAGGGTCTGCCAAGCCGCTGGAGTTCGACCTGGTCCGCGATGAGGTAACCCGCCCTTCGGTCGATCTCGCCTTCCTGATCCGGCCCGGTATCGGCTACATGCACGTTACCAACTTCATGGAGACGACAAGCCGCGAGGTGGGCGATGCATTGGACCGCTTTGGAAATATCAAGGGGCTGGTGATCGATCTGCGCGGCAATCCAGGCGGCCTGCTGAACGAGGCCGTCAATATGAGCGACAAGTTCCTGCAGAAGGGACAGATCGTCGTCTCGCAGCGTGGACGCGCCTTCCCCGACCAGGTTTACCGGGCGGCTCATGGTTCCGACTCCAAGTTCCCGATCGTCGTGCTGGTGAATCGCAATACGGCTTCGGCGGCAGAGATCGTATCGGGCGCCCTGCAGGACCATGATCGCGCCCTGATCGTAGGAGAGACGACCTTCGGCAAGGGGCTGGTGCAGACCGTCTTCCAGACGTCAGAGAACACCGGGCTGGCGTTGACGACCTACCACTACTACACGCCTTCAGGACGCCTGATCCAGCGCAACTATAATCACGTTTCGCTGTACGACTACTACTACGTTCGCGACAACGGATCGCAGAAGGACAAGGCCAATCGCGAGGTAAAGCTGACGGATTCGGGGCGCACGGTGTACGGTGGCGGCGGAATTACTCCAGATGAGGCGATTGAAAACTACAAGACCAACCGCTTCCAGGATTCGCTGCTGCAGAACCTTGCCTTCTTCAAGTTCACGCAGCACTACATGGCGGCGCACAACTCGGTCAGCAAAGACTTCACGGTGGATGACGCTGTTCTGCAGGAGTTCAAGACCTTCCTGAAGTCGCAGAACATCGACTACACCGATCAGGACATCGCCGGAGTGGAAGACTGGGTGAAGGAGAGCATCAAGAGCGATCTGTTCACGACCCAGTTTGGACAACTGGAGGGCCTGAAAGTACGCGCCGAGTGGGACCCGCAGATTGCCAAGGCGATCACGTATATACCTGCGGCGGAGAGCCTGCAGGAACACCTGAAGCTGGCGCTGAAGACAAATCCTGCGCACAACTAGCTCATGAAAACGAAAATGCCCGCATCGAAGAAGATGCGGGCATTTTTATTTGCGCGGCTGATTGCACAGAAGAATGGGAGGAGGCTGGATGAGAGTTCATCTTCCAATGGCCGTAACACTGGCGTACTGCCTGGTTCTGTCCTGCCCAGCGCCGGGTCTGGCCCAGGGGCAACTGGCGGTTGACGGGACAGCGACCTATCGTGAACGGATGGCTCTTCCTCCGGACGCAGTCTTTGAGGCGACGCTGACCGACGTTTCGCGGGCGGACGCTGCAGGGCAGGCCGTGGGGCAGACGCGAATCGAGCAGCCGGGCAATCCCCCCTTCCATTTCAGCATTCCGTACGATCCTGGGCAGATTCAGCCGAACCATATCTATGCGGTTCGCGGCCGAATCGTTGAAGGCAATCGCGTCCTGTTTACGAGCAGCCAGCGTTATCAGGTTCTGACACAAGGACACGGAAGCGAGATCGGGATGATGATGATGCAGCGTGTGCAGGGATCCGGGCAGACTGAGCCGGCGGCGGTTCCTCTGCGTGAGACTTACTGGAAGCTGGAGGAGATCGCCGGAAAGGCCGTCTCTCCGGCAGAGCAGCAGCGGGAGGCGCACCTGATCTTCAGCGCGCAGGGCGGCCGCGTCTCGGGTTCCGGAGGATGCAATCGGATTGCAGGATCCTATGAGGTCAGTGGTGCGTCGCTGCAGTTTCGAGGCGTCGCTTCGACCAGGATGGCCTGCGCGCGCGGGATGGAGACGGAGTCAAGGTTTCTAGGCTCGTTGGAGCAAGTGCGTCGCTGGAAGATCTCCGGAAGAGAGCTGCAACTGCTGGGCAGCGATGACACGGTGCTTCTGAGTCTTACGGCACAGCCACAGTGAAGATCATGAGGCGTGAAGATAAACACGCATCAATTGCGTGAGAGCCGCGCATTTTTTTAGGAATTGGAGCGGGAGACCGGGATCGAACCGGCGACATTCAGCTTGGGAAGCTGACGTTCTGCCACTGAACTACTCCCGCTTGGTGGAGGGTTCTTCTTCATCATAGCGCCTGCGGGTTCGGAGGTGAAGTGCCCTCTCTCGCTTGCTCTTATTACGGTTCTGGGTGCTCTACGCTGCGTAGCTCCTGAAGGAGGGCGCGGATGCCTTCCGGATGAACAGACGACGCGAGCTTTGACCCCGAGGGCAACGCAGCGCCTTCTTTATGCGTGAAGGTATTTGCCGGCCGGCGAAGCAGGCTGCCGTGAAAGTGGTGCGCCCTGGACTGCCGCGCGACTGCAGCCGCATTTTCGATTCGCAGACCTCCGCCTGCGGCAATCGCGATACGGTCAGCGGCAAGCTGGACCAGCCTGTGGAGGTTCGCGGCTCCAGCGACTACATCCCGTTCTCCGCCTGAGGTCAGGATTCTGCGGCATCCTGTCGCGACAACATCTTCGAGTGCGTCGTCGAGGGAGGGCGTGAGGTCGAAGGCCCCGTGGAAGGTGACCTCGAGAGGCGCGGCCAGTTCCACCAACTCATACGTGCGCTCGATGTCGATTGTGGCATCGGGGTGAAGCACACCTACGACGAAGCCGGTGGCTCCGAGAGAACGTGCGTGAAGAAGGTCTTCGCGGATAAGTGCGAATTCATCGGGGCTGTAGACAAAGCCGCCTGCGCGAGGACGTAAGAGGACATAAACGGGAAGGCCGCTGCGTTCGACAGCGGCCCGGATGAGAGCGTGGCTCGGCGTCAGACCGTCTTCGCTGAGCGCCGAGCATAACTCGATTCGAGCGGCTCCGCCTTCGCCTGCAGCCAGACAGGCCTGCAGGCTCTCAGCGCAGAGCTCGAAGGTGATGTCGTGCTTCACGCGAGCTTGAGGGAAGGCGGAAGGACGGCAGGATCCGTACCGAACGATGTATTCGGTTCCGGGCCCATCGTGAAGACGAGCTTTGCTCCATCAGCGATTTCGGAATGATGGAACCACGCCTGTTTCTGTTCCTTACCATTCAGCGAGAAGGCCTGGATGTATTGATGTGAGGGGTCCTTGCGATCGACAACGATCTCCAGCTTCTTGCCGCGGGAGAGCTCAAGCGTCGCGCTCTCAAAGAGCGGCGAACCCAGGACGTAGTTTCCGCTGACGGGATCGACGGGATAGAAGCCGAGCGAGCTGAGGATGTACCAGGCCGACATCTGGCCCACGTCCTCGTTGCCCTGCATTCCGTCGGGCTTGGCGGCGTACATCGTATCCAGCAAGCTGCGGACACGTGCCTGGGTCTTGTACGGTGCACCGGCGTAGACGTAGAGGTACGAGATGTGGTGCGAAGGCTCGTTGCCGTGCGCGTATTGGCCAACCATGCCCGCGATGTCCGGCGGAGCGTCCTCGGGAAGATCGCTCGGTACGGTGAAGAGCTGGTCGAGCTTGGTGAGGAATGGCTCACGACCACCGAAGAGATCGATCAGGCCGGCAGCGTCGTGCTGCACGCCGAAGGTCGTCTGCCAGGCGTTCGATTCGGTGTAGTCGCGCCACTTCTTCGTGTGCCCCATGTCGATGGGGTTGAAGGGAGCCGTCCAGTTGCCGTCCTCGAGCTTGGGACGCATGAAGCCGACCGACTTGTCGAAGTAGTTGCGGTAGTTGGTGGAGCGTTTCGCGAGCATCTGGGCGTCGTCGTTCTTGCCCAGTTTGCGGGCGACGTGCGCGATGGACCAGTCGTCGTAGCAGTACTCGAAGGTCTTCGAGACAGACTCTCCCTCTTTGTCGGCGGGGATATAGTGCAGCTTGCGATAGTAGCCGAGGCCACGGTAGTCATCGACCATCGCACGCTTCATCATCAGGCTGTATGCCTTCTCGTAGTCGATGCCGGTAAAGCCCTTGTTGCACGCCTCGGAGATGACCGCAGCCGAGTGGTAGCCCGTCATGGTGCCGGTTTCGGTCGACATCAGGGGCCACACGGGCATGCCTTCCGGACTCTGCTCTGCCATGCGAATGAGGGCGTTCATAAATAAGGGGACACGCTCCTGTTCGATGAGCGTATAGGTCGGATGGGCCGCGCGGAAGGTATCCCACAGCGAAAAGGTGGAGAACTGATGCTGGCCCGCAGGAAGGGTGTGAATCTCGTTGTCCATTCCGCGATAGCGGCCGTCGACGTCGTCGAAGAGTGTGGGGCCTAGCGAAAGATGATAGAGCGCCGTGTAGAAGATGTGCTTGTGGGTCTCGTTCGCCGTGGCGACCCGCATCTTCGAGATCTGGCGGCGCCAGATCTGCTTCGCATTTGCGCGGACCTTGTCGAAGTTCCAGCCGGGAGCCTCGGCCGCGAGATTCTTCGCGGCGCCGTCTGCATCGACGCCCGAGATGCCGGTCTTCATCAGAATGCGCTCATTGGCTTTGGTGGAGAAGTAGAGCACGCACTTGAGGTGCTTCCCCTTCAGGTCCTCGCCTGCTGCAGGCGCAGGAACTTCCTTGTCGTCGGAGTAGAAGACGATCTTCTCGGGCTTCTTAGAGACCTTCAGGGTGAAGTAGGCGTGGCGGTTCTTGCCCCATGCCGAGGTGCGTCTTCCACCTGCCAGGGTATCGGGTGCGACCACGCGCAGCTCGGCTGAGTCGCAGGGGCCTTCGCCCGGACCATAGCCGTGCTGCAGGTCGAGGATCAGGTACGACTTGTCGCTTGCAGGGAAGGTGTAACGATGCAGCCCCGTGCGCTCGGTCGCGGTCAGCTCGGCGCGAACCTTGTAGTCCTTGAGGGTAACGGAGTAGTAGCCGGGCTCCGTGCGCTCCTCTTCGTGATCGAAGCGCGAGCGATAGCCTTCATCGGGATTGCTGCGATCGCCGGGGACGAGCTTTGCGTCTCCTGTGCCTGCCATGACGAGGAAGTCGAGAAGGTCGCCGCAGCCGGTACCGCTGAGATGCGTATGGCTGAAGCCCATGATGGAGCTGTCGGAGACGTGGTATCCGGAGCACCAGTCCCAGCCGTCGTTGAAGGTGTCGGGGCTGAGTTGAACCATGCCGAACGGCAGCGCCGCACCGGGGAAGCAGTGCCCATGGCCACCGGTTCCGATGCGCGGATCGACCCACTGCAGGGGGTCTTCGTCTTTCTGTCCGTTTGTGGCGGCAAAGGCCAGCTTATCGATGGGTAACGCGCTCGCAGCGCAGACAGCAGCGCTCCGCTCCAGGAATCTTCTACGACTGATCATGCATTCTCCGATTGGCAGAGATTTCAGAAAGAACTGTCACACTGAGCGGACAGCCCCAGGGCAGCAGGTATTGTCATCATTCTCGCGTAAGCGATGACGCACCGGCAACTATGGGAGAATGACACCAAGCCAAATTCAATGAATCCACCAGCATCCATCTCCAGCAGACGCCGCTTTCTTCGTTCCGCCGCAGCCACTGTTATCGCGCCTTCGATGGCTGCAAGTATGCAGGCTGCAGGCGTTGAGCCTCAATCCTCAATCCAGCTTCCGGAGGTAAAGGCCCCCTGGGACATGTCGCAGGGGCGTCCAAAGCCAGCGGACCGCAAGTTTCACAGCGACGCTGTCGAGGCGTTTCTGAAAGAGCGGAGCGCGCGGATTCCCGATCCTGAGCTGGCATCGCTCTTTGTCTCGTGCTTTCCCAACACGCTGGATACGACGGTTGAGCCGGGCACATTTGAAGGCAAGCCCGATACTGCCGTGATTACCGGCGATATTTCGGCGATGTGGTTGCGCGATTCGTCTGCGCAGGTATGGCCGTATCTTCCCCTGGCAAAACAGGACCGTCGGCTTCGCGATCTGCTGGAGGGCGTGATTCGCAGGCAGGCGCGATGCATCCTCATCGATCCGTACGCCAACGCCTTTATGGCCGACCTCAACGCTCCGGCACTGCCCTGGAGCCTGAAGGACAAGACCGAACTCCGTCAGGGTGTAGGGGAGCGCAAATGGGAGGTGGATTCGCTCTGCTATCCCATCCGCCTGGCACATGGCTACTGGAAGCAGACGGGCGATACGGGACCATTCGATCAGCGCTGGCGTGATGCGATGAAGGTGATCGTCGACACCTTCCGTGTCCAGCAGCGCAAGCATGGCGATGGGCCGTACCGTTTTCAGCGGGAATCGAACGCCTCTACAGAGACGCTGCCCGCGGCGGGCCTGGGAAATCCAGTCCGCCCGGTCGGACTGATCGCCTCTGGATTCCGGCCATCGGACGATGCTTGTATCTTCCCATTCCTGGTTCCGTCGAATTTGTTTGCGGTTACGTCGATGCGTCAGCTTGCAGAGATGGCGCACGTAATTCTGCACGATGAGGGACTTGCTCGCAATGCCAGCTCGCTTGCCGAAGAAGTAGAGAAGGCGCTGCGCGAGCACGCCATCGTTTCAACGCCCGAGGGAACCATCTGGGCCTACGAGGTGGATGGGTACGGCAGCCGGTTATTGATGGACGACGCCAACGTTCCCAGCCTGCTTGGACTTCCCTACCTCGACAGCTCGCCGGACGCAGCACTGTATGCGCGGACCCGAGCCTTCTGCTGGAGCAAGCGGAACCCGTGGTTCTTTCAGGGAACGGCCGGGGAAGGTATCGGTGGACCGCACCTCGGGCGCGATATGATCTGGCCAATGTCCCAGATCATCTATGCATTTACCAGCCAGCAGGACAGCGAGATTCACAATGCTGTCGGCATGCTCAAACGATCGGCGGCTGGGTTCGGGTTCATGCACGAGAGCTATTTCAAGGACGATCCGAAGCGCTTTACGCGTCCCTGGTTTGCCTGGGCCAATACTCTTTTCGGAGAGCTTATCGGCACGCTTGCGGTGAGCCGTCCGCAGGTGTTGCGAACCTGATCAGCGATCAGCCGTGGCGGGCGTGCCAGAGAGCACCCAGGAGAGGGTCAACCATATCCGGAATAACCTTCAGATCGGGAAACTCCTGACGAAGGACTTCGACGATGCCGTTGCGAATCGCCGGGACATGCTCGAGGATGCTGCCCGTAAATGCCAGATCGGGAAGCCAACCGGCGCGAGAGTTCTCACTGCGCAGACGGTCAATGACGATGTGGGCCAGGTGTGCCAGTTCCTCGGCCTCACGGCGCAGGACACGCTGCGCGACGGCATCGCCTGCATCGGCGCAGGCAACCACCACAGGGGCAAGCCTGGTGAGGTCGGGAGAAGGAATCTGGTTGGCGTAGGCGACGAGATCGTCGAAGTCCCTGAGGTTCCATGCCTGGAGGATCGCCGGCAACAGCTGCGTCTCTCGTTCCTCATCGTAAGCCAGGGCGGCATCGCGCAGGGCCTGCTGTCCAATACGCGCGCCTGATCCCTGATCCGCCAGCGCCGGGCCCCATCCACCCGCGGTAGTCAGCTTGCCTGCAAGACTTCGACCGGCGACGTTCGATCCGGTGCCAGCCATCACCAGCACACCGGGCCCGCCAAAAAATGCTCCGTCGAGCGCGATCTCCACATCGCCCACAAGAACCAGCGATCCGCCCACACGCTCGGCGAAGATTTTTTTGATCCAGTCCGTCACGAGAGGCACCGTTACTCCGGCGGCGCCTACGCAGCTTCGGGTTATATCGCGGACAGAACGCCCGGACTTTGCCTCGATCTCGCGGATCGCCGTGTCGAAGTTCTGCCCGGCGGTATTGGCGTCCGTGCGCATCCGCTTGATCGTGCCTCCACGTACGCGCGCCAGCTCGTTCGTCTCATCGGCTAAAACATACTCGGTCTTGGTTCCGCCCAGGTCTACTGCAAGGTAAAGCGCCAACGTTTCGTCCTCGTGCCGGTCATCGTCCCAGAGGATCATCCTTCGATGAGGGACGATTTATCGTAACTGACAAAACCCATAAACCGGAATCTCCGCACAGCGACGAGGCTTTCGCAACGCAAAAGCGTCTCCTAAGATGGATGGCGGCTTCGGGAGAGCCTGCACCGATGGATCGTCGCTCGTTCCTCAAGGGATCCTTTGCCCTGCTGGGGTCTCTCCCTCAGCAGGGCGCGCAACACACGATCATGATCGATTCGCATGTCCACGTCTGGAAACACTCTCCCGGGTTTCCCTTTGCCGCCGGAGCGAAGGTTCCGGAGTTCGATCTCGCGGCCGAGGACCTTCTCGCCCTGATGTCCGCCAACGGGGTCGCGCGGACGGTGCTGATCCAGGTCATCCACTATCGCTGGGACAATCGTTACCTTCTGGATGTCCTGCATCGCTATCCGGAAAAATTTCACGGCGTCTGCAGGGTCGATCCTGAAGATCCCGCAGCGCCGGACCACCTGAGCGAGCTGACAGAGACCGGATGCCACGGCGTCCGGCTGAGCCCCGGCGTCTCTGCAGAGAGCGACTGGTTTCGCGGACCTCTGATGGCTCCTTTATGGAAGCGGTGCGCTCAGCTAAAGGTCCCGATGACGCTGCTGCTGCCTGCTTCCCGCCTGCCGGATGCCGCCGTATGGATTGAGAAGAATCCCGACCTCGACGTCGTCATCGACCACATGGCGGACATCCCCGCCGGAGATACGAAGCAACTGCAGCTTCTGCTGGCACTGGCGCGCTATCCACGGGTGTTCGTCAAAATCTCGCATATATGGTCGCTTTCTCGTCAGGCGTTTCCTTATCTCGACCTGACGGACCAGATCCTTCGTCTGCGCGACGCCTTTGGTTCAAGCCGCCTGATGTGGGGAACGGACTGGCCGATTGTGCGCGAGCGGCTGTCCTACAGCCAGCGGGTCGCACTCTACCGCGACCATTTAGGATTTCTATCAGGCACGGAGCGCGAAGACATCCTGTACAGGACCGTGCAGCGTGTCTGGCCATTCGGCCTGTAGTCGCCTCGCCAGAAAGAGTTTTCTTCACTATGCCAATCTTCGATCCACGCTATGTTCAGGTTCATCCCGCGGACAACGTCGCCATCGTCGTAAACGAAGGCGGCCTGCCTGCAGGAGCTGTCTTTGCATCAGGACTGGCGCTCACGGAGGCGGTTCCAGAGGCACACAAGGTCGCCTTGACCGCAATTCCCGCAGGAGCAGCCGTGGTTCGCTATGGCGTTGTGATCGGCTACGCAGCCACGGAGATCGCGGCCGGAAGCTGGGTGCATGAAGGGATTCTAACGCTGCCGCAGCCACCGGCGCTCGATCGGCTCCCAGGGCCTGCGGAGGATCCGTCTTCCCTTCCTCCGCTTGAAGGCTTCACCTTCGAAGGCTATGTGAATGATGACGGGTCCGTGGGGACGAAGAACATCCTCGGCATCAGCACTACCGTCCAGTGCGTCTCGGCCACGGTGGAGTATGCGGTCAAGCGGATCAAGGCCGAACTGTTGCACCGCTACCCCAACGTTGACGATGTCATCGCCATTACGCACCTGTACGGCTGCGGTGTAGCCATCGATGCTCCCGGTGCCGAGATTCCCATCCGTACGCTGCGCAACCTGAGCCTGAATCCGAACCTCGGTGGGGCCCCCATGGTCGTCAGCCTGGGCTGCGAGAAGCTGCAGCCCGTGCGAATGCTCCCCAGCAGCACACTGCCGGTGCTGTCTTCAGAACCTTACGTGGTACGGCTGCAGGATGAGGAGCACCGCAGCTTCGGAGAGATGGTCGAGGCCATCATGAAGATGGCCGAGCATCGGCTGGCCCAACTCAACCAGCGCCGCCGCGTCACCCGTCCTGCATCGGATCTCGTCGTCGGGCTGCAGTGTGGGGGAAGCGATGCGTTCTCCGGCGTGACTGCGAATCCCGCTGTCGGGTATGCAGCGGACCTGCTGGTGCGTGCCGGAGCAACAGTGATGTTCTCTGAGGTCACCGAGGTTCGCGACGCTATCGACCTGCTGACCGTGCGTGCTGCCACG
Source organism: Edaphobacter sp. 12200R-103 (assembly GCF_010093025.1). Lineage (GTDB taxonomy): Bacteria > Acidobacteriota > Terriglobia > Terriglobales > Acidobacteriaceae > Edaphobacter. Next base: position 179,062 of record NZ_CP048114.1, on the reverse strand, counting down.
CAGGAGGTCGCTGACGGCCTGGCACGGGAGATGGACTGGTACGACCGCTATCTGGAACGCGGGGGCGTCGATCGCAGCGCGAATCCTACGCCCGGCAACAAGAGCGGCGGTTTGACCAACATCGTCGAAAAGGCGCTGGGCTCTATCGTCAAATCCGGTTCCACTCCCATTCGCGGGGTCTTCGGTCCGGGCGAACGCGTCACCACCAAGGGCCTGGTCTTTGCGGCGACTCCTGCCAGCGATTTCGTCTGCGGAACGCTGCAACTGGCGGCATCGATGAACATGCACGTCTTCACGACAGGACGAGGCACGCCTTACGGGCTGGCCATGGCGCCGGTGATCAAAGTAGCCTCGCGGACGGCGCTCGCAGAACGCTGGTCCGATCTGATCGACGTCAACGCCGGAACCATCGCGACGGGAGAAGCCACGATTCCGCAGGTGGGTGAGGAGATCTTCCGGCTGATCCTGGACGTTGCCAGCGGCCGCAGCAAGACCTGCGCCGACCGATGGGGGCTGCACAACGAGTTTGCACTCTTCAACCCTGCACCAATCACCTAGACGTACTCAGCAGAGGCAGGGGCGCCTCGGATCGAACTTCCAGTCTGGCCGCAGGAACTGCATGGCAGCGGCATCGTCTCGTGCGCCCAGACCAACTTCACTATAGAGCCTATGGGCGGCCTCGACCTGCTCCATATCGAGTTCGATGCCCAGGCCGGGGCGATCGGGAACGGTTAGCTTGCCTCCAACGATCCTGAGCGGATCTACCGTCAGGCTCTGACCGTCCTGCCATATCCAGTGCGTGTCAATTGCCGTCGTTCTTCCGGGCGCCGCCGCAGCCACATGGGTGAACATCGCCAGCGAGACATCGAAGTGGTTGTTGGAATGCGACCCCCACGTAAGTCCCCACTCGCGACAGAACTGCGCTACCTGGACGGAGCCCTGCATGGTCCAGAAGTGCGGGTCGGCTAGAGGGATGTCGACCGCGTGTAACTCTGCGGCGTAGCGAAGCTGGCGCCAATCGGTCGCGATCATGTTGGTGGCAGTTGGTAAACCCGTCGCGCGGCGAAAGTCAGCCATGATCTCTCGTCCGGAGAATTCGCGCTCTGCTCCGCAGGGGTCCTCTGCGTAAGCCAGCACCTTCTGCTTGCCCGTACAGAGCCGCACAGCCTCTTCGAGGGACCACGCGCCATTGGGATCGAGCGTGATGCGCGCCTCTGGGAAGTGCTCCGCGAGGGCGGTCACCGTCTCAATCTCCTGTTCGCCCGGTAGTACGCCGCCCTTCAGCTTGAAGTCACGAAAGCCGTAACGAGCCTTCGCCGCTGCAGCGAGCTTCAAAACAGCCTCGGTGGTCAGCGCTTCTTCGTGGCGCAACCGCAGCCAGTCATCTGCGTTCCGTTCGTCGCTCCCGTAGGCGAGGTTCGTCTTTTTCCGGTCTCCTATGTAGAAGAGGTAGCCAAGAACGTCCACCTTGTTGCGCTGCTGTCCTTCACCGAGCAGCTCCGCCACGGGCACCCCGAAAAACTGGCCGAACAGGTCGAGCAGAGCGGATTCGATGGCAGTGACGGCATGCACCGTCGTCCGCAGATCGAAGGTCTGCAGCCCGCGTCCTTCGGTGTCGCGGTCGGCAAAGCGCTCCTGCACGGATTTCAGAATCTGCTTGTACAGGGCGATCCGCTTGCCTTCCACGAGAGAACGGCTCTCTTCGAGCACGGAGCGGATCTTCTCGCCGCCGGGAACCTCACCTACGCCGACCGAGCCGTTATCGTCGGTAAGGATGACGAGGTTGCGCGTGAAGTACGGGGCATGCGCTCCACTCAGGTTCAGCAGCATCGAGTCGCGTCCGGCAACCGGCACGACCCGCATGGATTTAACACGTGGAGATTCGTTCATGCTTTTCCGTCCGCAGGCTCGGGCAGCTTGAGGTCGACACGCTTGATCTCGCCGACGATGGGCAGGTACGCGATGATCGCCATCAATGCCGTCGCTACCACGAAGATCAGCGCATCATGGAACGAGCCGGTGCGCTTGACGATGTAGCCGATGATGATCGGCGTCGTGATCCCGGCGAGATTGCCGATCAGGTTGAACAGACCGCCGTTGACTCCGATCAGCGGCTTGGGCGAGGTATCTGCGATCACCGTCCAGCCGAGCGCTCCGAAACCCTTGCCGAAGAACGCCAGTGACATCAGCACCATCACGACCCACTCCGCATTGGCATAGTTGCAGCCAATCATCGTCACCGAGAGCAGCATGCCCGCGACGATGGGAGTCTTGCGCGCGAACGAGAGCGAGCGCCCGCTCTTGAGCAGCCTGTCGGAGACCACGCCGCCCAGGATGCCACCGGCGAATCCGCAGAGCGCGGGCAACGCCGCCATCACGCCAACCTTGGTAATGGACATGTGACGAGCCCGGCTTAGATACACCGGGAACCAAGTCAGGAAGAACCACGTCAGCGTGGTAATGCAATACTGGCCGATGTAAATGCCCACCAGCATGCGGTTGCTCAGCAGCATTTTGATTGCTGCCCAAGTCAGCTTCGGCGCCTTCGCTGCCGATGCGGAGCCCGCGCCGGGATCGATGTTGACCAGACCGCCGCCGCGTTCGATGTAGTCGATCTCGCCCCGGTTGATTCTGGGATGCGACTTCACGCCGTAGACGACGTTGTACCAGACGAAGCTCAACACGATGCCCGCTGTGCCGACGAACCAGAAGCACTGTTTCCATCCCCAGGCGTTGCTGATCCATCCCAGGATGGGAGCGAAGAGGACAAGCGAAAAGTACTGCGATGCGTTGAAGATCGCGGAGGCTGTGCCACGCTCAGCCGTAGGAAACCAGCTGGCGACGATGCGCCCATTGCCGGGAAAGACCGGAGACTGCACCATTCCGGAGACGAGGCGAAGTGCAAAGATGGTAAGGAAGGCGAGCGTAGCCGGAAGGTAGCCGGCAAAGCCAGCCAGAATGGCGCAGGTGGACCAGCCGATGATGCTGATGCCGTAGATTCGCTTCGACCCGAAGCGGTCGAGCAAACCGCCCGCAGGCAGCTGCCCCACCACATACGCCCAGCTGAAGCCGGAGAACAGGTAGCCCAGCCGGACCGCATCCATGTGCAGGTCCTTCGAGAAGCTGATTCCGGCGATTGAGAGCATCACCCGGTCGCCATAACTGAAGCAGCTTGCGATGAAGAGCATCAGCACAATCTGATAACGAACACGCGTGGGCCTCTGCTCTGGTGAGCCCGGTTCGTCCGCTGCCGTCACCATCAGTTGCGGCTTCCTATCAGTTTGGTCAGCTCATCCAGGTCCGCCTGGCTAAGGTCCACCAACGGAGGCCGCACCGGGCCTGCGGGTCTCCCAATCGCATTCAGACCGGCCTTCACGATGGAAACGGCGTAACCCTTACGTCGATTGCGTATCCCAATGTAGGGCAGCACAAACTCCCGCAGCCCCGCGTACACCTTCTCGTGATCGCGTCTGCGCACGGCTGCGTAAAAGTCCTGCGCGAACTGCGGAAGGAAGTTGAAGATAGCCGAAGAGTAGGTCGTAACCCCCATCTCCAGGTACGGTAGTGCGAAGGTCTCCGCCGTTGGCAGACCGCCTACATAGGTAAGCCGATCGCCAAGCCGGGCATAGATGCGGGTCATCAGTTCGATATCGCCATAGCCATCCTTGAAGCCGATGAGGTTGGGGCAGCGATCGCAGAGCTCCGCCAGGGTCACATCGTCCATCACCGCGTTGTCGCGGTTGTACACGATCACTCCCAGGCCTGTGGAGGCGCATACGGCCTCAACATGCGCGGCCAGACCTGCGGGCTCAGAGTTCACGAGGTAAGGAGGCAGTAGAAGGATGCCATCTGCTCCTGCATCTTCTGCGGATTTTGCGAACTCTTTCGCGATGGCCGTGCCGTAGCCGCAGCCTGCAAGCACTGGAACCCGGCCCGCCGTCTCATCAACGGCTGCCTTTACGATCTCCCCATATTCGCCAAGAGCAAGCGAGAAGAACTCCCCCGTTCCGCCAGCAGCGAAGAGCCCGGCCGGCTTGTACTGCAATAGCCAGGAGAGATGTTCGCGATACGGTGTTTCATCAAACGTAAGGTCCTGCCTGAAATGCGTCACCGGAAAAGAGAGAAGGCCCTCGCCGATCTTCCTGGCCATCTCAGACGGATTCATCTTTGCCATCCTGCACCCTGCACGCGAAATTTGTTTACTCACTATACCGCAGAGATATGGACGATCACCTGCGCCTCATGGCGGAGGATCATGAAGCCTGCCTGTTCATCCATCGATACCAGAAGGCGGTTAGAAAGGGAGCCAGTAATCCGGTCACAACAACGGAGGCTGCGACCAGCACCGTTGCCGGTTTCGCCGCAGCAGCATACTGTGGATCAGCCGCGGCGATCAGCATGGGAACTGCGGCGGCATTGCCTGCGGTGGTTGCCGCGGCCACACCAGCAGTGCCGTTTCCTCCGATCAGTCTGTCGATTCCGATCAGGACGATCGCTGAAACCAGCAACACGGCGATTCCCAGGATGGCACCCGGCAGGCCCGCACTCCAGACCAGATGCAGATCGAGACCAGTTCCGAGTGAGAAAGCAAAGAACGGGATCAGCACCGGAGCTGCGCCGCCCAGAAACTCCCGTAGCTCAGAATCGAGATTGCCCAGCAGCATTCCAACGCAGAGCGGGAGGATGGCGCCGGCCATCGTCTGCCATGGAAATGACGAGAGCCCTGCAACCCCAAGCGTCACCATCGTGAGAAATGGCCCTGATTCCATGGCCATGAGCGAGTATGCGGCCACGTCTTCCGCAGTCCCATAACGACGCATCAGAGCCATGTAGAGTCCGCCGTTCGTATCGTTGACGGATGCAACGACCGCAAGCGTCGACAACCCGGCAAACCACCCTGCCTGCACCGGCTGCGTGCCCAGGAAGTGTCCGAGAACCGCGCCACAGATGACTCCAAGGGCTATCTTGGCGCCAAGCAAGGCTCCGCCCCGCTTCATGACTTTAGGCAGTGTGCGAACCTGGATCGTCGCTCCGATACAGACATAGAAGACGGCGAGGATTGGCAGCGCTCCTGTAAAGAGAGCGCCGGTGAAAGAGCCGAAGTATTCTCCCATGCGAGGAAGCCACGTTGCCAACACCGCACCCATGGCAAGTGGTACGGTCATCAGACCACCGGGAACCTGCTCAACCGCCTGTTTTATTCTCATTTATGCCCGCGTAGGAATAATGCCGCACGTCAAGCTGCCTTGGCTACACTGCATGCCCAGCTCTCGCCAGCAACGGGCCATTGGACCATGGCTCTCGTATGCAAGCTCTTATTCTGGAGTGGCTTCGGGATCAGGTGGTATATGTATTCCCGACAAGAAATTCACAGGAGTTGCGCCGCGAAACCACGGGGAAGGCCCCATCTCTTCGGAATTCCGAGGGAAATTCTTCGCAGCGGATAGGATACGAATGAAAACGAGATTCGATTTCGCGTTTATGCTCTCACTCACTCTTATGGTGATGGGCGGCACCGTGACGATGGCACAACAGGCTGCAGCTGGACGTACTGTTTCTCCGCAAAGGCCTCAAGGCTCGTGCGACATCTACGCGGCTGCAGGGAATCCCTGTGTCGCGGCGCACAGCACCACGCGGGCGCTCTACGCGAACTATAACGGTCCCCTGTACCAGGTTCTTCGTCAATCGGACGGCAAGACGTTGGACATTGGGGTCGTCCAGCCGTCTGCCTCGCCTGTTCCGGACTCCGGCGGATATGCCGATGCCGGCGCACAGGACAGATTCTGCGCGGGCACATATTGCTGGATCAGTATCATCTACGATCAATCGCCCAAGCACAACGATCTAACTCAGGCTCCGCGTGGCGGATTCGGCGGACCAGCCCTCGGAGGTTTCAACAACCTTCCCATTGCCGATATGGCTCCGGTCACGATCATGGGGCACAAGGTCTACGGCGTGTTCATCGAACCGGGCATGGGGCTCCGCCAGAACGATGTCAAAGGCACAGCCGTCGATGACCAGGCAGAAGGCCAATACTGGGTGGTCAATGGAAAGCACTTCAACTCCGGCTGCTGTTTCGATTATGGCAATGGCGAGATCGACAGCCGCGATGATGACAACGGCACCATGGAGACCCTCTACTTCGGAAATGCCACGCCCTGGTACAGTGGGCAGGGCGATGGTCCGTGGATTATGACCGACCAGGAGAACAACCTTGTTGGCTGCGTCAACGAGGATGGATCCAAAGGTTGCCCCAATCTGCCCAGCATCAACTGGCGTTTTGTGACCGCAATCGCCAAAGGAAAACCGCATCACTGGTCATCCCTGGGAGGTGACGCGCAAAAGGGCGCTCTGTCGGTCATCTTCGATGGACCACGCGTGAATGCCACCTATGATCCCATGCGCAAACAGGGAGCTATTCTGCTGGGGAACGGCGGCGACAATAGTGACGGCTCGCAGGGAACCTTCTATGAAGGTGCGATGACCGCCGCGAACACATACCCGTCTGAAGCGACGGACCAGCTGGTGCAAGCCAACATTGTGGCTGCCAGATATGACGTGAGCCCGCTCAGCGTGACGCCGGCCACGAAAGATACCACCTCTGCAGGGCCACAGACATTCACTCCGGGATCTTCACGGGACTTCACCGTGACCTTTACCAATACGATAGGAGCGCCTGCCACCGGCGTTTCGCTGAGCATGGCTGCTCCCAACAAGCAGTGGACCTCCGTTGCCTCAGGCTCAACCGGGGTATCAAAGAGTTTTGCCCAACCGGTCGCGCCAGGGGAGAGTGTGAGCGCGACGTTCAAGATCACCTCCGGTACGGCTGCCTTCAACGGCGATCTCGTCGGCAAGGCATCGTGGACAGATTCAAACGGCGGCGAAAAGCGGATCGAGACAGTGGTTCAAAAGGTGCGGAACGTCAGCCCGGTCAAGATCAACGAATTTCGTGTCAGTTCAGGAACACCTGCCAACCCGACGAACTCGTTTATCGAGCTTTACAACGCAGGCCCACAAAGCACCGATATCTCCAACTGGATGCTGACCTCGCATCCGGCTCATCAGGCGATCTTCTCGACGGTAAAGATTCCGGCCGGAACGAAGCTGGCGGCTGGCGGCTTCTATCTGCTTGGTCTCTCCAACTCCGGGCTGTCTGTCCCCGCACATAAGGGCGAGAGCATCCTCCACGTAAGAAGCACGGAAGGGATGTCGGTCGGTGACACGATCGCCATCGGCAGCGGCGCTGGGGCGGAGACACACAAGATCGCAAGTCTGGGGACGGCCGCCAGCGACCACACAACACTATGGCAGCCCTTGCCCGACGGACCGGTGATTACAGTCCCTGCCGGTTCAACCAATGTGCCTGTTGAGAGCACATCCGGCTTCGTCGTCGGCCAGAAGATCGCGCTGGGATACGGCACTCCCTATCCGGTCGTCGCAAACACCGTGGAGCGTTACGAGATAGCCACGGTGACCGCAGTCGGCAAGCCGGGCACGCAGGCATACCTGGCGATGGAGGCTCCTGCCGGGGCAAGGAACATTCAGGTGACTTCCCTCTCCAATATCTCGGTCGGCGACAAGATCAGGCTGGACGTCGACAGTGTAGGCCACGGAATTGAAACCGTTACCGTGACGCATGTCGGCACAGCAGCACGTCAGACGAATCTTTCGGCTCCTGCAAAGGCTGGAGCGACCCGAATCAGCGTGCGCCGCGCTGAAGGTTTTGCTGCCGGTAACAAGATTACGGTGGGGACGCCCGCAAGCCAGGAAGCCGTTACTGTTACGCGGGTGGATAACCACGGCCCCGAAGGCCATGAGATCGAATTTACTCCCGCGCTCAAACAATCTCATGTGACCAGTGAGTGGGTCGTCGCTCCCGGCACGGGGCTGGATCTGGCGGCGCCACTGCAGTTCAGTCACGCAGCCAATCTGCCATTCAGCGATCGCGGAACAGGGATCACCTTTCAGCCGGCAACGGCATTCGCTCATTCCAGCAACGAACCCGTTCAAGCACTTGGCACAGGTGTAACACTCGACAGGCCATTGGCGAACGACCACGAGATTCATGCGGCTGTACGCGACACCGCAGTTAAGACTGCGGGATATCAGGGCACAGCGGAGCCTAACCAGTGGTTCGGCGGACCGGAGTTCACCACCAGAACCCCGCAATTCGATCGTATTCTCACGGTGGAGGAGGGCAGCATCGTGCTGCGGGATGCCTCGGGAGCGGTCGCCGACAGCCTTAACTACGGCGGCCTTGTCGATCCATGGGCAGCGGAGGGCGATCAATCCATCTCCGGGACAAGATTGAGCGGATGTTATTCTCCCGCGCCCGGCTCCGTTTTTAGTCCATGGTCAACGGTGATGGCTCCGGTTGCCGTCAATACAAGTGCAGGAAGATTCCCCGACGGCAGCGACACTGACAGCAACTGCAGCGACTTCCTGACACAGGCCGCTGCAACTTTGTCGGCCAATTCAGCTGCCGGCGCAACCAACATCAAGGTCGCCAGCACCGAAGGCTTCCGCCCAGGCCAGACGATCCATCTTGATTCCGGTACGAATGTTGAAACTGCCGTGATTGCTGAGGTAGGCACATCAGGCGCCACCACGATAAACGCCTCGACTGAGCCGAAAGCAACGATTCTTCCTGTCGCAAGTGTCATCGGCTTTACCAGGGGTCAAACCATCACCATCGACGATGGCCAAAACTCCGAGACGGCCATTATCTCTGCGGTGAGAACGCACGGTGACATGACGATCACGGTCTCCAAACCGCTGGCTCATGAGCACACGAGTGGCACACCGATCTCTGGGAGCGGTATAACCCTGGCCTCGCCGCTGACCCGGGCGCATGCCAACGGTACGCAGATCTTCGACGACCTTCCGACTCCTGGCGCGCCGAATCAGTATCAAGCTAAGAGTCGTTAAGCGGTCAGGGAGGCCGGGACATTTCGGTCGTGGCCCCATACGTCAGCGCAGTGCTTTTTCAAAATGCGCTGACGTATGTGAGTTCTACTGGGTACGCCACTTTGAGGACAGGCTCGCCAACTTGTCCTGCATGGAAAGTGCCGGTGGATTCGCTGCAGGGCGGCTCTTCGGCCTGGGAGCGGCTGGCGTCTCCAACGCCTTGATCGAGAGGGAGATGCGTTTCGTTTTAGCGTCTGCCGAGAGCACTTTTACCTTTACGATCTGCCCTGCCTTCAAGACCTCGGCAGGCTCACGGATAAACCGATTCGAGATCTCTGAGATGTGAACAAGACCATCCTGATGGACACCGATGTCGATAAAAGCTCCAAACTTCGTCACGTTGGTGACGACACCTTCGAGCACCATTCCAGTCTCGACATCGGAAATCTCGCGCACTGACTCATTGAAAGACGGTGCAACAAACTTATCCCGGGGATCGCGGCCGGGCTTTTTCAGCTCTTCCAGAATGTCATTCAGGGTGAACATTCCCGCCGCGAACGAGTCTTTATTCACACTCCCCAACAGATGAGGATTGCGTATCAGTTCTGCGATAGGTGTGGAGAACGACTTTGCGATCTCCTCGACCAGCCCGTAGGACTCCGGATGAACGGCGGTGTTGTCGAGCGGCTGATCGCCGTCGCGAACCCGGAGGAAGCCTGCTGCCTGCTCGAAGGTTTTGGGTCCCACGCCGGAGACCTGCTTCAGTTGTTCCCTGGAGTGAAAACGTCCGTTCTGATCCCGGAAGCTGACGATACTCAGTGCGACCCGCTCGCTGACTCCCGCGACGTAGCGCAGAAGCGTCCACGAGGCAGTGTTGAGATCGACGCCCACGCGGTTGACGCAGCTCTCGATTGTCGCTTCGAGCGACTGTTGCAGCTGCCGCTGATCCACATCGTGCTGATACTGCCCCACCCCGATGGATTTGGGATCGACCTTCACCAGCTCTGAAAGCGGATCCTGCAAACGGCGTGCGATGGAGATTGCACCGCGCACCGTCAGATCGAGCTGAGGAAACTCCTGCCGGGCTACTTCGGACGCTGAGTACACGCTGGCGCCCGCTTCGGAGACAGTGACGCGAAAGATGTTTGCCAGCCCTTTTTCCTGCAGAAAGTCACGAACAAACGCATCCGTCTCGCGAGAGGCAGTGCCGTTGCCAATTGCAATAGCGCACACGTTATGTCTCGCTACCATTGCGGCGAGCTTCTCCGTCGCCTCTCTTGTCCTCCCTGTATGCGGATAGATCACGTCGTCTGCGAGAAATTTTCCGGTCTCGTCGACCACGGCAATCTTGCAACCCGTACGCAGTCCGGGATCGATCCCAAGCACACCGATGGGACCCGCCGGTGCGGCGAGCAACAGATGCTCCAGGTTCTCGCGGAAGACATCAATCGCAGCCGTATCGGAGCGGCGCTTCAACTCAAGCCGTATCTCGCCCTGAATGGATGTATTCAGCAGCCGCTTCCAACAGTCCTCAATGGCGCGATCAAGATAGGGCGTCCAATCGCCCTGTGCGCGCACCACCCGCGAACGCAGCAGTGCAAGGACTCTGGTCTCTTCCAGCTCGATCAGCCAGTAGAGTACGTTTTCAGCCTCGCCGCGGCGAATCGCAAGCATCCGGTGAGAAGGAATCGTCTTCACTGGCTCACGATATTCGTAGTACATCTTGAACTTTTCCTGCTCGTCGACTGCATCCATCGCCTTGCGGCTGGAGATAAGTCCCTCCTCGAACATCAGCTGTCTTGCAGACTTGCGAACCTCGGCATCTTCGCTGATTCGCTCCGCCACAATATGGCAGGCGCCTTCCAGCGCATCGTCGATCGTAGCGACTTCCTTCTCCGGATCAATCAACGATGTAGCCAGCTGAAGCAGGCCGACCGGACCTGTTTCCTGCTGCCAGATGTAGTCAGCCAGCGGCTCCAATCCCTTTTCGCGCGCGATCGTCGCCTTTGTGCGGCGCTTTGGCTTATAGGGTAGATAAAGGTCCTCAAGCTCGCTGCGGTCCAGCGTCGCCAGGATGCGAAGCTTTAGTTCGTCAGTAAGCTTTCCCTGCTCCGCAATCGAGGAGAGAACGGTTGCGCGGCGATCGAGCAGATCGCGGAAGTAGACCAGCTTCTCTGAAATATCGCGAACCTGCACCTCGTCGAGGTTTCCGGTGGCCTCTTTACGATAGCGGGCAATGAAGGGAACAGTTGCGCCTTCATCGAGCAGGGAGATCACAGCGCGAACGGCCGGGAGCGGCAGGTTCAGGACTTCAGCGACGTGAGAGAGAGTAGTTGGATCAAGGGGAGTTGCTTCAGGCATACCCCTCCATCCTAATCAACCGCGTAGAGGAAAACAGGCTTTATGACATGCAATTTGTCTGACAGTGATATTGTGCGTGGCCGAATATCTTCCATTCGGCCACGCGCAGCGGGATATCGGGGTTAGAAAACCAGTTTCAATGCGCCTTGAATATTGCGAGGCGAGTTGGCTTGAGTCGTGATAGAGCCGAAGGTTGCCGATCCCAGCGTTGTATTGGGAACGCCAAACTGAACCTTGTTAAGAAGGTTGAACGCTTCGAACCGGAATTGCAGGTGGATGTTCTCATGAATGGGGAACTGTTTCAGCAGAGACAGGTCATCCTGAAAGCCTGCCGGACTGCGCAGTCTTCCGGAGGAGCGAGGAACATCTCCCAGTTCGAAAGCAGTCGCTTTGCGGAAGGCGTTCGCGTCAAGGTAAGCGGCTGGTTGCCCTGCGCCGCCAAGACGCTGATGAACATCGCCTGAAGTTAGTGGTTTACCACCAGAAACGAAGAAGGGCCGTGAGCCGGAATAGGCCTGACCGGCTGTTTGCGTGATCCCCAGGGGATAACCCGACTGGACCGCGACAATCGTATTCAAAGACCAGCCGCCGATGAGCTGGTTTATCCAAGGCTTCACGGCTCCGCCGAATCGTTGTCCGCGACCAATGGGCAGGTTGTAATTTGCGTTTGCGACAAAGCGTTGCGGAATGTCGGTTGCCATAACAGACCATTCTTTATCGCGGATGTGATAGCTATTCTGAAAGCCCGGGGTGCCATTGGCGTTCAGGAAGCCCGTCAGAAGTGGCGAAGTATTGCCCATCAGCTTCGAAAAGGTATAGCTGATCGTTGCCTGCAGGTTCTTCGATCGCTGAATGGTGATGAAGGCCTGGGCCGCGTTGAAGATCGATGCTCCGATTCCCAGCTGATTGACCGTCAGAGAGCCGTTCGACATGCCTGTGTTCGGTGTGTACTGCGGGTACATTGAGAGGAGCTGGACACGCTGCACCGTAGTGGGCAGAGCCAACGGACCGGCCGCTGCCTGACCATGAAAAGGATTCACGACGGAAGCATTCAGATAGTCAATCTGTGACTGGCTGCCTGGAGTGCCCCAGTACTGATCGCGCAGATCGTTCGGACGATAGTTAATCGGCAGATGAACACCGTGGCTGCCCACATAGTTGAGGTGCAGCACGACACCCTGTGCGATCTGTGTTTCAACCCCCGCATGGATCTGTTGAAAGTAAGGAAGCGGATTGTCATACACCGCGCCGCCGACGGAGGTTCCTGTGCCTGCGGTTACACCTGCACTGGGCCCTGCCGGAAGCAGGACACCATTGGGAAATGGAGTATCGATTGTTGTGGTCGGGATGCTGGTCGTCGTAAACAAGGTCTGGGACTGTTGCGCGTAGCCAAGGGTAGACGTTCCGTAGAAGCGTTGCGAGGTTGGAAGATACATCAAGGCATATCCTCCACGCAGGACCACGCGATCGGAGGCCTGAAATGCGAGACCGATGCGCGGGCCGAACTTGTTGTATGCCGTCTTCCAGGTGCGATTGGGGAAGTTGTCGCCAAGATAGCGCGCGCCGCCCGTGAATGGGAGTGCAGCCGACGAGAGGGGATTGGCAACATTGAGATCAAGATCTGCCCAACGGTTGTGTCGCTCGGCGTAGCCGGTCTCAATGTCGTACCGCAGGCCGACGTTCAAGGTCAGTCGCGGATTGACGCGCCAGTCGTCCTGTAGATAGATGGCGTTGTACCAGGAGTCATAGGCAGGCTGTACCTGCCGGGTAAGGGTAGCGTTTGTGAAGGTTCCCATCAGGAATGCGGCAAGCGCATCGAACTGCGCCTGGCTGGAGGCGGCTGCGCTGGTGACGTTGGGGCCATTCGTCAGCGCCGTATCGAACGATATGGAACCGGGACCATTGCTCGCGCTCTGCTGATGCTCGAGGATCAGGCGGCCGTCATAACCGAAGGTGAGACTGTGTGTGCCCAGTTGCCAAAGAGCCGTTGACTCCAGAAAGTGGCTGTAGTGCTCCCATCGATTGGTGTTGGTTGCATACGACATATTGGCGTATCCCGAGATGCCAACAAAGGGAATACCGGGCAACTGTTGCTGGCTGGCGAGGTTCGTAAAACCGTAGTCGGAAGCGTTATAACCCGTGTAGTTCTGCGGGATCTGAAAGTTCCTCTGATACGCGAAGCCATAGTTGGTCTGCAGGATGAGCTGCGGAGTAATGGTCCATGTATCCCCCAGGGCGAAGAGGTAGGCGCGGAGCGCCTGATTGATCGCGCTGGGGCCGGTCGGCTGGTTGAACAGATCGTTCTCGTGGTGCGTATTCGTGTCGCGGGTACCACGAGCAAAGACGCGCTGCTTCGAAGAAAAATTGTGATCTACGCGAAAATTGAACTGGTCTACCAGGTCGCTGGTGCGATTGGCATAGACGTAATTATTGGTCACACCGCCCAGATTCGGCAAAGGAAGAAACTGCAAGAGCTTCTGAGAGACCGGATTGATGTTGGTTACGACCTTGCCTGCGGCGAAACAACCGGCAGAATTGCAGCCAGCCGGAAGCACCTGGCGTGTATTGCCGACTGTGCTGTAGGGGTCGTAGATAAGGCCTGGAGCTTCCGTAAAAACACCCTGACGCTGCAGGGCCGTGGGAACGGTCGCGGTCACCGGAGCATACAGTACGTTGCGCGAGGCTTCCCACCCGAAGGTGAAGAAGGTCTTATCGCGACCGTCGTAGATCTTCGGTAAAAACACGGGGCCATTCACGAAAAAGCCGTACTGGTTGAACTTGTGTGGTGCTCGAAAATCTTTGCGACCCCGGATGGGCGGTGTGTTGTTGTACTTCAGAAAGTAGGGGGCGGCATCCAGTTTCTCGTTCCTCAGATATTCATACACAGTGCCGTGCAGGCTGTTTGTGCCTGTCTTCGAGACGATATTCAAAATGCCGCCGGAGGAGCGTCCAAACTGAGCCGGCGGAGTCGAGGTGATGACTTTGAACTGGTCGACAACCTCGACGGACGGTGTTAGCGCCGGTTGCCCCTGGCAGCAGACAGTTACCGGGACACCATCGAAGAAGATCTCGTTTGAGCCTGCCTGTCCGCCGTTCGATTCAAAGTTGTTCGTTCCTGCAGCAACGACCGCTCCGCGAACCTGGCTGACGCCCTGACCGAAGCCGCCGCCGGGATTGATACCTGGCGATAGCGAGGCCAGCCCGTAGGGATTGCGTCCATTCAAAGGAAGATCGCTTACCTGGCGAGTTCCAACCGTATAACTTACCGTCGAATCGGTGGTATCAAGATCGGCCATGCCAGTCGATTCGACGTTAATGGTCTCTGTGCTGGAGCCCACCTCAAGATTCAGGTCAATGCTGGCGGTCTGACCTACCGCCAAAGTAAGTGAGGTCTCTGCATTTTTGAATCCGCTTTGCGTGACCTGAACTTTATAGGGGCCAGTCTGAAGCGAAGAAAATGTATAGATTCCGTTGCTGTTGCTTTTGGTCGTAAGGGTCAGGCCGGTATCCACCTTCGTCAGGGTCACCTGCGCATTGCTGACAACGGCTCCTGTGGAATCCGCCAAGCGGCCGGTGATAACGCCGTTGGCTACCTGGGCCTTCAGCGCGGATGGCAGCATAAGGACTGACAGGCCCAGGAGGAAAAGCTGCACTGCTTTAAGAAACTGCTTCATGAGTGGCCTCTTTTAAAAGTGAGAGCTGCAACAGGCATGGACATTTTTGGCTACAGCGAATGTCCTATGCCCGTTACGGCTTGCAACTATTCGATTTGAGTGGTGAAGATGGGAAGTTCCAAGCTGTTACGTTACGTAACAGTTTTATTGTTTTCAGCTACCTACGCGGCTAATCGACTCCAGTGCCTGTTGTTTCCTGGTCGAGATGCAAGATAGCCTTCTGGCTGCGCAGCTTCGTCTGGAGTGCCTTGATGCTCACATCCTGGACTGAAGTCTTTTCCTGAATGGCCAGCGCTGCAGTCACTCCCGCTGCCTGCCCCATCATCATGTACTGTGGCTCCATGCGCACTGAGGAGTAGGCGACATGGGAAGCTGAGAGGCAGACTGGGACTAGTAGATTGTCCGTCTGATCTTTCTTCGGCAGGATGGTTCCAAAGGCGATCTCGTAAGGCTTTACCGCAACCTGCACGTCGCCCTCATTGCGAACGCTGCCATCAGGCATTGCGACACGCTGGATATTGTGCGAGTCGCTGTTGTAGGACCCCATAGCGATTGAATCGGGCTTTGTGCTATTGGTCTGCAGGTCAGACTGCTTCATGACATACATACCCACCATGCGGCGACCTTCGCGGATATAGAGTTGGTTGGGCCATCCGTCCGTATCGCGAAACTCATCCTTTGCTCTTCCCCAGGTATTGACCTCATCCTGAAGCGGCTTAGGAACGCGAGGGTCAGACGCCAGGAACCACAGAAAAGACTGGGTATAAAGCATGTGCGCATCCCAGATCTTCCTGCGCTCGGCGTAGCTGGCGTCCGGATAGGTCCAGCTGTGACCGATAAAGTCGGTGGAAAAGGCGCCGTTGTTATTGAAGTCAGCTTCCTTGTTGGGGATAGCTACCGGATTCATGACGTCGCCTAGCCGGGGCTCCCGGTGCATCTTCTCTTTCCATTGCCCCAGATATTTGGCGAGCAGCTCAAATTGAGCGCTGTTATAGCCGCGCGGCTTCGTCCAGGGAAGCTTGTTCGCCGGGTCATTCGTGAGAATCAGGCGGAAGTTGTAGGACTGCACCTTTTTGTCGCCGGAGCCGTTCTCCCCCATCGGACCTGGATCCACCTCGGGCATGAGCTTGCCTTTGTCGTTATACGGTGAGATCTTCCAGAGGAACTGGTGCTTTGGCGTATCGACCCGCACGCCTGCCAGGTCTTCGTTGTAGACCTCCGTCCCTTCACGGCCGACGGTGTACTTTACCCCCGCCTGCGCCATCAGGTCGCCTTCGTAGCTGCAGTCGGCAAAGATCTTCGCCTGCCATATTTTGCCGTCTTCGGTAGTAATGGAGCGCACATGGAGACCGGACCTGGATACCCCCCCATGCTCCTTCAGGCGCTCATGAAAGTGCACCTCTACGCCTGCCTTTTTGAGCCAGTCGTTAAATATGGCTTCGCCGACCTTCGGCTCGGAGAGCCAGTCTCCGTGTTTGTTGAGTGTATGGACCCCATATTGTGCCGCGGCCTCGCGATAAAAGTCGCGGGCATAGCCGCCGATGATCTGGAAGTATGCAACGTCTGTAGCAGAGAGTCCGCCGGTAACCATACCTCCCAGATGTGTTCCCGGTTCAAGAAGGATGACGTGCAGGCCCTCTCTGGCTGCGGCATAGGCAGTGACGACCCCTGAAGCCGTGCCTCCATAGACCACAAAATCAGCGGAAGTGGGAGCGGCATGAACTGAAAGGGTTGCAGTCGAGGCAAAAAATGTGACGACCGCCAGATGAAGCAGAGAACGATGTTTTGTGAACATAGCAGAACATACTGCCATTCCGAACCGTCGATGGCACGTTTCGAGCGGTATGTTACGTGCTGTTACATCGAATTTGCCGGGATTTGAGCCGTAAATTTGTGAATAGCCACCGGCCATGTGCGCAGGGGAATCGTGTTTCCCTGCACTTCGGTATAGGTCACCATCTCAAAATATTGAGGGGAGCCTTCCTTTTTCCACATCTCTTCGATCGAATTCGATCCGGCCGACGAGGAGATCAGAGAGACGAGGGCGCCGGTGTCTCTTGATTGCAGCAGCATCACCTTTAGCCCCGACGCTCTTCCGGGCAGTACGGCCAGAATGGACGGCCTTACCTCGCGATCCTTATTCTTCTTGATGATCTCGTATGTAGCCTGTTCTCCCGGGCGGGGTTTCGCGTTGGTGACTCTCGACTCAGCCGGAGCGAGTGAAAAGTTCATCGCCTGCAGGTATCCGGACAGAGGCTGGAGCGTCTGGTGAGTTCCGACCGCAATGACGTTTGAGTTCTCCAGGAACAGGGGCGAGAGATCCCTCGTCACATTGAACGAAACCCGATCCTTCGCCCCGATGCTGTCAAGATAGCGAGCCATATCGATGGCCGCCAGGGTGTCCCACGTGACCGTGTAGGACTGCTCGAAGGTTCTGCTCCCGAGATTCCCGACCAGCTTTGCAAACTCGGGATCTTTTGGGACGTCATTGAAGTCGTTCACCTGTGTTGAGCGTAGACGCAACGTGGGATGGTCTTTGAAGCCAAAGAAGATCGGGGTCGGGAGAATAATCTTGATAGGAGCCGTGCCGGCCAGGAAGGATGCCCAAAAAGCATTTGGCCGCTTGACCTCGGGGGCGGGGCGCATGGTGCTGTACTTCCAGCCTAGCCAGCTGACAGCGACCAGGAGCACCGCAATCATTCCCATCAGGATCGGCACCGTGTAAGAGCGCGAGGGTACAGGCGCGAGGGACTCGACTTCCTCGGGGGAAGGCATCGCCTGAAGAGACTGGTCCAGCACCATCAACTGGTGCGTACCTGTAGGAATCACAAGCAACTCGGATTCGCCGGGCTCCAGCTGGTAGTAATCCTTCAGCTTTCTCCGCAGGCGCGATATATGGACCCGGACAGAGGCATCTGTCGCCGGGTCAAAGTTTTCGCTGCGGCCCAGAGCCTCTGTCGCCAGCGCATATTCGCTGACACTTTCATGGCGATGCTCCCAGAGGTAGTGCAGGAGCTTGCGTTGTGTCTCAGCGCGGGCAAAGTGAGTGCTCTGAAGGATCTTGTGAACATGCGCTTGAATGGCCTCCGTGGCTTCGGGAGTTTCGTTGGCCGGAGGGACAAGCGTCGTAGACATGCATGGCATTTTACGCGGCAGGAAATACGGCTGTCTTCATGGAAGAAGCGCGCGGAGTTGAGCGGGATAGGTCGCGCTGGTTTCGACAGCACCATTCGGCGGACGTACGCCAATCCCATAGGTCAGGCTGTCTCCAAAGCACAGCACGGTGGTATCCGCGGGAAGACGATTCGGAAGCTGTGCGCGTACCGCCGCCGCTAAGAGACTGTATCCAGCCGCGGTCAGGTGGACGCCATCTGTGCTTAGCCTGGAGTTCGCCCCTCCTGCCTTACTTAATATAGTTGCGAACTGGACGAGTTTCGTATGCTCCGTCTTCGCAACCCGAAGGACCTGAGCATTGACCGCCTCAACTCGCTGCAACGGTGGTTGATTCCCATAGATTTCGGGCTTATGGCGTGCCATAAGCCGAATGAGGTCCGGATCGTGAACGGTAACAAGGATCACTTGAGCTCCGCGGGCCTGGATACGCCGGGTCATCGCATCCAGATGATCGCCCGACTTCTGGGCTGGCAGAAACTTCTTTTCGTTCAGCGCATCGTTCGCGCCCGCGAATATTACAACGTAGTTGGGCCGGAACCGAGTAAGGGCTTCGTCCAGCCGGGAATCCAGCTCGGCGGTATTCGCTCCCGGGAAGCCGTCATTAATAACGTTGATTTGAGCAGCCAGCGGCCAAACAGAGACGAAGAATAGAAGAAGCAGCCGCATAAGCATCCAGAAGACTCTAGCGGAATATGAGCTTATATGCGAATAGTAATTACCGTTCCATCGGGCAATTGCTGATGTCACCTGCTCCGTCCACCTTGCTCAGAGGTCAGACAGCTCTTTTTTCAAAAAGCGTGAACAGATTCGCGATTCCTGGAATTAACACAGTGAACGTCAACGAATCGAAAATTTTTCGAAGGATCATCCTGGATGCCGTTTAACATGCGTCTCGCCATTTTTTTTGTGGCTCTGTTCTTTCCCTTAGCTTCGAATGCAGTTGCTCAGAACTCCCACACCTCCGCGCCTACAGGTACCGGGGAAGTGAGAATCCAGGTCCACGATCCGGAGGGGAGGCCACTTCAGGCCAGAGGGACGCTGACAGACCTACTCTCTACCCATATCCAATCCGTAGAAACAGAAACCGACGGCTCACTGGTTGTATCCGGATTGGCGCCTGGACAATATGAGCTTCAACTTTCGCATCCGGGCTTCGCGATGAAGATCCTTCGGCTGCAGGTTCAGCCGGCATCTTCGGTGGTCCAGGATGTTCGACTTCAGGTTGGAAGCATCTCGACCACCGTGGATGTCATTGCTTCAACGCCAATTGGCTCTCTCGATCTACCACAGTCTGACGTTCCTGTTCCCGTACAATCCCTAACCGCGCAAACAATCGAAGATACGAATGCCATCGACCTGACGGATGTCCTGAAGCGGCGGCTCAACGGTGTTTACGTCAACGAAAATCAGAATAATCCGTTCCAGCCTGACGTGAATTATCGCGGCTATACGGCATCTCCCCTCGTTGGTTCGGCGGAAGGCCTGTCCGTGTACCTGGATGGAGTACGTCAAAACCAGCCCTTCGGCGACGTGGTGGCTTGGGATCTGATCCCGAAAGTTGCCATCAATACGACCGAGCTTATCCCCGGCTCGAATCCGGTTTATGGCCTAAATACGCTGGGTGGAGCTATCGCTGTACAGACAAAAAGCGGCCTCACGAATCCGGGGCTGGCTGTCAGCGGATACGGGGGAAGCTTTGGCCGCATGGCGCTCGATGCCGAGTATGGCGGAAGCAACAAGAGCGATCTAAATTGGTTTGCGGCCGGTACGTTGTTCCATGAGGATGGCTGGAGGGTTTCTTCACCCTCCAGCGTGCGTCAGTCTTTCGCGAAGCTCGGATACAACAAAGATCTGACCGCGATTTCGCTCTCGGGCGGCTACGCCATCAATGATCTGACCGGAAACGGCACACAGGATTTCCGGGCAATCCATCGCACCACCGGGCTCAATCACGGCTATAACAGCGTGTTCAGCATCCCTGACCGGACCTGGCAGCACTCCCCTTTTCTCACCTTCAATGCGACGCATGCTCTTTCGAGAAGCCTGAGTATTAATGCCAACGCCTACTACCGCCATATTCGGACCAATACCACGAACGGTGATATGAATGACGACTCTTTCGGGGAATCGCTCTACACCCTGAGCAATGCCGATAAGGCGGCCCTGACTGCCGCGGGTATCACCTTTCCTCCAAACATTACTCCAGCCAATACTCCGTTTCCGTATCTTCGCTGCATCGCGCAAGGCCTGGAGTTGGACGAGCCGGGTGAGAAGTGTACAGGCGTAGACACGGATACCGTCAATAAGCAGAATGCTTATGGCTTATCAGGCGTACTTTCCTGGCGGACAGCACACAATCGATTTGCCGTCGGGGGCGGTTGGGATCGAGGGACTCTCACCTTCGTCCAGAATGCGCAATATGGTTATCTGAACGACGATGGAATCTCAGTGACTCGAATCCCGGTTTTTCTCGATGGCTCTACGGAAGCAGACGATGCGCCGCAGGATAACCGAGTCAACCTTCACGGAAGCACGAACACTCCGAGCTTTTTCCTGACCGATACGTTTACGGTGGGGAAATGGGTTTTGACAGCATCGGGCCGTTATAACCACACCACGATTAACAATGAGGATCGGCTGCCGCCGGTGCCTTACCGCGGTACTCTCACCGCGATCAATACGTTTGATCGCTTCAATCCTTCGGCTGGCGTTGTCTATAAGGCCTCGGCGGCACTGAGCGCTTATTTCAACTATGGAGAAAGCAGTCGCGCTCCAACATCGACAGAGCTTGGGTGTGCCGACCCGGATTTCCCCTGCAGCCTGCCGAATGCGCTGGTCAGCGATCCTCCGCTGAAACAGGTTGTCAGCAAGACATTTGAAGCAGGCCTTCGCGGAAGCCCGAATGCAACCTTACGGTGGAGTGCGGGCTTCTTTCATAGCGACAACTACGACGACCTGCTCTTCGTTGCTTCGCAGCAGACCGGCTATGGCTACTTCCAGAACTTCGGAAAGACGCGGCGTCAGGGTGTAGAGGCGAGCTTCTCGGCCAATCTGCGGCACTTCGATGGAGGTGCGGAATACACGTTCCTGGACGCTACCTATCAAAGTTCACAGACTGTCGGCAGTGGAAGCAACAGCAGCAACAGCAATGCCGAAGGCGGAGGAATGGGAGTGGTGGATGGAGGCAACATTGCGATCTCGCCCGGCAACCGGATCCCACAGGTTCCGCAACACATGCTCAAGCTGTTTGGCGACTACCATCCGCTGCGGAAGCTTTCAATCGATACCGATTTCAATCTCATCAGCTCATCGTATGTTCGTGGCAACGAGAATAACCAACATCAGCCCGATGGTGTCTATTATCTCGGACCGGGAAAGAGCCCGGGGTATGGTGTTGTAAACGTGGGGACAAGATACAGACTTACGAATCATCTCGAGCTGTTCGCTCAGATCAATAATCTCCTGAATCGCCACTATTACACTGCGGGCCAACTCGCTACTACTCCTTATGACGACAACGGCAACTTCACCCCACGGCCGTTCCGTTCTATCCAGTTCGACGGAGATACTGAATATCCGGTGCGTAGCAGCACGTTCTTTGCTCCCGGTGCACCGATAACTGTATTCGGCGGCCTCAAGGTATCTCTCGGAAAGTGGTGAACGCGACAACCTCCTCAACCGGGGAGGTGTTGCCTCTTTTTGCGGATTTCTTGTTAGAGAACTGCTGAGTATTTTTCAGGCGGTAGCACCGCATGTCTGGCTACAAGTGTCGGCGCGATATCATTGGAAGATCATGTTTTCGAATCGACTTGTCTGCCACTTTGTGGCGGCCTGTCTGCTTGGCATTCCGGCTTTAGCAGTCACTCGGTCTGTAAAGGTATGCGCTTACAACGAGAAGGGCGACGCAATCCCTGGCTTAGTGGTGAGTGTCGGCCATGAACAGTTTCATGGCGATGCAAGCGGATGCGCGATCGTAACCGGAGCGGGGCCGCAGACCCTGATCGAAGTATCCCATGAAGGCTTTTCCACGGTAGCTCAACCTGCGGGAAACGACGGTCAACTTGATGTCACTTTAAAGATCGCTCCTGTAACTACGAGCGTTGAAGTAACGGCAACCCGTCAGCCGTTAGCACTGAATGCAAGCGCAAGCAGCGTTCGAATACTTGGCGGTCAAGAGCTCAAGGAGATTCCCGGCTTTTCGCTCGATGACCGGTTGCGTCAAATAGCGGGATTCCAGCTATTTCGCAGGACCAGCTCCTGGGTGGCCAATCCCACGAGCCAGGGTACATCGCTGAGGGGATTGGGATCGACAGCGGCAAGCCGCACCCTGGTGCTGAGTGACCAGGTTCCGCTCAATGACTCTTTCGGTGGCTGGATTCACTGGAACGAAATTCCCGAGCTGGCAGTTCAAAGAGTCGAGGTGATGCGTGGAGGTGCGTCGGATCTTTATGGTTCAAGCGCCATTGGCGGCGTCATCGACGTCATGCCTGTTGTACCGAGAGAAGGCTTGCAGTACGCGTTACATCTAACCGGAGCGCAAGAAGACACGTCCATTGCCAGTGGACTTCTGGCTGGCACAGCTCGGGGCTGGGGGATTCTGGGAGCAACGACTTTGTTTCGTACGGGAGGCTATATCCTGACGGCTCCTGAGGCTCGCGGTCCAGTGGATATTCCTGCCAATGTCCACTCTCAAAGTGGACGACTGGAGTTGAGGCACGACCTCAGTTCCGGCGGCGCTGTGTTTTTGCGTGGCAATCTCCTCAACGAAGCTCGCAACAATGGCACACCGTCTGCGACGAACGCGGCCCGCATCTGGAGATACGCCGCAGGCGGCGACTGGAATGCTTCCAATGCCGGCCGTTTTCTTTTGCGGTTGTATGGAATGGATCAGGGATATCGCCAGGGTTTCTCTTCAGTCGCGGCAGATCGCATGACCGAGCGGCTTGTGCGCTTGCAAAAGGTTCCTTCGATGCAGCTAGGAGGAGCCGGGCAATGGGCACGTGCATTTGGTCCCGTGACCACTGTACTGGGAGCGGATGTGCTCGATACGCGGGGAACGGATGCCGAGACACCCGTATCGAACGGGATAAATCAGCCGACAGTGAGTACAAGTGCCCGCCAACGCGATAGTGGTTTTTACGGAGAAGCATTGTGGCATCCCAGGGGCTGGTCCGTGGCGCTTTCATCAAGGATCGATCATTTTGCGAGCTTCGACGCGAAGCAGACCGGAGGAGCCTCGGGGGTTCCCTTTCCCGAGACTGCGGAGACCGTCTTCAATCCCAGATTGGGCTTGGTGAAGGATCTCGAACTTGGCATTTCATTGACCGGCTCAGTCTTCCGCGCGTTTCGCGGTCCTTCTCTGAATGAGCTCTACCGCACAAGCCAGGTGGGCCAGCAACTGACCATAGCGAATCCCGCTTTGCGATCAGAAAGAGCGACAGGATGGGAAGCAGGTGGTCTGATCCATCTGCACAGAATCGGATCGGTGCGGACGAGTTATTTCTGGACACAGGTGAATCGACCGGTTGCTGCTGTGACGATCAGTTCGACCCCTACGAGTTCGACGCTCATGCGCCAGAATCTTGGACAACTGACCAGCAAGGGCTTTACGGCAGAGGCGGAGATGCATCCGTTGGAATTCCTTGTTGTGAAAGCTGGTTATCAATATGCGGATTCCACAGTCACGAAGTTTCAACCCGATCCGAGCTTAGTTGGGAAATGGACCCCACAGGTGCCAAGAAACTCTGGAACTCTGGAGGTTCGCATGGAGCGAAACAGATGGGGAATTTTTTCGATCTACCTTAGGTCTAGTGGGCGGCAGTTTGATGACTCCTCCAATCGCTATCGCTTAGCTGGATTCGCACAGGTCGATCTTTATGCGGAGCATCGACTCTTTTCGAAACTAAGCTTGTGGGGTTCAGTTCAGAACGTGGGTAATGAGAGAGTAGAAGCGGGACGCACTCCACTCTTAACACTGGGAGCCCCCAGGATTGTCTCCGCCGGGCTCAGATTCCCTTGAATCCTGCGAAACAGTAGCAAGCCCCTGATCCAAAAAAAAATCAAGGGGCCTTATTAAGAAGCTTTTGGTGGAAGTTGGCACATTAGGGCGGTCGATTGAGCGGCCGCCGCCTGGCGATTCTGTCGGCCAGACGGCTCCCGATTTTGATCACAACCTCGTGAAAAGGACCACTCCTACGACAGTCTGTTAGGCCAATTCAAAATCATCGAGAACAGATGGATAGCTGAACGTGACCATGACCGTGCATCCCGTCTTCGTCGTATGGGGGCCGTGAACAGTATTTGGCTTGATATTGAATTCCGTTCCCTTCGGATACGAGATGCCTTCGTTTATGAAGTCTCCGTCGAGGACGTATGACATTTCGGTTGTTCGCCCGTGTACGTGTCTTGGAATCTCGCTTCCTGGCTCCATGATCAGTAGAGCCACCGCCGGCCCCAAGGACTGTTCACTATTCAGGACCTTGAGGGTGACATTCCCTTTAGTGTTTGGAAATGGCGCTGGTATAGCCTCGGTCTTCGAGGTCTCGACAGTTTGTGTAAAGCTCATAATTCCCTTCCTTCTGTTAATCGTTTTGCGGTTCGTTGTCGTACAGAACAATCAGTTGCGTGATTGCCCCAAAGCTCTAAAACGCCCTTGAAATCGTTCAGGAGCGAGATCTTCAAAGCTATTTAAGCGACGGGAGCTGGCGGTACCTCGAAACTCCGCCGCTTGGTCCCTAGATCGCAATGACTACCTTGCCTACCTGCTGATTGCTCTCAAGATATCGATATGCGTCAGCAACCTGTTCGAACGGGAAGGTACGGTCTACACGGGGTTTGAAAGAACCATTCGCGAGGCGCTCATATACGTACCGCTTCATGCGATCGAATCGTTCAGGCCTATTCATCTGGTGCATCATGTAGCCGGTAAGCGAAATACACTTGAAGAAAGCGCTGACAGGATAGCTGTTGGCTTCCTCAGAGAGCAGACCGTACAGATAGATTGTCCCTTCAGGAGCCACAGCTTGCGCCAGCGTGTCGATATATGATCCCCCGATAGCATCGAAGGCTACTCGCGCGAGTTTGCCACCTGTAATCTCGTGAACGCGAGCCGGAAGATCCTCTTCCTGGTTAGCGATCACGTGGTCAGCCCCAAGATCCAGTAATACCTGTTTCTTTGCTGAAGTTCTTGTGGTCGCGATGGAGATTGCTCCCTGAGCCTTTACGATCTGTATAGCCGCAAGCCCGACCGAAGAGGTTGCGGCCGTGAGGAGCACCATATCGCCTGGACCTACTTTGGCAAATTCAACAAGAGCGCCGTATGCAGTCGGGTACTGCATCCAGACGGACGCTCCTTCTATGGATGACAAGGATGGGGGAAATTCCGCGACAGCTTCGGCTGGCACAACGGCTTTTTCGCTGAGCACCGGATACCGGTTCATGGAAAAGATAGGGATCGTTCCGATCCGTTTGCCTATGAGTGAAGCATCTACTCCTTCCCCGACCGCAGTAACAGTTCCGACGACCTCATATCCAAGACCGGACGGAAACTCAGGTTTCTGGGAGTAGTTCCCCCGGTAGTACATGCTTTCAGCCCGGTTCAGGCCGACTGCTGCGACATCGATGGCGACCTCACCCATCTCTGGATGCCTTGCCGCCACGTCCTCAATCTGTAAGACTTCGGGACCGCCGAGCTTGTGAAACCTTACTGCTTTTGGCATACATCACTCCTGCATGCAAGATGGGCTGTTACACAGCTGGTTAAAGATTGGGGATGGAGGCAGCGAACAAGAGTTACCTACTGCAGTTGAACTGCGTAACGGTCCCTAAGTTCGGGATGACTTGCCAGATGTTCTTTCGCAAACGGGCACACAATGCGGAGATACGACGAGTCACGCGCGGCCATTTGAACAGCCTCTTCTACGAGCTTTCCTCCGATGCCCATATGTTGCAACGATAGTGGAACTTCCGTGTGCCAGATCGTCATCTTATTTGGGTCGTCAATGGAGTAGCTTAGAAAAGCGACAGAGTCGCCCTCTCGTTGTTCAAGATGGCGAATTCTCACCTTGTTGCGAGTCTTGGTTTTGATTAAGGTTTCCATTTCGTCTTTCGTCATCCGATAGTTCTCTTTTCTTCAACGTGCTTCTTTCGTGTCATGTGTCAGGGAATAAGTCGAAAGATCTGTTTGGACGTTGTTCAGATGTTGTTGAGTTCTCCTGGACGGCCTTGAAGGTCCGAGCCAACCAGCTAGTGGGCGTCACGATCTCGTGTTCTAATCGCGTCACATTCAGCGCCAGAAGGCGGCGTTCGAGATTACGTGTTTGCCCTGTAAGCTGAGCGTCCTCTGGCTCTGCCGAAATTGACGACAGTCTCGATATTCGGTGATCCGTCATTGATTAGCCTGCGTTCGTCAGAAACGCGCGTCTTAGATCGACAGCGTCGAGTGTTTGTAGGCTAATCATCAAATCGGAGAAATGGGCTGACCTTCGGAACAGCCTGAGGACTGAAGTTTTCTATAGGAGAGTTGTTCTCCTCCCTATTCGAGCTCCAAGAGACCACGTCGAAAGCCGATGGTCACAGCGTGGGTTCGATCATTTGCCTGGAGCTTTTCGACAATGTTCCTTATATGGAAATTGACTGTTGTTTCGGAGATTCCTAAGTGGTGGGCGACCTGTTTGTTTCGGTGACCATCTCGGATCAACCTCAAGACTGAGATCTCCCGCGGAGAAAGGTCCTCCTGTCCCAGATGTTCTGCGATTGTGCTCGCGACTTCGGAAGGGATGTGTCTACGCCCCTCAGAGACCCAACGGATCACGCGGAGCATCTCCGCTTTCGGGGTGTTCTTCAAAACATAGGCGGCAGCCCCAGCATTGAGCGCGCGCCGCACGTCCATATCTTGTTTAGAAGTAGTCACTATCATTACGATCGCGCGAGGGTTTTCTTTCCGAATGGCGATCAACGCATCGGTGCCGCTCGCCCCTGGAAGCCTCTGATCCATAATCGTCACATCGGGACGGGTGCGACGAAACTGGCACAGAGCATCCTCCGCGTTCTCCGCCTGGCCAACAAGAAGCAGGTCAGGCTGAGATTGGATGACCATACTCAACCCTTCGCGAAAGATAGGGTGATCATCGACCAACAATATCCGTACGGGTTTAGGTGCTGGCATATCGCACTTCCAATCAAACCAAGCTGTTTATGTCTCAATCGAGCAGCGGTAAACGGTTCTACCGCCACTGAACGAATTCGCTCATGTCTACTACACGGAGCGCTCCCATTATCGAAGTCATTGTATTCGTGGTCAGAAATTCCGCCCAGTTTTCATGATCGATTCAAAAGCTTGTCCAACGTGAATCTATCGGGGCCGCAGAACACCAGCAAGAATGCTGCAGCAGCCGCCGAAAAGACTGAATAGTCAAATGGCGTCTTGATCCCAAGGCCTGTGGCCATGCCCATAGCAAACAATAAAAGGAGAAGACCAGAGAAGACGGAGGCCATTCGTGTTTTGAAGCCTGCGATGAGCAATATCCCCAAAAGTGTCTCTGCGACCGTAGCTGCCCATGCAAGCGGTACTGCCCATGATCCGGGGAAGAGAGACATCACCGCCCCTGTGTATTCGACGAAATGAGCGAAATCTCCCCAGGATACGTTCTTTGCTCCATGCGGCCCCCATAAGCCAAAACGATCAGCCACAGCGGCTAGAAAGGAAAGTCCTAGCGAAAGCCGTGCGAACAGACGGACAATCTCTGACACGTTCCCGGTGAATTGCGCGTTCTTTGAATTCATGCGTGCCTCCACGTAAGGAATGCATATTGTTTCAGGCAAATGGCTCCGTCTGGGAACTGTCATCTCAAGCTAGTGAACGGAAGTGAGAATCGGTGCTTTTTCATTTTTGATAAAAAACACGAGGAACTTCGCTGACTTCGCCTTACTTGCGTTACGGCTTACGGTATGAACGTCTTCCGGTGATTCGTAAAATATCTGCCCGGGACCAAGCTGCTGAAGCATGCCTCCGCGAACCTGCATCTCAATTTCACCTTGGAGAACATAGACAACCGCATGCGCATTATGCCGGTGGATTGCATCGGCGGCTCCTGGTGCGTAATTGACAGTAATGACTTCAATCTCTTTCCCTGGAGATTCCGGCAGTTGCCTCGTAAAGAGCGTATTCACTTGCTGGGCCTGCATTGTCATGACAGCTCCGAAGGTAAAGATAAATATAGAGAGAAGGACGAGCTTCTTCGTGTTATGCATCGCTTCTATCCTTTCGGAATAACTTTTTACGATAACCGCATTAAGCATTCTCGTGGGGCCGATACTCACCCGGGCTCTTGCGGAAACCGATCGCAAGTCGATTCCAACCATTGATCGCGATGATTGCGAGGGAGATGTTAACGAGTTCCTCTTCCTTGAATTCGCTCCGAGCTTCGTTATAGACATCGTCGGACGCGTGTCCTTCCGTGATAAGCGTCAGCGCTTCAGTCCATGCCAGAGCCGCGCGCTCGCGGTTTGTAAAGAAGGTTGTTTCTCTCCATCCCGACAAAGCGTAGAGACGCTGTTCCGTCTCACCATTCGCTCGCGCTTCCCTGGAGTGCCTATCAATGCAGAATGCACAGCCGTTGATCTGAGAAGCTCTCATTCGGATCAGTTGCAGGAGAGATTCTTCAAGCTTCGATGACTTCCTGACGAAACTCTCTAATCCCAGCATGGCATGGTGGGCAGCGGGTGAGACCTTCGCCGGATCCAATCTTATCTTCACGACGTATCCCCTTCCCTCCAGTAAGGCTATCTTGAAATGGAGTGGGCGAACGGTCCATAATCGCTCAGATGACCAGTCCATGATGGGTGCTTAAAACCGTGCCAAAAATAGAGACATTTCAAGACCTGGTCCTGAAACCAAGGAAGGATGGCCAGGAGATGTGGCGCTGGCTCTACACTGAGCTGCGCTCCGCAATTATTGATGGCCGATTGAAATCTGGAGCACGGTTGCCGTCCACAAGGAACCTGGCAGCACAATACGGCATTGCCCGTGCTACAGCCGTGGCAGCATTCCAGCAACTTCAGGCAGAGGGATTCGTTTCATCCGAAGTGAGTGCTGGAACATTTGTCGTACCGGCGCCAGAGTGGGAGATGACCTCTCCGACCAAACAAAGATCTTCCCGTCAGGCGCTCTCCAGAGCGACGATAGCAAAGCGTACGCAGAGTCTTCTTAAGAGCACGTTTTTTCAACCAGCTTCGCATTCCATCGGTAAAGCGTTTCGGGGCTACGAGCCGGCTATCGACCTGTTTCCAGTCGAACTGTGGGCTCGGATTGCGGCGCGCGTTTATCGCAAAGCGCCGCGTTCTTTGTATGGGCAAGGCGATGCAGGTGGCTATCCGCCGCTGCGAAGAGCCATCGCGGAGTACGTTGGCCACTCCCGCGGAGTGCGTTGTTCCGCTGAACAGGTTATCGTGACGTCGGGCGCGCAACAGGCGTTGGACCTCTTAGGACGAGTGCTTCTCGATCCCGGCGACGAGGTGTGGATGGAAGATCCTGGGTACCCTGGAGCTTCTCTTGCCTTTCAGGGCGCTGGCGCGAATGTGATTCCTATTCCCGTTGATGGGAACGGGATAGATGTCGCAAGAGCAGTAAAGTTATCTCCCGCCGGTCGCTTGGCGTATGTAACACCATCCAATCAGTTTCCTCTTGGAACTGTCATGTCGGCAGAGAGACGAGTCGACCTTCTCTCCTGGGCCGCGCGCGCGGGGGCATGGATTATCGAAGACGAATACGATGCGGAATATCGCTATTCCGGGAAGCCGATTGCATCATTGCACAGCCTCGATAGATCCGAATCGGTCATTTATGTTGGAACATTTACGAAGATGCTCTTCAACGCTCTTCGCATTGGGTTCATCGTTGTTCCGGAACGGTTAGTCAAAGCATTTCGAATCGCACGAAGCTTCATCGATCGCCATGCTCCGACGCTAGATCAAGCCGTGCTGACGGAATTCATCAACGAAGGGCACTTCGGCCACCACGTTAGAAAGATGAGGCAAGTCTACTCAGACCGTTCGCAGCTGCTTGCAGAAGAAGCGAATCGGCATCTCTCTGGCTTGCTTGATGTGGAGAACGCTCAAGCTGGAATGTGTACCGTAGCCTGGATCAAAACAGGCGTCACCGAAATGGTGTTGACACGACGCGCAGAACAATTGGGATTGGAAGTAGTTCCGATCTCTTCATTTGTCAGCAAGTACGAGCAGAAGCCCGCGTTGTTCCTGGGCTTCGCAGGCTGCAGTGCGAGTGAGATAAAGAGGGGCGTGTCGGTTTTGGAAATGGCACTCTCTCGATAAATTTGTACCTACGGACGATGGCGACAAGCTAAAGCCTTACGGCTTCAACTTGTCGCGAAGCAGCGGATAAAACTGCACCCAGGTCATATCGGTCTTGGCCACGTTCGCAAGGTGGCAGCCAGCGCACTCGCTAACGGGAGACTCAGCGGCAGTTTGTTCGTATGGCATGGGATGATGACCGAAGGTGAAGTACCCCCAACCATTCGTCTTAGCGAATCGCTTACTGTCCTTCACAGACGCATCGATTCCATTCAGTTCCCCGTTGAAGTATCCTCTCCCCGAAGGCTCTGTACGTGAACCATCCGGAAAGGTGGGCTTAAGGACACGGGTTAACTCTTTGATGAGAACCGTACCTTCAGGAAAGGACCCGGTTTTTAAATATACGTCCAGGTTCTTTTCTTCCACATAGACATGATGAAATTCAGGAAAGTTCGCCTCTCCATCGTTCAGGGCGTTTGGCGTCAGAGGAGCACCGGGAAACACCCATCTGCGAAATCCGACTGGAAGCTTGAACTTACCGTCCGCGGTAAATTGTGCGGTCGTACTCGATGAGGGCGATGATGCT
The DNA here is from genome assembly GCF_010093025.1 of Edaphobacter sp. 12200R-103. Taxonomy (GTDB): domain Bacteria; phylum Acidobacteriota; class Terriglobia; order Terriglobales; family Acidobacteriaceae; genus Edaphobacter. The sequence continues at coordinate 148,051 of NZ_CP048114.1, read as the reverse complement.
TCCGATACATTTTGTGCCGCAAAAACTCTTTGGCTCTGCGTACTCTTCACAGCTCCTATTGCTGCTATAGCAGTTAGAACAGTCGCAAAAATTGTTAAACGCTTGTTCATTTGTGTCTCCTAGCTGAATAAGGCATCACCATTTTGAAGAGTGGAGTACGGGATAACCTTGGGTATAGATCCAGTCTGTTTTCTGGGCCGGTATATGGCATCCTTGGCAATCCTTCTTGTAGCTGACCGCAACTTGCTTGTCTGGTGCGTCGGATTTGTAGAGAGCCCAGCCCCAGCCATCACCCCAGAGTTTGCTGTTGGTGTAACGGCCTTTCTCGTCCTTAATCATCACGAACCAGACCTTGGTTCCTGAAGCCCAATGTGCATCCCCTGTTGTCATCGGGGCGTGCTCGGTTCCCAATACTTCTTTAACCAGTACTGTCCCGTCAGCAAACTTTCCGTTCTGCCTAAAATACGCTGCAGCACCCGGAGACGCATATGTCATATGCATCTGATTGCCAGCTGGATCAAGAACGAAGTAAGTCCCGAGCATCTCATACTTGTCGCGGTAATCATCGGGCTTGGCGAGGTTACCGTCCTTGTCGACAAGTGAAAAGTTCTTGGCAAATGGTGAGGTATCTGCACCAGCTACAACGGTTGGTGCTTTGAACTGCAAAAAAAAGACTCCCAACACGAAGGCGAAGGCTGCGACTCGACCGTATTTCACGTGAATTTCCTCCAGTCGTTCCTAATTACTCAATCATCTGATCCTGAGACAGATGGATTGCTCCCTGCGTTCTTTTCACCAATTGCTGAGTGGTCCTAACGTCCATTGCACTCAATGCAGTCGGTCTCAGGGAGCATCACTTCTATTGCAAAACGCGCGTGAACAGCCTATTTCGAAGCTGCATTCAGGCAGATCATAACGAGGCAACGAGGCTACCTGGCTACAGATTTCTTCAGGTGAACTGAATAACGAATGAACTCGCCGCTTCAACGCCACAAAAATCGTTGCGTTGATTGAAGCCAGGCCATCAGGCCGGAAGAGCCATACACATACTTGCCAGGGATCGTTAGTCGAACCAGCGTGCCAACCTGTGCCGACGATTCAATCGCCAAGCTTCCGTGAATTTCCGCGGTTCTTTCCCGCATCCCCGCCAATCCATAGTGGCCAGCTCTTTTGACCGGCTTCGTGAAGCTGTCGAAACCTATCCCCTCATCCTTGATGTCGGCCCTGAAGACGCGCTCAAAATAAAGATCTACCGTTATCGTAGGGCTTTGGGAGTGAATGCACGCGTTGCGAACTGCCTCAATGCATATCTGAAGTACGTCCTCGCAGATACCGGGATGGAGTGGCCGCGGTCGCTGATGCGTACGAATCGCGACGATGCCGGCACACAGTGGTATCTGTTCAAGCGCAGCTTGCAACGCGCGTTCGATATTTTCTTCGGTTGTCTCATCACGGAGAACATCGAGGACCGCTCGTGCTTCTTCGTCGGCCCTGGTCAACCAATCTTTCAAGAGTCTGAAGGTTCTTTTTGCTTCTGGGACACTTTTTACCGATTCGGAGGCATGTTCGGCAATTAAGTTGCTGCCTTGCAACGTCTGCAGCAAAGTGTCATGTAACTGCCGGGCCAAGCGGGTGCGCTCCGCCATACGTGCGTTGAATGCCATGCGAAGTGACTTTTCGTAACGCGCCCTTTCGAAGGCCAGAGCGACAATGGCAAATAGAACTCCTACGAGAATCACTACGACGTAAAACGTCTTCGCCTGATTCCATTCTGGATTCAAACGCGCGATCGTAATTGGGTCGAAACCACCCTCCAATCGCTGAGCATTCACTGGAGTGGAAACCGCCGAGATCAGTCCCAGAACGGCACAAAGCCGCGCTGACCGGGTTCTCATCACGCTTCGTGTTCGAATCCTTGACCAATCGACAAGCATAAGTCTGTCATTTGACATACGAAGTGAGCATGTTGGCGTACGGAGCGAGAGAGCTGCCCACTTGTGTCATTTTCCCATCAAACCGTTACCCAGAACCTATAGATGACTGTAGGTAGAAATAAGCTAATTTTTGTTCCAATTGCCAACGCCGGATGCCGAAGATCCAGCTCTAAAGAAAGGCAACAATGGCAATTAGCCGAATGCAATTCGGGGGATGCGAAACTGATATTCGCCCCTGCTGCCTGAACACCTCCTTCCTCTCAGGATGGATACCGGTGGGCTCACGAGTTTGCGGAAGACGCGACACTTTACATTAGGCTGACCGTCGAATCGATTTCTTCGTTGTGCTCGGAGACAGGCGAGCGAATCGACCCCTTTTCTTCCTGGTGCTGAAGGGATCAGCTATGGGCGATCGATCACAAAGGGAATGTTCCCAACAACACTTTGCAGCACGAGAGTCGCTCACAAATGACACGTGCGCTGGAGAAAACATGAGTGACCCCAACGTCGCTTCTCTGGGAAGCAACTTCTCCGAAGGAACGGCCAGTGTCAATGATATCCGCCTCCACTACGTCCGTGGAGGCCGAGGCGAGCCATTGGTCTTACTTCATGGCTGGCCTCAGACGTGGTTCTGCTGGCATCGCATCATGCCAGCACTAGCTGAACATTTCACAGTGATTGCAATCGATCTGCGCGGGGCGGGACAATCTTCACGACCAGAATCATCAACTGCCTACGACTCCGTGACGATGGCGGCCGATGTTCGTGGGCTCATGGCTCAACTTGGATTCGAGTCCATTCGGATCGTCGGTCACGATGTTGGTTTGCTCGTCGCCTTTGCCTATGCGGCAATTTACCCCGAGAATGTCTCACATTTAGTAGTCCTCGATGGTCTGCTTGTAGGAATCGAACCGATGACGACCGGCTTTCTGCGCGATCCTCGCTCCTGGCTGTTTGGTTTCGTTCAGACGTCCGACCTTCCTGAAAAACTTGTGCTCGGACGGGAAAGAGAATTCTTGAGCTGGATCTTCGCAGCGATTGCTTTCAAACGTCATGCGATTGGTTCAAAAGAGCTCAATACATACATTGAGGCCTATTCACAACCAGGCGCGATGCAAGCAAGCTTCGGATGGTTCCGTGCGTTCGGGGCGGTGAGCGCTTTTAACGAATCGTATACGACAAAAAAGCTCAACGTCCCTGTGTTGGCTCTGGGGGGCGACAAGATGATGGGCGGGTTTATGGTTCCGATGATGCAGAGCGTTGCAGAAAATGTTTGCGGCGGCGCAATCTCGGCTTCCGGTCACTGGGTGATGGAAGAGCAACCAGAAACGCTTCTACGCGAGCTGCTGTCGTTTCTATCCTAGACTCTGCTTGTATTTCGCCAATCAGCTCCAACGGCCTAGAGAGATCCTTAGGTCAGTCACCGTCGATCTCCATGGTCGAACTGGATGTCACTTCCCATAAAGTCGAAGCTATCTTGACGCATTACCCATTCTGAATTTGTCGATTCCGAGGCCGACCTAATGACTGACTCCCACAGCTCCAAATCGCGACCGAAGGTCATCATCCTGGGCGCAGGTTTTGCGGGGCTAAATGCAGCCAAGGCCCTTGGCTCCGCCAACGTCGATGTTACGGTCATCGATCGCAATAACCATCACACATTTCACCCGTTGCTTTACCAGGTCGCTCTCGCCGTACTAAGCCCCGGGGATATTGCGCAGCCAATCCGTTCCATCCTCAGTAATCACAAGAATGTCGAAGTGCTGATGGATGAGGCTTGTCAGATTGATGTTGTCACTCAAACCGTGAGCCTTAAGACTGGCATCACACTTCCTTACGACTTTCTGATTGTCGCTACCGGCTCAACACACAGCTACTTTGGAAAAGAAGAGTGGGCTGCCATTGCGCCCGGCCTAAAGACCATTGAGGACGCCACTGAGATCCGCAGAAGGGTGCTGCTCGCGTACGAACTTGCCGAACGGCAAATGGTCGAGACTGGCTCGCACACGCCGCTGAAATTTGTCATCATCGGGGGAGGCCCTACGGGGGTTGAGCTCGCCGGAGCAATCTCCGATATTGCGCATCTATACATGCTGCGAGACTTCCGCCATATCGATACATCGTCGACAGAGGTCTGCATCCTCGAAGGTTCGGCCTCTATTTTGGCGACCTACCCAGAGGAGCTCCGCCGGAAAGCCGTGCAACAACTCGAAGCTTTAGGCGTTCAAGTTCGGACCGGTTTTCACGTCACAGATGTCGGACCTGGCTATGTGATGGTCGGTAGTGAAAGGATCGAAAGCGCCTGTACGCTTTGGGCTGCTGGAGTTCAAGGGTCTCCTCTGGGAAGAATGCTCGGTCTTGACGTCGATAGGCGCGGACGGGTTCCGGTCGATCAGTTCTTGAATCCTGAAGGACTGCCTAACGTCTTCGTCTGTGGCGATCTCGCATATCTGGAGCAAGATGGCATGCCTATCCCCGGGGTAGCACAGCCTGCAATGCAGATGGGCGCATACACGGGAAGACGCATTAGGCACCTTGCGCGAACTGCAGAGGTCAAGAACTTTCCCGCCTTCCGCTACTTCGATAAAGGCAACATCGCGACGATCGGACGGAAGGCGGCCGTTGCTGAGATCCGCTGGCCTTTTCGAGCGTACTGGAGCGGACTCCTTGCGTGGTTGACATGGATGGGCGTCCACATATTTTTTCTCATCGGCTTCCGAAATCGCATTTCGGTTTTCGCCTCCTGGGCGCACACCTACATTCGCTTGCGCGACGGAGTAAGATTGATCGTTGGTTCTCGTCAGCTTCCCGGTTGGGGGACAGTCCGCAAAGAGCTCAAAGCGGCACCTGAACTCGAAGCCTGTCCTGCTCCAGAACAAAGTGCTATCGAATCTACAGGATCGCTTTGCGCAGCCAGAAAAAATTGAGAGGGCCAGATCTTCTGAAACAGCTAACCTTCAATCAGGATGCCGGTAAGGTGATACCGAGTCCCACCCCTGAGCGGGGGAGACCTTGGCTTGTCCACCTTAGATATCACCGTATGTTGTTTCAGTACGTCGTGCTCGCTTCTAATTCCTCAAAATTGAAAGGGCCTGCATTGTCCTCCAACCACTTTCGCAAAGCATCGCCTTCAATCGTGCGCTGGGACGTCAGCTCGCGAGTGAGAGCTTCAATCAGCGGCTGATCCGTCCGCAGAAGGCGGAAAGCCAACTTATATCCGGTATGGGCAAAAGGATTCGTGTCTGTCACAGAGGCGACTACACCCCAATCGACCGCGGTCTGTCGCGCTTCAAGCGCACTGGACATATCGGATATGAGTTCTTTGTGCAACTCATCGGAAATCGGATCGCTGATTCCCTGGTCCACAATCGATCCAATGTAGATGAAGGCGAAGGCTCTACCGAGCAGCTTCGCATCACTGTGGAACGAGTCGCGCTGCCCCTTCCAATCACACACAATACCGCTGGTGCGTTCGCTACTACTCGCAACCGAAAGCAGCGTGATTGGGAATCCCGCGCGATATGCCATTACGGCTCGTGCAGCAAGATGCTTTGCGCTTTGTTGTTGTGATGCTATGTTTTCTGGCATTGGATCAACTCCTTGCATTTCTCTTTGACGATCACTTCTGTTTCCAGGGTGGTGCGATTTCGACGATCTCCGCACAAGCCAGGCATGTGACCCAGGGGCAGTCTTACAGGTACGATCGAGTTCACTTCTCTGTTGGCAAATAACCTTTGGAGCTCGCCACGAGTCATGGAGTCTTGAGCAAACATCTCCGAATCTCCCGTGGCGAGAAATACCTCAGTAACTTTTGCAATTTGCTGCCATACAATCTGCGATATACCAGGGCCCGCGCTGAGGCGTCGAACTCCCAGCTTGGCGAGATCAGCCATCTTGGGAAGACCTGGCCACGCAAGAAGATTTACGGGAAGCCTCGTTCCAACAGTGATCTGGGCGATCTGCGTCAATTCGTTCAATCTCGGGACAAAGAGACCATCAGCTCCTGCGTCGCTATAAACGGTCGCTCGTGCAAGAGTCTCTTCTGCCTTGTTTTCGTCAGGGACCAAATTTTGAAGATAGACATCGGTTTGCGCGTTTACGAAGACATCTACTTTCATTGCTGATGCAGTTCGCTTGATCGCTTCGATCTTTTTCGCTAACAGGCTTGGCTCGCCCGTACCATCTTCGATGTTGATTCCTGCGATGCCAGCATCCAGGACACGTTTAAGATTCTCGCTAACGAGTACGGGATCGTCTGAGTAGCCTGATTCCATATCGATGGACACCGGCACTGTTACAGCCTTGACTAAATCATTTGCCAATTGTGCCTGTCGCTCGATCGGCAACTTGTTGCCATCGGGATAACCCAAAGACCAGGACACACCAGCACTGGTCGTTGCGACTGCCTTTGCCCCAAGTAGCTCCGCAAGCTTGGCCCCTCCGACATCCCAGATATTCGGAAGGAGCAAGGGCTGATCCGCTCTTGAATGAAGTGCCCTAAATGCTCGAGTCTTAGGCATGGGTATATATTCGCCTTTCAGGTCAATCACGAAGAGATCGTCGACTGCTGGTAATCTGCTCGCTGGTGTAGCTCCGCCCCCGAACGTGGCCTTCTTGAAATCTCCGGGTTCCGAACTTTTGTCTCGAAATTGCCGCCAAGGGATTGGGGTTCGGGTCGCCATGTGATAGCTGGTGTCGCGGTCACTCGCACTACTTTCAACCTACCGAACGGAACTCGCTCGGAAGTCCGATTTGTGTGTCACGGAGTCCATCGCATTGTTGAATTTGTGGGAATGACTGGCACTGTTAACGTTGTCAGCCGAATGCCTGATTTTTTCTTTAGGCCGTCTCATCACAACCTCATGTGTTCTATAGAGAGCAGGCGTCGACCAGATTCGGTGAGACATCTGAGCAAATGACAGCGAGCACGTTCATCCGCAATTGAGAGGAGCAGGAAATGTTTTCGGTCCTATTCGAAGTTCACCCGAAACCTGATCAGTGGGATGCGTACCTGGGGTACGCAAAAATGCTCCGACAAGAGCTTGACCAGGTTGAAGGATTCGTCGATAACATCTGGTACCGCAACCTGAATCGCGAAGGCTGGATACTCTCGCTCTCAAACTGGAAGGACGAAAAGGCGGTTGTCCGGTGGCGGACGAACATGAAGCACCATGAAGTCCAGGAGTTGGGACGCAGCAGAGTTCTTCTCGACTACCGTCTTCGTGTTGGCCAGATCACACACGACACACAGTTACCTGAAGGGATGGAACTCCGGGAGCAGAGATTAGACGAAACCGAAGTTGGAGCCGGGACTGCAGTGGTTCTCATTGACGCCAAACGTCCCTCAGAGTGGAAGGAAACGACGAATCCTGCCGATTGCGCTGAATGGCTGGGCCTTCGGCCACTCCATGGATTTCTTGATTGGGACTTATTTGACGCAGTCTCGAATTCTGGGGACATCCTCCTGACAGCGACGTTTAAGGATGGTCCCACGGCTACCGATTTCATCGATTCGGTATCGATTCCAGACGATGCGCGGCTGCGTTCTGTGAGAATCATCCGCGACTACAGCATGTTTGACCGACGAGAGGCTCCGCAGTACTTTCCGGAAGCTGCTCGATCCTCCGTTCCAAAGCTAATCGATTCTGAGGGTGAATCAGTGAGCAGCGAAAAGGACTTTGGGACGCAACATACGGACTCGAAGTACCTTGCGGGCTTCTAATCTGAATATAGGCCTCACAGGAGATCTTCGAATCATGGCACGACTTGACCTTCCGGCGCGAGAACAGACTCCTGCCGAAACTCATGAAATTCTCGACGCAATACAACAGCGCTTGGGATTCCTTCCCAACGGACTCCGGTTGCTCTCCTTGAGCCCGATTGCCTTGAAGGCTTTCGTCGGCCTCCAGACCACCATGTCGCATGCGCTCGACACCAAGACACAAGAAGCGGTCGCGCTGGCTGTTTCCAGGGCCAACGGCTGCAACTACTGCGTTGCCACACACTGCTTCGTTACTTATACCAATTCCCAGACAGCACATGACGAGATCGCACTCAATCTCGAAGGAAGTTCAGGTGATCCGAAAAGAGCTGCAGCTGCTGCATTCGCAAAAAGGATCGTCGACACACGTGGAAAGGTAAGCGATGCTGACCTCGCGGCGATCCGGGAGGCCGGATATTCCGATGGGCAGATCGTCGAGCTCACTGCATTGGCGGCCCGGTACACCATGACTAACTTCTTGAACAATATGGCTGATGTCGAGATCGACATTCCGGATGTATCTGGCATGTGACAACCTGAAGCACACAACACAGCGTGAAGGCCCTGGCTAGAGAATCTTCAGCGGACGCTATATTCAGAGAAGTCTGCTAGTCGACTTTTTGTATGGAGTTACCTTCAAGATGAAGCGGAATGGGCTACTCCTCCGCTTCCGACGTCGTGGCAAGACACTTGCTCGACGGCTGTTTCATGAAGGCATTGGTTTTCGCCTGAGTGCGAAACTCGGTCGGATCACATTCGAAAGACTTTCGGAATGCCTTGATGAAACTGCTCCTGCTGCCATAACCGGCAGAACGAGCGATCTGATCGACCGGCATCTGGCTGGACGCCAGCTGTTTGGCGGCTTGTCTCATACGCAGATGGCGGAGAATGGTCATCGGAGACTCGCCAACAACGTCTGTAAAGCGAGCCATAAAACTGGAGCGACTCAGACCTGCCATACCAGCAAGTGAACTCACTGTATGATTGGCCCCGGGATGCGCGGCCATCTCTGCAAATGCTCTGGATATCTGCGGATCACTAAGCATTGCAAATCGTTCAACCCAGAGATTCAGAGAGGTCAAGGATCGGCGAAGGATCGTGATAATGACTTGCTTGAGCACTGCTGCACTCATCGCGCCAGAGCCTACCTCCTGCTTGATTAACTCTGAGATAGCGAGTTTCAAAGTTTCATCAAGACGGTCGGTCTCGTCGAATTGCTCGACGATTGGCTCCCTCAGAGAAGAAAACATATCGGTTGATGATCCGTAGAACGCACTAAAAAATCCGCAGATTAGAATTACTTCGGGTTCGCCACCACCAGCAGTATAGCGGCGAACGAGACCAGACGATCTCGTGCTGAACTTCTTTAGATCGGGAGATGGCATCGACTTTCCGGGAAAGCCACATGCCTCAATCCGAAACGGCATATTCGCAGGAAGAATAATGAGCGTATGGGGCTTGAGCTCGATCGGTGGAAATCCAGGAACTAGCATTTTGCCGATGCCTTTGAGATTGTAGTGCAGTCCGGTTACGCTGGCTGCGGCCATCTCTAGTCGGCTCCCGCGGCTCACCAGGCATTCCGACAGTGCTACTACATTGACCTCCAATGAACTCATCAGACTGTTGAGGTCAGTTTCGGACACGCGGACTATAGGTTCAATCTTCAATTCAATGTTCTCGATCCTGAATGGGTCCGGCACATGCAAATTACGCAACCACTCGTTCCGGATTAGACCGGCAAGGGTGGCTGCATGCCACCCGTCTTCATCTTTCCACTGATTATGAACCGGAAGCCCCATATCTTCCAACAATGAACGCACCGATGAAGATGTGTGCTTGTAGCTGTTCTCGGTATGAATTTAAAAACAGATTCTTGGCCAAGCTCGTTCAATACTTATTTTCTGTTTATTGTTCGACCGAGGAACTCGTGCATCAACGAACTAATCCGATCCACTTCTTCTAATGCAAAATGACCTGTATCGAGAACATGGAGCTCAGCGTTAGGAAGGGCTCTTTTATAGAGATCGGCGCACTCGACCCTAAAGATTCCAACATTTTCCCCCAGATGATCAGCATCGGGGGCTGTTGTTTACTGAAATATAGCGCGAGAGTTGGCGAAATCCCCGCCGTCGCCGAGCACTTAAGATTCCATGGCGTCGCCGGAGAAAACTACAGGTGGTGGGGCGATCGTATGGCCTATCGTTACAGTGGAGTTATTACCTGGTGATTGAGCACCAATCACTTACAGCTAATTGCTGTGATTGCGAAAAAGCAAGGAGATAAATATGTTACCGACACCTCAGATTGGACAGTATGTCCGCTTGGACGATTACGAAGGGAGGCTTATCGTGAAAGCAGTAAGCGAAGACGGCGGTAAGGTCGATTTGGTCTCGGAAGGTGATCCCAAGTACGTCCGTTACGATGTGCGTTGCGTAGATCTGCTTCTGGCAGAAGACTATTCCGCGGAGTCGTAATCGACATGCTTCTAAATTGAGCCGAGTGTCGTCAAATCGATGCGCCCAATGAGTACATTAGGGTAGATCATTTTCAGGTTCGATGAGGGCCTTGAGCTCTTTGATTGCGTTCTGCAAAATGCGTTCTACGTTATCGAGACGGGAAGATTCCAGCGGCGCTTCCTCACCAAGTTCAATATCCAATTCAGATAGGTTTGCTTCAAGGGACTGAATTAGGTTTCGAATAATCAGTGCATCATCTTTCGCGCTCATGACCTCGAGCCTATCACGGTTTGCATTGGATGCGATCCGCGACGTTACTTCACTATTCGAAGTTCGTCATTCACAAACACTGTTCCGGGTTGAATAATCTTGGCATAAACGCCGGCTTTTCCTTGATGGAATCTATCTAACGTTTTCATGATGCCAAAGAGCGGCTCTTCGAAATCCGGATTGACCGGGTCATGAGTTACTACGCGACAACGTGGAATGCGGTCGCTGATCTGAACAATTACGCTTTTGCCGATGCAAAGACGCTTTCCGATCCATTCATCTTCGGCGAAAGGACGAGCGTCTAGATCAAGAATTAGATTGGCACGAAAACGATGTTCATGGATGGATCGTCCCACCTCTGATGAGATCTGCGTAATCGTCTGACGCGAAACTAACGAGAGTGGCCTAACGTCCGTTTGGGGGACTTCTGATCGAATCAACTGAAATTGCTCCGTTCGTGAGATATGCGTCCGGAAATATTCGAGAAGCTGTGGAGAGTCGATAGAATAAGTTTCCCCAGTAGGGGTTGCAACGTTGACTACGTGATCCTCAGCCAGACTGGCTCTATACCCGAGCATGGTACGGCGCTCTTTGCCGGAGAGCAGGAGCATGCCTGGAGGTGCATTGGAGCTTTGAAATGCATAGAGCCTATCGCCCTCAAGACCCGACGGCTTCAGCAATGCTTGTTTCGGCAATTCCCCCGCCATGCTTTTCACCGGATATCGAACGATCGATGCGAGATGACCGATGGAGAGCATGCCTTGCTAAGCATAAATGAGGAACTTGATCCTCCTTCCGAACCAACATCTGCATAGCTGCACTTATCTGGCCATCTTCGAAGAGAGTGGCTACAAGACAGAGTATTTCACTTGTCCCGCACTCCTTTTGAAGCAGCCGGCACGCAACATCCTGATGCCCTGGTGAGCGACTACACGACGCAGAACTATCAGGTATCTAGCTTTCCAGAAGGATCGCTGCACTGTGCCCAGCCTGCCGGTTTTTTTGATCTCGGCCACTGAGTTGCTGCCCCGTCAAAGCTCGGCTCGCCCTCTAACCCGTAGTGCTTGAGCATAGCCGATGCTCAAGCACTATTCACGAAGCTACGAAAAATATACGGCGTAGGTTATTAGTCCTAGTCCTCACGGACGTGCACGGATGATCGTCTTCCCCTTGACCCGTTCGGTCCGATTGAAGGCCGCGACAGCATCGTCGAGGGCAACAACCTTGCCGATGTTTGTTCGCAACCGGCCATCCCTGACACGCTGGACCAGTTCACTCAATCGGGCTCGATCGGGTACGACGACGAAGTCGATTGTCAGGCCATTAGCGGGCCGTGTCTCTGACGGGCCTGTTACGGTCACCAGTGTCCCTCCGGCGCGGATCAGACCCGCAGACCGCTTCGCGATGTCGCCACCCAGGACATCGAAAACCAGATCGACTTCACCGACGTCTTCCAGGGTGTCGTTATCGAGGTCGACGAACTCCTGTGCCCCGAAGTCGAGAGCCGCCTGGCGGGCCCCAGCGCGTCCGGTGCCGATGACGTATGCACCGGCATCACGTGCCAGTTGGCTCGCCATCGAACCGACCACGCCGGCCGCACCGTGCACGAGGACGCTCTGCCCTGCCTGAAGGCGGCCGTGCTCGAACAGCCCCTGCCAAGCGGTCAGTCCCGGCATTACGAGAGCCGCGCCCGTAGTAAATTCAACGTCGCCCGGCAACGGTGTGAGGTAATGCCCCTCGACGGCCACATACTCCGCCAGAGCGCCGTCGCGATACCAGTCCGTGAGGCCGAACACACGCTGTCCGATCGACAGCCCTGTCGTACCATAGCCGAGAGCGGTGACCACTCCAGCAACCTCATGCCCGGGGATCGACGGTGTCCGGTCACGGCCGACTCGGTCGGTCCAGCTCGAGGGCCACGCCAGCTCGTCTCCGGTGAATCCCGACGCATGAACCTGAACAACGACATCGTTAATCGCCGCTTGCGGCTCGGGTAGCTCCACTAGCTTCACTCCTGCCATCCCCGCAGCCTGATCCGTCGCTACAATCGCCTTCATCGTTCACCTCCAGGTATTAAGCACTTGCTTGAAAGGTATCGACTCCATCCTTTGTTGTCGTGCCATGCCAGTTTCATGAGAATTGCCTCCTCAATTTGTCCCTTCACTGGAGAATGTAAGCTACCTTCTCGGCCACTTACCTACACTTTTCGTTAGTTCGGATTCTCTCTTGCCTCTCTAAAATCAAAGCCAAAGCCATTCTTCCCGAATCGGAAGATTTCCAGTACATCGAGATATCGCACCGAATAACAAGGTTGCTTGGCAGGAGGAAAGTGAATGACCAGCAGAGCAGAGCTCGTCAATAGGCAGAAGGCACCCCTTGCGACGCCTTCTGATATCGAGCCCGAAGCAGTAACGCAGATATCGGGTGCCTTGAACATACTTCTTGCAGACGTGTTTGCGCTGTATTTCAAAACCAAGAACTTTCACTGGCATATGTCCGGACCTCATTTCCGCGACTATCACCTTATGCTGGACGAGCACGCTGATCAGATATTTGCGATGACCGACGAGGTTGCGGAACGTGTGCGCAAAATCGGAGGTACGACGCTGCGGTCGATTGGACACGTTTGCAGGCTGCAGCGCCTTCAGGACAATAACGCGGAATTCGTAACGCCCGCAGATATGCTCAGCGAACTCCACGAAGATGAAAAGCATCTCGTCCTGTCAATGAGAACCATTCACAGCATTTGCGATGAGAGCAACGATCTTGCGACGGCCAGCCTGCTCGAAAATTGGATCGATCAATCCCAACGCAGGAGCTGGTTTCTTTTTGAATCCACGCGCCAGCGCGGTCAGGAATAACACGAAAGCTCAGATCAGATGCAGTTCGATCTATCTCAGCGAAGTTGATTTCTGACTAGAAGATTCGCGAGACCAGCTGGAGAGTAGCACTCGTAGATTTGCCCCGACGGAATACTCCGTTCGGGGCAAGTTTGTAGCGAGACATAGAGAATGTAAGTTTGAACCTACAGCGACAGCCCTCAAACTCGCCGGCAGTGAACTGTCCCGAATCACGAATGGCATGTCTATTCCGTCCCGGCGCTGCGTTCGAAGAGCTGAAGGTATCGCCCATATCCTTGCTTCTCGAGCTCAGCAAGCGGAATAAACTTCAGTGAAGCGGAATTGATGCAATATCGAAGCCCCCCTTTGTCGGCCGGGCCATCGTCGAAGACATGGCCGAGATGACTGTCACCATGAGTCGACCGGACTTCCGTTCTCATCATCCCGTGAGTGGCATCCTGTTTTTCGACTACGTTCTCTGATTCAATTGGCTTGGTGAAACTGGGCCATCCACATTCGCTGTAATATTTGTCAGAAGACGCAAATAACGGCTCTCCAGAGACAACATCGACATAGATCCCTGGGTTCTTGTTGCTCCAATGCTCATTTTGAAATGGCCGCTCGGTCCCATTCTCCTGGGTCACGCGATATTGTTCAGGCGACAAGCTGGCGATCGATTCAGGGGTTCGTCGATATTTTTTCATGTATCCCCTCCTATATTTTTGACGTGATCTTAATCAGATAGCGTGGTATGGATGACACACCTCAACGGCTTTGATTAAGCTACGCCTCTCTCGGTAGATCATAGGCCGCCTTAAGTGAGTCCGTCAGCGTCCAAAGTGCTGCACCGAGAAGAACGAGATCTTTGATCAAAAACTCACCCACTTCGCCCGAGAGAGCAGGAAAACCTCCTAAGCTCGGCTCCCAGCCAGGCGTGGTCAAAATAAACGAGAGAGTTGTTAGAAACATGAAGACAGATCCAACACTCCCCATGGCGGAGGCTTTAGGAAACCAATGCCGAATGGCGATAAGTGCAGCGATGACTAATTCTAGAGCACCAATGATCATGGTGAAGTGGTGAACGGTCCAGATGCTGTAGCCCCAACTGAGTAGCGGGCTGTGCTGAATCAGCGGCTGAATGCCTTTGGCCTCATATTCTGTGCCCTTCATACCGGCGATCCATCCAATCGCTACAACCAAACCATAACGCAGAAATGCATGGCCGATGGGATCGATCCGAGCTACCCGGCTTGCCCAAACATTTGTCGTCTCGGCATTATTCATGAAAGCCTCCAAATAGAATCCGCAATCTTCATCAGGCACAAATGATTCTGATGTTGTAGCGCATCGTACTTATCACACGCGTAATCGCAGCAGCACGTCTGACAACTTCAAAGTCTCGAACAAGACGAAGCTCTTCTCCCCAAGGGAATCTTCTGGAAGGCACCTGTTGTTTTCTATAGGCTCTGAAGACCAAGAAGGTCTTAATGCTATCGACAGTAACGGAGATTGATACGCATGCACGTATGGAGCGAAAGCGTGAAACGCAGAGCCGGGTAGTCGACACGTTGTTCTCGGGGGATCGACTAACATTCCGCCACGGCACATCGGTATCGTCTTGCCTCTTGACTGCCCTCAGCAGGCTGGTAGCGGTAGAAAAATACTTCACATAAGCCTGTCATGCGTCACCTGCGATTTCGGGATGGGCACGGCACTCCAATAAAAGAGGGGAAATCCACTGTAGCGATGCATGCTTTCCAACGAGCTGGCCAGCCATGGTGGCACTGTGACGATGATTGCCGATCCCAACCGGGCTCTGAGCCAGTGGGCAACCTTGCCTGGCAGCCCCCGACAAAATTGACCATCATAGACACGGCAGCAGAAGAATCCATCATCGACACGATAGAGAACGCCGCGATGCATTCGACCTTCGTCATCGTGGACCTGGAAGGCACTGCCTCGATGATGACGGGTTTCGATGCCACCTTCACCAGCATCGAAGGCGAGAAACGGGGATTCCGACCCAATCAATCCATCGCACAGCTGAAAAACTCTTTGCCTAAGCTCTTCCCTGGCGCAAACAACATTACGGGGACCAACATACTTTGTAAATAGCTTTACCGGTGTCCATTCGGCTTATGGTGTTAGAAGATAAACCGCAATCCTAGCTGGACGGAACGCGGCCCTCCCTGCTGATAGAGTGCCCCGCTGCCGCCAAAACTTTGATTCAGCATTCGGGTCGACTGTCCGAAGAGCAGATCGGTCACGTTGGGGTCGATATAGCCGTAGTTCGGGTGGTTGAGGAGATTGAATGCCTCTCCTTTGAACTGTACCGTTAGTCGCTCGTAAATCCGGATCTCTTTGCGGATGCCAATATTGACCTGTATAGCGCTGAAACCACGAACAATGTTTCGCGGTGCATCTCCGGCCTCTCCTTCCAGGGGAAGCACGAAGGCAGGATTTGCAGCATTCTGGCCTCCGTTGAAGATGCGCCCACCCGGATACTGAGAGTTGTGGAGGTAGAACGAACGATTCCCCAGCCGATTGACTCCGCTGTAGTAGCGTTCGCCGGTGACGGGATCGAGCAAGCGATTGCCGAAGAGAGTGACCGGGAAGGCCGAACGTGCGATCAGACGGCCTTCGATGCCCCAGCCTCCGAACACATACCTTGAAATTAATCCTGTTGGTTGAGGAAGATCCCAAGAGACGGCGCCCTCGGCGTTATGACGGATATCGTAGTCCGAGTTTCCATAGACGAGGGGGAACGCCGGGTCGGTCGATCCATAGTCCTGCGAGTGTGCCCAGGTGTAAGAGGTGAGAGCCTGGACGCCTCGGGCGATCGAGCGTTGAAATTTAACCTGAAGCGATTGGTAGTTTGAGGTGATTCCGTTCGGAAAGTAGGAGATATCTCCGAGCTGTGGATTCATCGGGGCGACATATCTCCGCTGTTCTTCGAGCAGCCGTGCTCCGTGAGATCCGATATAGGAGGCTGTCAGAGTTTGATTGCGACCGAGCGCCTTCTCGAGTGCTACATCCCATTGCAGGCTGTAGGGCAGCTGAAGATCCCGGGGAAAGACGAAGGTGGTCGAACGAGTTAGAGACGTCGCCGCGGCAGCGTTCGCCAGCAGGTCGGGCGTAAGAGGAACCGGTGTGTTCTCCAAGATGGTCGTCGAATGGAATCCTGCCGCGGTGAAGGCACGGAAGGCTTGACGGTCTCCTGTGTCGAAGAACACGCCGGCGCCGACTCGCAAAACCAGTTCGCGCTCGGGACGCGATCCCACAAGCCAGGCGAGACCGAGACGTGGGGCAAGATTGAACCAGGAACCCGTCCAGAGTGGCGTGCCTCGTGAAGCTATCGTGAGCGTTGAGGGATTAGCCACGTCGCCGCTTGCAGTGTAGGCATCCTTTCCGTCTGAAGCGTGCGGAGCAAGGTTCGCTTCAGAACGAAGTCCAAGCGAGAGAGTGAGAGAGTGAGACGGCCTCCACTCGTCCTGCACGAAGGCGGAGAACTGATTGAGGACAGGGTGCGCCGTCTCGTTTTTCGATATTGTTATCTCGGAGGGGATTCCGTCAATCATAGACTTTCGGTCAAACAGGTATGCGTAAACGGAGAGTGCGGGCGGCGTGAAACGCGAGGCCAGGTGCCTCTGATCGAATCCGAGTTTGAACAAGTGTTGGCCTGTTTGAATGCTCAGGGTATTGCGAAGGTTCCACTGTGCGATCGAGCTGCTATTGCAATCGGAGGAAACACGGCTGCCGCCGACCCCGACGACATCGATAGTCACACTTGCAGTCACCCGGGGACAGTCGTCAGATAGACCGAAAATTTGATTGAAGTGCACTCCAAATGAATTCAGATTAGGCACGGTACTTAGCCTGTTTCTCGCAATGCCAAAGCGAAGCTCGTAGTTGATCTTTGGGGATGCTTGATAATTGACCCCAAGCGTCATTGTCTGCGTGCGAATCCGATTCGTGAATATTTGAGATTGTGTAGATCCCTGGCTGCTATTACTGGGTGTATCCCCAAATCGCGTGAAGGCTGACAGCTTTGGCGTAAACGTATGGTCGATTCGGAGACTAGCCGTGCTCAAACCAGCGGGCTGTGGATCGCCAAATCCAACACTTGCGAAGGAGAGTCCGCTGAGATGGCCGTCCGGAGTAGGTAGCTCGTATGGGGAGGACGGCCCCACAAAGTAACCAAGATAGCGAGAGGCAAAGACGGCATGTAGCCGAACGTCATAGGAGGGGACGAAGGAGGGGAAAGCCGGGTGCTGTTGGGTCAGGTTGAGCCCTTCGAAAGAGATGAAGAAAAAAGTTCTATCGAATTTATATGATGTTTTTGGGAGACGAACAGGCCCCGAGGCCGTACCGCCCAAGTCGTACTGGGCGAACTTGTGGTTTATATCTTGGCTTGGGAAATAGCTTTGGAACGGATCCGGTGCATCAATTTGATATCCCCTCCACATTCCGAAGAAGGTTCCGTGGAAGTGTTCCGTGCCCGAGCGAGTGACGAAAGTAAACTGCCCTCCGGGAGTTCTTCCGTACTCGGCGGAGTAGTTTGAGGTCAATACGCGAATCTCCTGTAATGCATCGATCGATACTAGGCTCTGCGTCGTCCCCAGCGCCGTTGAGCCGGCCGAGGATCCGGCGTTCGAGATTGCCGAGCCTCGTTGCCCGGAACCGAGACTCAGGTTGGCTGAGACTCCATCGATGTAGAAGGAGTTGGCACTTGGACTTTGTCCGTTAACGCTGAAGTCGCCCGGTTCACCAGAGCCCTGTCCGGCAGCCTGTGGGGTTTGTGTGACGATCCCCGGCGTCATCGAGATCAGGTCTTGAAAACTCTGCCCATTCAGCGGGACGGTATTGACGAAGCGGCGATCAACGACTGTAGTTACAGAGGCATCGTTGGTAGTGGGCGTTATGCCACTTGCATCCACTGTGACCGATTCCGTCACGGGCCCAATCTTGAGGCGGACGAGAAAGCCCCTCGTCTCCCCGATATTCAAGGTGATGCCGCTGAGCTGCGTTGTCGCAAAACCGGCGCGCTGGATCCAAAGCCGATAGGTGCCTGGCAGAACTCCGGTTAGCAGAAATCTACCATCGCCTCCCGTCTTTGAATCATTCTCGGTGCCCGTCTGATCATTCATTAGCCTGAGTTGCGCCTCGGGAATTGCAGCACCCGAAGAATCCTGAACAGTGCCTACGACGGTCGCTGTACTCACCTGAGCGACGGCGCGCAGAGTGAGGAGTAGAAGCAAGAACCGAATATTCTTTATCCTGCTCAACACTAAATCGATGATTCTGGCCCTTTTCTTCATAGTCACGGCTCAGGTGCTTGTCCGATGTTCTCATCTGGAGTGGAAGATTTTGATTGAGCCTTCTCCGACGCCTTCAGCCTGGAGGCAAATCGATCAAGTTGAGCTGCCTGACTCAAAGGCATTGCACTCAATCCTCTTTCGAGCAGGTCAAGCGGCGTCACTTGATTCGTCGACGCTGTATTTGAAGTGAACAAGATGCCAAGCACCTGATTTAAGTATTGCATTCGATGGAGAAGCTCATCCGTCGTTTGAAAGAACTGTTCTCCGTTCTCTATCTGTGAGGCCTGGGGGGAGATCGAATTGTGAAACGCAGGATCAATAGGCAGAAGTTGTTCCGAAAGGCTGTTGAGTTCACTATTGAGGTCTGCCGAGTGCTTGCCTACCATCTCCGCCCAACGTCTTCGCGACGCGAGATCAAGAGAGCTCATATCCGAGATGGAAAAGACGCTTCCAAGGCGATGCAGTGCGTATGCATCCTGGAGCGCGCGCTGGGAGGACAAGAGCACATGCCGCGAGTATTGTTCCATCGTCGGATTCAACTTCTCTTCAGAAATATTTTTAGAGGAAAGATAGGCACGCAAAGACGGTTCAATAACAGGCTTAGCTTCTTTAATCTCGTATAGAAGTGTATTGCTGCGTTGCGCCTGATTTGTATGAGGAGTCGCAGCATCGGAAGATTGATTTAGTTGAAGATCAAGCAGCTCAGAGTTTTCAAGTTTCTTCAAGCGTGTCACGATCCGCCGTCTCAAAGCCGGATCTTCCACTGATCCTGATATGCGGAGTCGCCCATCGCCGGTTCTTGCTACTTCGATGGGCTGACCAACATCGGCACTGAGTTCGTAGAGCTGGTAGAGAGTTGCGATCTGAAGTCCTGCAATGCGAGCTCCGGTATGGTCGCCATTCGTTGTAGACCGCCTGAAAGGCGAGCGGAGCTCAGTTGAAGGGCCTGACGCGGCATCGGTTAGATCGAACCTGGAGTCAGGCACGGATGCGGAAGCAGTTCTCTCAAGGCTGACCTGGGTCCAGCGAAGTCGAAGTGTCCGCTTGCCGTTACGAACCTCTAATGTCTGCTGGAGCGGCCGGAAGTTCTTATCAAGTACAAGTGTTGCAGATACAAAGTGAGATCTTTCATTAGACGGGAGCGCTGTTGTCAGCTCATACCCATCTGCCGTAGCGGCAAACGATTCCTGACCGCCTAGCTTCCGGAACCCAACCGCCGAGATCTCCTGCTGCCAGAGGCCAAATGCTAGAAGCTCATTTTGATCGTTCGACCGATTCTGATCATCCTCAACATGGGAATGGGTGCCGCTCTTGTTGTGCCATGCGGCTGCGACAAGGTGATGCTTCGTGTCATAAAAGCGACGGATAAATCTGCCTCCATCCCCATCTTTCCACATCTCAATTGTGCCTCGTTGCTTTATCCCTCCGTTGGCAGTGATTTCCTCGACACGCAGTAGCTGATGCTCTGTCGTTCCTTGCGACGCCACTATTTCGGCTTTGATCGAGCGATCGAGAACGATGGTAACGTCCAGCGGTCGCCTCTGGTCGCGCAGCAACACATAACCGGACATACCAACGAATAGTAGGAGCGTCAGGGACCAAGCCAGTACAGGCGTTGGAGTGAGTGCTCGCAGAGTGCGTCGAATCTGGTCCCAAGCGGTGCCTCCCATTTTTGAGGGTGAAACTTCAGCTATCTTGTGCGGGATTGCGGCAGAATTAAGAGAATCTGTATCGAGTTTGTCGAGAGTCCTATCCCAGATGAGAGCTTCATCATAGTATGTGACCTGGCTATGCAGTCCTAAGCCGTCAAATGTCACCAGAACTTCGAGCCAGCGCGAATCGCTCAAGTGGATGCGTTGTTCCAGCCTGGATGGCCCTTCAGGTGGCACATCTTCTATGGATAAGAGTGCCAATCGCACGTCCTGTTCACTGAAGACCTCAATGAATGAATCCCGCTCCGGGGCAACAACTCGTGCCGAGAGGGTGCTTCGAGAAGAGACGACATCATGCGAGGCGACGATACTTCCATTGTGTGCAATGGAGAGCGTATTCGGTCGATGCTCATAGACATGCTTCCAGCGCCGCTTCAGCAATTCAAAGACGTGGTTCTCTAGCGCGTCTTTCAGAACAGGTGTCGGCGGGACATCTCCGGCGAAGCCCATGCTGTCCAGCGGTTCGCGGTCAGCCAGCCCGGGCCGTTGAAAGTACTGGTCAATAAGGTCAAGACAGCGCTCGCAGCTCACGATGTGGGAGAGGAGAGCACACGGAATTGGTTCCGATTGCCCGGCAGCATAATAAGCAAGTAGCTGTAGCTCGGGAAGACATGCGCGCAGGCGCGCGCCAAGAATCGCATCGCGCAGCTCTTGGAAGAGGTCCGGCGCAGAGAGTAATGTCCACGAACGCGGCGCAGGAGGAGGCGCCATGCTGTTAGCGATCCGAAGCTTACCAGAGTCCTCCAGATGAGATTTGATCTCCAGACGAGCGACCTTGAGTTTGTTGTAGATGGCCGAGATGGGAAGGCGCGCCAGGTCGGCCGTCTCCTGTCGTGAGTAGCCATGGAAGAAGTGAAGAATGAAATAACTGGCACTCTTCGATTTCTCTTTTCGCCAGACGGAGAAATTGCATATGCGTCGGAGATCGTTCTGGCGTTCGAGTGGATCTCCCGATCGTTTGGAGTTGATGGCGAAATCAAAGGAATCGAAGTCGGCGATGCTTATGAGGTGATCTGCCTCTCGTGAGGCTCGTGCGAGGTTCGAAAGGCAGATGTGGCGAAGACAAGTGTAGAGATAACCATCCACGTTTTCGACATTACTGAGATCCGGTCGCTTCAACGTGAAATAAAGGCATAGTTCCTGGACGATATCCTGAGATCTACTGACATCGCCGCGCGTCAGATTCTGCGCCCAGATCAGCAGTTGGCTGTATCGAGCCTTGAGCAAGCGCTCGATGTCTACAGGGTCTACTGGCTGCGCCCGTTTGCTTCGCTGAGGTCCAAGTCTCTGCATTTACCTATAAGGAGCGGATAAAGAGGGCGAATCTACCCTGTTTCTTGAAATTTAATTTCGGAGCGAATTTTTCATAGAAAAGCTGCAGCGAGGGCGACCGATATTTTTTAAGCATAACCATATTATCTTCAGTTGCTTATATGAACTTTGCATGGTGGTTCACGAAAAAACCGTTTCTCCAGGGTAGATTGATCTACCGGACTCCTCTTTATGGGTGAGCGTTCCAAAGGAGTCTCTTCGTTGCAATTTCGTCTTGTCTCATTTCTTTATGTCGTGCTTTCTCTGTCCATCCTGATTCAAGCAAAGGCAGACAGCGCATTCGCACAAGCTCCACACCCAACTCAAAGCAGGAATACCGTCTCAAACATGGATTTCTCCGTTGGCGTCTTTGGACAATTGACGCAGGCGCGTATCCCGACCACCTCGCAGCAATTTGGCGACGGTCTCTTCACGACGCAGAGGTCTCAAAGTGCCTCTCCTTCCGCAGGAGTGCTGGGGACCTTCCACCAGCAATTCACACGATGGATAGGCTACAACGTGAATGTCGGCTATACGCGCCTTACGGAAAGCTATTCCTCTGGAATTGCCTTTGTTCCATCGGCGACGTCCTCAACCGCTCTAACCACGAACTTTATACGCGGGTCGATCGGGACCAATGTTGTTGAGACGACGGTTGCAGCTGTGGCGCAAGGCCCACGGAATCGGCGCTTCAGCACCTTTGCTCAATTCGGTGGCGGCGGCCTGTTCTTCGTACGTTTCACTCATCTGGATGGGTACAACAAGCAGATTCGGCCAACGATGGTCTTTGGCGTAGGAATGAACTATCGCCTTACAGAGCATCTAGGTCTCAGAGCTGAATACCGAGGGCTGTTCTATAAGAGTCCGGATTTCGCTCCGACACTGAATTACCTTCCGGTTACTAGGATGTTTACGGTGACCAACCAGCCTGCTGTCAGTTTGACCTACACCTTCGGCGGCCGGTAAGCGCGTCTCGACAGGTGAAGCTGACCTCGCATTTGTCCCGTTATAACCAAATCAACTGAAATAGGATCATTCATGGAATTCGCATTTGGTTTTCGCTTCTCTCAACGCAAGTTTCGGATGTCGTTTTTAACCTTCACCCCCATTTCAATTACTTCTCTGCCAGGACATAGCGATATGCAGCCGAGAGACTGGGCAAATCGGCGAGAGATTTCGAATCGCCGCCAGCGTGTGCTTAGAAGAGATCGGTACCGATGTCGGGGATGCGACAAAGATGAGAGAGACGTAACTGTCGCAGTCCATCTCATCAATCCTGATGTCACGGAGGAAGAGCATATGCTCACTTTATGCAAGAACTGCTTTGCAATCGTGAATCGAAGGAGGATAATCGCATCTCGCACCCCTGAATTTCTTCTCAAGCTGTGGGCCGTGCTACATTCCCGCGACCTCAGCCCCGCCGGCTATGAATCAGATGAAAATCCGGAATTTACCACTCAGCAGCTTCCATGAGGAATGCAAGCCATCATTGCAAGCTGGCGATAACAGGGCTAATCACTCATCGACCATGGCGGCGTCAACAGGCGAAAGACAAGTCCTTTGGGGCATGCTTCTGTTGCTCAAACAGTGACAGTTCAGCACCCACCCTGGCAAAAACCTTTGGCTTTCCGTAAATACCTCTGCCGCATCACAAAATGGCTTTAATCTGATCGGTATCAATATCGGGCATTCGAGCGATGCCAGGCAAAGGAATCGTCGCAGAGCGGGAGTCAAGGCTGCGCAGCAGAGATATTAGTTTCATTCACAACTCATAAGCCTGCAGCGCACCGTCGAGTGGCGGCATGGGCCTTGACGCTCGCATGATCTGCGACGAATAAAATCCATTGGACGCAAAAATGCCGACAGGATGCAACCGCTTGAGAGCGGCTGTATAGGATTGTTCATCAAGTTCGATCCCGAGATAGCGGCAATGAAGTACCTTTGCTGCGATCAGAGTCGAGCCGGAACCGCAGAATGGATCGAGAACCAGGTCGTGCCTCTGCGTAGTGCTGCTACCGGCTTCTGAGTCGGATGAAACCTGTTTCCGGAGTAGGGCATGTCGATAGTCTTTGCGCGTACGGCGAGGACAAAGACTGGACTTTCGCCAGCGAAACTCTCTTCGGCAAACGTCCCATGCGGCCCAACAAGCCTGCGGACCAAGTGCCTCCAGCAGCGAAGAAAGCGGACATCGTGAAGCAGATCGGCTGGCCCACCTTTCGTCATACATACTCCACCTTGCTGAAGGACAACGGGGAGGACGTCAAGGGTGGTACAGGAACTGATGCGTCACGCCAACATCACGACACGACGGCCATGAACATCTACACACATGCATTGACCCCGGCCAAACGGGGGCGCAGAGCAAGGCAGCCGCTGTGCTCTTCGGCCGTACGCCACAACCGGTCGTGGTGCAGTTAGGAATGTGCGTTCCCATAACTGTTCCGACGGAAACTCAACCGGTTGCCGAATTTTCCTGTAAGTGATTGATTTTGTATGGTGGGCACAGCAGGATTCGAACCTACGACTTCCACCGTGTGAAGGTGGTCGAAAGGTAGCCAGTTGATGATTCTAAAAGAGTTATCGGTCGGCTGAGTGGCCAAAAACCGGCATTATGGGCGCTATTTGCCCCAAAAATGCCCCCAACTTTTTCAGTGGGTATCAGTGGGTAATGGACTGACCGTGGCGGATCAGTCCAACCGTCTTTAGCTCAGAGCGAGTAGTCGGTCGGGTTGAGTTCTTCTGCCTTTGTTCTTACCAAAACTCCCTTTACCGGCTTCTCCGAGTTGAGGACAATCCAGAAGTTAATAGCGAGAATGGGTGTTTGGTGGCACCGACTCGTGCTGAAGGCAGATCCCTAACCGTTTCTATTGAGTCTGAGGGGAGAAGTGACCACTGAACAGTGCTTGGCTTGAACCTGGTGGTACACGCGCGATTGTTGACCCATACGCGTTGCCTTTTCCGCAATTGCAAGACTGATGAAGTGGTTGAGGGATAGCCCATCTTCGTGCGCGAGATCATTGGCTTGCTGTCGAATAGAGGAGAGAGGCGGAGTGGAAAACTCTGTTGCCGCTTATATTCCTTAATCATGTAAGCCAGCGTATATCGCAACTTATCCCCTATTTACTACAACTTCTCAGGTATGTCGTTTCATCAAACCCAAATAGTCATACCGTTTCAACCTTGTATTGCTTCGACGTTGGATCATTTCTTTTCCATAATTGTCAATGGATTAGATGTTGCATTAGATCAATACTGAATGGAAATTCGTGCGATTCTGGATATCGTGTCAAAATCGTTCTACTTCTATCGAAGTCACCCGGTGAATAAAGCCTAGCAGTGGAACACATGACATCTTAGTCAAGTGTGGAAGGAACGGCCCAAAAGTCCAGTAACTCGCCTCACAAAGGAGAACATCATGTGGAGCAATAAGGCCCCAACCGAACCGGGCTACTACTGGCTAAAAGAGAAAAACGAGAGCCAGACTGTGGTGCTAGGTGAGCGAGATTCGCCCAAGCAGAAGGAATTGCAATTTTATTTCGTTGCCGAGGAGTTTGGAACCGAGGGAGATCGAATTATCCAAGCGGGAGGAAGGTTTTGGTCCGAACGTATTTTGCCCCCCGAGACTCCAGGAACGGAATTATCCGAAAGCCTTCAATAATGATTTGGGAGGCAATGCTAATTTCATTCAATTCCTAAAGTGTCTGCGTCCCGCGGCGCTATGGACGTAGATGATAGTCCAGTTTAGCTGCCATTTTGCGGACTTCCTTCTGATGGTCACTTGACCACGGACTGAAAGAGTGGCGTGGTTAACAGGCTGGCGAATTCACTATCCGATGAGGAATAGTCCACAGTAAGTGTGCCCGCGTTGGAGTCGATTGTGGCCCGGTCAAGCACCGTCTTTTCGAGCGACGTGGAAGATGTCTTCTCCATCATGACCATTCCCTTCATCAGGGTGGCGCAGGTGGCCGCTGTCATCGTGTCGGACATGACAACAGCCAGATCAAACTTGACTCCGTTATCAAAGTCCATGGTATAGCGCGAACTCTTCATCCGGTTGCGAACAGTATCGTAATCGGCCAGCTGCGCAGCATCGCCCAGCACACTCTTCATCATGGTCTGAGTGCCCTTGGCATCCAGCAGGCTCCAGATAGCGCGCTTATCGACTGCACCCATATCGTTGACCATATCGACGTCGGAGAGAAAGTTGGGGACAATGCCATCGCGGGCGTCAAGCGCTACCTTGACCGCTGATCTGTCGCCAAAGACCATTGTTGTCTGGTTAAGAAATACGACACTCATCCCGGCCGCGCCCATGGGATAAATATTGTTGTTACGGTAAACGATGGGCTTGGTCTTGCTTTTGGCAAAGCCGGCCAAGATAACCTGTGTCTGAAACTGGCCTTGTGCGATGCCTACGATCCTGGACGCATTCGCGTTGGGGCCGCGAAAAGCGGCAAAAGCGAGCACGTCGGCATCCTTGTCAACGTTGAGCTTGGCATTCTTCAGGGCCACCGCCAGCCGCTCCAGCTCAGGGGGCAGAATGCGCTCCTTCAGCTCCATCGCCGCAGTGGAGTTCTGCATGACACGATAGTCCACAACGATGAGCTGCTGAACATCTTTGGGAATAGTTGCCTTGGCATCGCTGGAAAGCTCTGCTGCCTGACAACATGTAGTAGAGAGGGCAAGAGCTACGATAGGAAGAAGTTGCCGATAATGAATACGCAATGAAGTGCTCCTTGGCCGCCAGATTTTGCGGCCTAACCCAAGTCAGGCCTCTAAAGACAGGATGCCTCTCGGGATCAACGTGAAGAATTCCCCCACGTTAATCCCAATAAGACACAACAATTGCAAGATGCAGAACGACCGACCAAAGAGTCTAGCGATGAAGCGAGAAGGCTGCACGGCGGTTCTGCTGCCAGCAGGTCTCGTTTTCGGCGGTGCATACCTGAGCTTCTTTTCCATAGCTAATGATCTGTAGCCGGTCCGCATCGATACCATCCGCAATAAGAGCCTTACGGGCAGCATTCGCGCGTTTTTCACCAAGCGCTAGATTGTACTCAGCAGAACCGCGTTCATCTGAATATCCGCCAATAAGCACACGTATTTCGGGATGCGCTTTTAGATACTGCGCCGCATGATCGATCGCTATCTGGGCGTCAGGTCTAATCTCGTACTTGTCATAATCAAAGAGAGCATCTTGCACGTTCTCATGGAAGATTTTGTCATCAGCATTGTCAGACTGGCTTGGAGCAGTCGCAGCTACTGTCGGGATAGGCTGATTGACGCGGAATGCGGCCTCACATTCTGCTGTTGTCGAGGGGCTTGAAACCAGCGACGCATGGCCAGTCACACGATAATCGCCGGGAGCTATGCCCGTTGTATTGATGGTTACACGCCGTCCAGATCCTTGAACTGTTCCTCCACTCGAAGACCAGGAATAGTTGACGTCGAGTTTGTCCGGTTCGGTCATGGTGTTGCCAATGATCTCTAAGACCTGTCCCTGATCGATGTTGGCCACATTGGTGCTACAGGTGAACGAAAGTTCGTTTGAGCGCTGGGCGACAATGGGAGCCGGTGGGGGTGGCGCATAACGGCCTCCAAATTTAATGACGAGCCCGGCGCCGATCATAAAATGGTTTTGAGCGTCATTTGTTCCGTTCGGCAGAGCAGTCCTGAGATATTGAACTTCAAGCGCGCGAATGGCGAAGCGGTGGGTGAGGTTCACATCGAGTCCTCCCCCACTGGAGAGCGCCCAACTAGATGCACTGGAGGTGCTTGATGTGGATGTCGGAAAATAAGAATTACTTCCGTGTGCTCCGCCGAAGAGCACCTGACCAAAGGGCACCAGACGATGGCCGTTGCGCGCGACTCTTGGTCCGACCATGAAGGTCATCAGGGTGAGATTCTGGCCGAGCAAGCTGATATTGTTTGCATGGCCACCTGTGAACTCTCCGGCAATGCTGAGCCAGTTCTTCACATGAAATCCTGCAGAGACGTACCCTCCATTCATATCAAAGCAATCACAGCCGCCTGGAGGCGCATTCGCCCTGATGTTGTTGTAGCCAAGTGAGAGATCGAATCGCGGAGCGATCAAGGCAGGGTCGGACTGTCTCTGCTGCGCTATCGCAGCAGAGACTCCAACCGTTACGAGAATGAGAGCTACCTTCATTAGACGCATCGTTTATATCCCCTTCCAGGCTGAGTGCCCGGTGTTAGCCGATCTGGCAGCCTAGTAGAGCAACACAACGGATGGCGAAGTCGTCAACGGATTCGTATCGAGTAGAACGAATCGATCGGGATTGATCGCGTAAATAACCGATGTGCCCATAGTGAAGCGGCCAGCAGTCGCATCCGTCAGGGTGTAGTTAGAGGTGTTCGTTACGCCAAGTTGGAGCAGGTTGATAGTTCCGACGCCGACGTTCAGATCAAGGATAGAAGTTGCCTGCCCTGCTCCGTTCGCCGTGATGATGCCAGAACTATTGATGCTCGCCAGAGAACTGGCAGGAGCGGTTCCATAAACAAAGCTCCCATCGAAGGTTGCAGCGCTGAATGGTGCTCCGATCTGAGGTTCGAAGTTGCCGAGCCCAGCGTAGCCAGTCTCTAGGAAATAGCCCTGGCCGGGAGCGGCTAGATAAAACACACGTGGTGCCGGTGGATTGTCCAAACCAAGCGTCGCCAGAAGCGTGGCTATCAAACCAGTCGGTGGTGGATAATTGAGTACGCCGCGACCGCTGGTTCCAACAGTGCAAGTAGAGTTACCAGTAGATTGGTAAGTTCCTAATAGCGCCTGCACTATATTTGTGGGCAGTAACCCACCGAGTCCGGTGATCTGATTGACGAGTCCAGTTACGCCTGCAACATCCACATTTGTGGTGTTGCAGGTTCCTGCATTGGCGGTGGCGCGGAAGACGGTTGATGTCGAGAAGTTCAGCACATCCTGAAGCGTTGTGCCCAGGAGTCCTGGATTCGCCTGTGCATTCTCGTACCCGATGATCGGCCCACTCATTGAGGCATTGCTAAAGCTGCTTTGCGTCTGCAATTGAGCAGAGCCAGCAAGCAGGATATAGTCCGAGTGTTTGTCCGTGGACAATATAAATGCATGGTTCGCATCGACGAGATAGACCGCATAGTCTGACGGATAAACCCCGACAGGAGTGCCAGCCGTGTTCATCGTCAGTTGCAGACGGCCATTACCATCAGCAGTTCCGTAGCTACCCGACAAAGCTTCGCTTGCGAAGTTCGCCGTAGCGATATTGGCATCGCTTGTTCCACTGCTGATGGCTCCTGCTCCATTCGTTGTGAACTGTCCCACAGCGGCAGCCGGTCCTGCAATGACGCCAATCGTGCATGTAGGCAGGCAAGGCGTATCGCCGTGAAGCCCGAATGCATAGCTGCCGTTCAACCCAGCGGCAAAATCCGTAGGTTGCTGCGCAAGCAATGTGCCGGAGCCTTTCGTTCCCTGCAGCGAATTGTTGTCGAACTCGATTAGGTCTCCTTTGACAGAGATAGTCGAAGGCGCCACAGGAGCCTTGAGAGCAATGGCATAGGTGGAAGTTTTATCCGTCGTACCGTCGGCGTTCAGGGTAGTAATCGTCAACGAGCCGCGATGATCGGTCCCTATTTGGTAGGTTCCGAGGAATGTATTCGTGCTGATGGTTGTCCCTGAAGGATTAGACGTCTGATGGTTTGAGTCCAACTCTCCGCTATTCAATACTCCCGTGCCGTCTGCAGTGAAACTACCGACTGTCGCCGTTTTGTAAGCAAGAACACCGGCAAGCACATCGTCATAACCCTGGAAAAGATAGGCGTATGGTCCAGTCAACTCAGGATCATTCGGGGTTGTCGGATACACCACAAGTAAGACATACGCATTGGTTGCAGTCTGCGGTGTCGATTCGGTGTCTGTGACTGTTACCGTGAAGCTACTTGCTCCTGCTGCCGTTGGCGTGCCGGTGATCTCTCCTGTAGATGCAAGGTTCAGTCCTGCGGGCAGGCCGCCTGCAGTAATGCTGTAGGTATAAGGCGCTACTCCTCCAGTGGCATGGAGAGTCTGACTATAGGCCTGACCCAGCGTTGCATTCGGAAGAGATCCCGTAAGGCTGAGAGTTCCGACAGGCAGGACCTTGAGGGTGACCGGGCCAGTCGTTGTTTCGACTGGACTGCTTGAGTCAGTCGCCTTCACGGTTAGGTTAGATGTTCCCGCGCTTGTTGGTGTTCCGCTGATCGCACAGTTGGAAATCGTCAACCCTGCAGGCAAAGTCCCCGCTGTGATGGTGCAGACGTAAGGCCCCGTTCCACCCGTAACACCGATGGTGCCGGTGTAGGGAGTTCCGACCGTTGCGTCTGGAGGAGAAGTAAGGGTCAGGGTGGGAGCAGCAGCAGCGACGGTGAGGCTGACCGGGCCAGTGGTGGTTGCGACAGGACTACTGGAGTCAGTCGCTTTGACCGTGAGATTCGAGGTTCCCGCTGTTGTCGGCGTTCCGCTGACAACACATCCCGACAGGGTGAGTCCCGCCGGAAGAGTGCCGGCCGTGATCGTGCAAGCGTACGGTCCTGTTCCGCCACTGACGCCAATCGTTCCGGTGTAGGGCGTTCCAACAGTCCCATCTGGCGGCGAAGTGAGAGTAAGGGTGACCGTTGCAGGTAAGACAGTGAGGCTTACCGTCCCAGTCGTAGTTGCGACAGGATTGCTTGAGTCAGTGGCCTTCACGGTAAGGTGGGCCGTTCCTGCGACTGTAGGCGTACCGCTCACCACGCAGCCAGTCAGCGTCAGTCCGGCTGGAAGCGTGCCTCCTGTAATCATGCAGGTGTAAGGTGCCGTACCTCCCGCTACCCCGATGGTGCTGGTGTACGGCGTGCCTACGGTCGCATCCGGAAGAGACGACAAAGTGAGCGTCAAAGGGGCTGGTAGGACTGTCAGGCTGACCGGACCAGTCGTAGTTGCAACAGGATTGCTTGAGTCGGTTGCTTTCACCGTGAGGTTGGCTGTCCCTGCGACTGTGGGCGTACCGCTCACCACGCAGCCGGTCAGTGTTAGTCCGGCTGGAAGCGCGCCAGCGGTGATCGCGCAGGAGTAGGGCGCTGTTCCTCCGGCCACGCCGATCGTGCTGGTGTAGGGCGTTCCCACGGTCGCATTCGGAAGGGACGAAAGGGTAAGCGTCAAAGCCGCGGGTGAGACGGTGAGTGTAACCGGCCCAGTGACTGTCTCAGCAGGGTTGCTGGAATCAGTTACTTTGACAGTAATAGTAGATGTTCCCGGAGTGGTCGGTGTTCCACTGACCACGCATCCATTCAGAGTAAGTCCTGCGGGAAGCGTGCCCGCTGTAATCATGCAAGTATAGGGTGCCGTTCCACCTGTGGCTCCAATGGTTTCGGTGTAAGGAACCCCTACCGTTGCACCAGGCAAATTCGTCAAGGTGAGTGTAAGAGGTGGGATAGCCGCATTGATCGTGATGCTGAAGGGAGCGCTTGCCTGGGTGCCGGAAGCATCCTGTGCCTGGGCCGTAAAGGAAGATGCTCCCTGAGTAGTTGGCGTTCCTGCAATCACACCAGAGGAGGATGCCAGCGTAAGACCTGTAGGAAGCGCACCGGAGGTGATGCTCCATGAATAAGGTGCTGTTCCGCCTGTAGCCTGAAGTGAGGTCGCATACGCTGAGCCGACGGTTCCCGCAGGCGGATTGCCTCCAATGACAGTCAGCGGTCCTGATTGTCCACCGCCTTGCCCCGTAGAGATCACAATGGTTTCTGGCGCGGTAACGGCATATGGAATATCGCTCGAATCAGTAATTCGCACAACAAAGCTGGAAGTGCCTACGCTCGTAGGTGTTCCGGAGATGGTGCCGGTCGTCATGTCGAAGGTAAGGCCCGCCGGAAGTGAGCCACTCGCGATGCTCCACTTCAACGGAGCCGTTCCGCCAGCAGCAATCAGCGTGGCAGTATAAGCATTCCCAACTGTTCCAATGGGAGGCGTACCAGAAATGGTGGGAGCGGGATTGACCGTAATGCTTACCGTACTCTCATTCTTCGTCCCAGCAACCGCTGCGGTCAGCGTCAACTTTAATTGTGCTGTTATGCCTGTCGGTGCCGTGTAGGTTATCTCGGTGCCTTTTGTACTGGAAAGCGCCCCACAACCTCCTGCACTACACGCGCCGCTTGCAATTGACCAGGAAACAGCCGGATTTCCTGAGAGCTTAGAACTCACCAAGAAAGCCTGACCAGCATCGAGAGTGACCGAAGAGGCTGAGAGGCTTACGATCCCACCGCCTGCATATCCACTGGAACCGCATCCTGTCAAAACAACAAAGCACGCCATCAGAAGCATGAGCAAGACTGCGCTTCCCGCATGGATGGATAACGCCTGTACTGGAAAACAGCGCCGGCTTGAATCTGGATTCAAGGACTGCATTGACGTGATTGACATGAAAGGTCTCCTTGGGGTCTAGACGGCGATAGGTGAAAGTGTCGGATCGATATCCTTGATCAAACGAAACATCTGGTATGTGGTCTGGACGAGAAGAGATCGTGGCAAAAAAAATGTCAGGCGCGAATTTTCAGCAAAGTGGAGGAGCGGCATTAAAACGTCTCTGCTTGAGACATTGCGCTGAACGACAGTCTGTGAGGAAGGCACGGCTGACAGAAGCAACACCAATTTCTCCGAGGCACGGCAATCAAAACCGTAGAAGCTGTGCCAAAAGTAACCACAAACTTATGGCTTTTCCTTTATAGCTTCGGAAGGAGTATTTCGATCTGGCGGTGAAAAGATAAAGCCACGAATGGATATCACTGGTGATATCCAACTTGCCTTCTTTGACATATCTTGTGGAAAAGAGAGACACTTTAGCGCCCTGACATAAATAATTGTCTCTGCAATACGCATTCAAATTTAAAGAAATGCAGGACGGTCAATGTGCCACACTCATCGGAAAGAGCACAAAGGTAACCATATAAATTGCCAATCAAAATCCCAGGAAAAGTTCGCTGGATAAAAAATTGCAATCATTAGGGAGCTTTAATGAGCCTCGAATATAAGCGGAAGCAGAGCTTTCCACTCCGCCTATCTCTTTCGCTGCGTCAGCAAGCCAATGATTTGGCGCACGCGGAAGGAATATCGCTCAACCATTTCATCAGCCTTGCGGTGGCAGAAAAAATTAGCAGAATGGAGCAAACGTCTCGGGTAAACGAGCAGATGAGGCTGAAACATGCCAGCATTCATCGTTCGAACATTCAATTGGAAAGTCCGGTCTGATGGGGATCGAGCATTCAAATTACAACAACAAAACTCACCCATTTTGCAAAGTTCATATCTCATACTGCCGAGTAAATTCGGGGCTATACCTTGGCTTGTGGATATAATTCTCGGATAACATACATTTTCTCCGAGGAACTCAGCTATGTGCGCCAAACGCGCATCATTCAACGCCGCCGAGCGCGTCGTGAATCTCTTCGAGACAAATGGAGGCATCCTTCCGTACCCATCAGGCCATCAAGCTCGGCATATATCCCAGAACGCTCTAAGCCCTTCGCGACGATGCCAGGCTCGAAAGAATGGAGCGTGGCCTTTACAGGATTGCTGAATACAGTGCGTGTCCACATGCAGATCGACATTGGATTTGGGGACGTAGTGACGCCGGGGCCAGAACGATTCATCTATCCGACCCTCCTCGATTTTCCGGCACCGATTCTTTCAGGCTATAGCCTGGAGACTGTGATGGCGGAAAAACTCCAGGCGCACGTGCAACTGCGAATATTGAATACTCGAATGAAGGACTACTTTGATCTTTGGCTGCTCTCACAACAACCGGAATTGAATCGAGAGACGCTTGCCACGGCAATTGAACGAACCTTCAGTAATCGCAAGATTGAGATCGACAAAACGCTATTGGACTTTCCCCTGAATTTGGCAACGATCCGACCAAGCAGGTGCAATGAGGGCTTTTCTGAAACGCTCCGCACTTACCGAGGTACCAGATAGTCTCAACGAGGTAGTCGCAGAACTTTGGGCGCTTTTCGGACCGCTTTTTCAGAAGTTCACCTAACGCGAATTAAGCGCATCAATTCTCAAAATGAACTTTAGAGAAAATCTACGAACAATTCTTTCGGTGCCACCGAAAGCGCTTTCGCTAACTTTACGATGTTTTCGAACAGGGCCAGCGAAATGAGGTAACGACCATGAAAGAGGATTATGTTGACTGTCTGGAGCTAACGGGTAAGACAATTCAGCGATTTCGCATCCATAAAGATACAGGAGACGGGCCTGAGCTACAGATCGATCTAACGGACGGCACGAGTCTTTCCTATTCGGTCTGTTCTCAGATATCCACAAGGGCCACCTTATATAAAGGTGGCGCCGGTACGCCCGAAATTCACTGTGACTACTCCATTTAGGTATTTTCCTGGCCTTTAGAAGCGTCGTTATTCCCAATGGGAATAACGCTCTCTCGAAAAGTTATTGGACGTTTCTGTACGCAATCTTTGATGAAAGCTATTCAGCAACAAGTATCAATGGTGAACCCCAATGTACCTTTGGCGAGTAGTGAAACCCTGGGTTACCTCTACACGCAATCAATGGCGCGAACAACGTTTACACTTGTGATGCTTTGCGTCTCAGGAGGAATAGCGCTCCTTCTTGGCATTGTCGGGATCTACGGTGTCATGGCGTATTCCGTACCCCAGCGCACGCGCGAAATCGGGATTCGGATGGCGCTCGGAGCACAGCGTGGAGTTGTAGTGGGCGCGTTTGTACGACAAGGCATGTTGCTAACCATTTTGGGAATCGCAATCGGCTTGGTGACTGCGTTTGCAACGATGCGTTTCATGTCCGCGCTTCTCTATGGCGTCAGTGCTGAGGACCCGATTACTTACATCACGATAACGTGTGCTGTGGTCATAGCCGCTCTGCTTGCATGCTATTTGCCATCACGCCGGGCAGCAGCAGTTGATCCTGCGCTCGCCCTGCGGTCGGAATAGGAGTTTTCCATGAGTTGGTTCAAACAACTGCTTACGCGTCGCCGTCGGTATGACGAATTATCAGCGGCAATCCACGAGCATCTTGACGAAAAGATTGATGACCTGATGGATCGTGGCATGACCCGTGAGCAGGCTCAGAGAACCGCTCGCCGTGAGTTTGGCAATGCGACTCGAATTGAAGAGCGCAGTCGCGAAGTCTGGCAGTGGTCCGCCATCGAAAGCGTCTGGGCTGACATAAAGTATGCACTACGGAGATTGTGCAAGAGCCCAGGATTCACAATTACCGCGTTGCTGACTCTGGCACTAGGGATTGGGGCAAACACAGGAATTTTTACATTATTAGACACCGTACTGCTTAAGTCACTTCCTGTACCCCATCCCGAACAGCTCTTTCTCGTAAAGAAGAATGACCAAGCCGCCGAGAAGAGTCGCTTCTCTTATCCTCTTTTCGCCCGATTAGAGCAGCAATTGCCAAGCTCTTCTGACATCGCCGCAATGAGCTGGACCAATTCCATTTATATAGCCAATGGGAGCGAACCTCAGAATCGAGTGAACGGACAGCTTGTATCTGGTAACTATTTTCAAGTATTCGAGACACATCCAGCTTTAGGGAGATTGCTTACACGTGATGATGACAACGAATTGAGTGGTAGCCCCGTTGCCGTGCTCAGTTATGGGTACTGGCAACGCTCTTTTGCCAGTGACCCCACTGCGATTGGACGGAAAATCAGTATAAACGGTGTCCCATTCAGCATCGTGGGAGTGGCAGCACGAGGGTTCTTTGGAGCGCGTGAAGGCGCGGAACCTGATCTTTGGATGCCGCTAACAATGCAATCCGATATAAGGTACGCCGCTCATTACAGTAACGGCGCTTCTGCTGACATATCTAAACCCTGGATTCCACAAGAGAACATCCAATGGTTGCAGTTCGTCGTCCGCGTTAAGGATTCCTCCGTTGTTCCCGAGACGATAGCGGTGATGAATCAGCAATATTGGGAGGATCTCGAACTACAGAAACAAAGCGAACAAAGTCTTCAGCAGCGTCACGATTTGCCGAAACATCGGTTGGCGTTAGAGCCGGGGCAACAAGGTTTCGCAACCCTCAGGCGAGAGTTCAAGCAACCACTATTCTTGCTCATGGGAATGGCGGCGATGGTGTTGTTGATTGCCTGTGCTAACATTGCAAATCTCCTTTTGACGAGGGCAGCAGCAAACGAGCGTGCCGTTGCCGTGCAGCTTTCGATGGGTGCAAGCCGAGGACGTCTGATTCGACAGGTATTAACCGAATGCCTGCTGCTGTCAACGTGTGGTGGCATTTTAGGGATTGCGGTGGCATTTTGGTGTACCCATGTACTGCCGAAATGGGCATCAACGGGTGCTACATCTCCCCATTGGTGACAGCTACGCCGCTCTGAAAAATTGCTGTGTTGGTAAGAGTGTTTTGAACTTGAAAGGCGGTGAATTCCGCAGGAACGATAACGTCAGCGATACGTGTGACTGCCATGGGGGACTACCTCGAATGAGATTGGTTTCTTCATCCGGGGCAATCCGACTGGCTTGCACCGCACCGCGACTGCGATTTATGAACAATAGCGCATAGTTTTAGCGGAATGCAAGCGCTCCAGAAACAAAGACAGAGACGAACAAGCGGGGACAGTGGCGCGAAGAACTCACTCAGCACCCTCTAAGATTTCAACATCCGAGCCAAGGTACTCGGTGAGCTTTGTATGCCAATTATCTCGCGGCCAATGCACAACTTCTTCTATCACCATCAGCTTTCGTCTTATGGACGGTTCCAAATCCATCTCGATGATGATTCTGTCGATTAGGCCATTGTCAGCATTCTGGCCCAGCATACGCCCGACTTGGTACATCACGTGCCACCGATTATGCGAAACCGCTAGTTCCAGAGCTGCCAATACGATTAAACATTTCAGTCGAACAGGGCTGATCTGGTAAGCCGCAACGAGTCGGTCACCCACAACATCGCAGTAATCCCAGTCAAAGCCTGTCCCTGCTGCCCACTCGCAAATCAGACGCATCATCCTGCTGAACAGAACGCTATCGACATCAACAAGTTTCGCAAGGAGATCGCTATTGACCGAACGAAGTTTTTGTCCCT
Source organism: Edaphobacter sp. 12200R-103 (assembly GCF_010093025.1). Taxonomy (GTDB): domain Bacteria; phylum Acidobacteriota; class Terriglobia; order Terriglobales; family Acidobacteriaceae; genus Edaphobacter. Next base: position 111,361 of record NZ_CP048114.1, on the reverse strand, counting down.
TAGTCCACCCAGTTGTCGCCTCCACTTGGAGGATGAAGTTTCTCCAGGCGTCAAAAGAAGACAGACTGAACCGCTTCCAGCGTGAAATCATCATCTTCTTCGGAGGAAGAAGCTTCCTCTGTCTGCCATAGATCGAAGAGGGCAGCTCTAAAGAACGCAACATTCTGGAATCTCTCTCGAGCGTCAACAGCGGTGCATTTCCCTAGTATTTCCGCATAAGGACCATCGAAGTGAATCTGCGCGAAGGGAACTCTCGAGGGCGAATCGCAAATCGTATCGTGGAGGATGCAACCAAGGGCAAAAATGTCCGCAACATCGGAGACATTATGGAAATCGTGAGCCTGCTCAGGCGCAGCGTAGTAGTGGCTGCCGAAAGCTGTGTGAGACCCTGTCAGTCGGGTCGTGTCCCGGACTGTTGGCAACACCAGACCGAAATCTGCAATGACCCATCTGTCACCTACCTTAAGAACATTTCCAGGTTTCAAGTCCCGATGTACATAGCCGAGCCGGTGCAACTCCTCGACTGCTGCAAGAATGTCTTGCCAAGCGGATTTATCGATGGTCGAACTTAAAACATCTTCGGCTATTTTCTTTTCGAACGATGCACTGGCAAGAGGCATCAAAAACCAAGGGGGCGTTGTGTCGAGATCGTATCGAAAAATTGGCATGATGTTGGGGTGTTTGATTCGCGATTGAATCTTTACCTCTCGGACAAATCTTCGCCTAAGTTTTTCTCTATCGGTTCCTGTCTGAATTTGAGGATCGAAGGTTTTTTTCGCGAAATGCTGCCCATCGATCTCTACCTTGTGAACAACGCCAAATCCACCACGATTAATTACTTCAACCTCACGCACCGATAGCCTCGTTCATCCGCTGGAGCGAATCAAGTTTTAGTGACGAATTCATCCTGCAAAGCTTCTCAAAATTTCGAGATGCTTTCGATTGGCAGATATGATCCCTTCACCAACTACGTTATTGGGGTATACCCCAACTTCATATACGACCTCGGAGGGATAAAGGTGCCTCCCGCGCCTGAGCCTTCCTGATCTATTGGGGTGGGGGGTGCACAGCCAGCACCGTCTATGACGTACGCATGACGTATGGCATTTGCGAATGGTATGTAAGTTGTTGATTCTATGGTGGGCACAGCAGGATTCGAACCTACGACTTCCACCGTGTGAAGGTGGCACTCTACCGCTGAGTTATGCGCCCTTTCGGGGTTGGCTGCAGGAGCACTCCTTTACAACAACCGAGATCCTGCCTTTCAGAAGAATAGCATCTCCAGCCCTGCACCCCAAAGTTTCCCGCAAGTCACTGAAAATCATGAAACTACGGCCTTACCTGCTATGCTTTCCTCGCTAGAACGATACAATCAGCTGAACTGTTGAGCATGCATCATCCTCCCCAGCCCGACCCTTCTCACCACGAACCTCCAGCTCCGGAGTCCGGATTTGAGAAAGATCCGCTGGCAGGCCCCGAACGAGCGCAACCTGAAAGCCCGGATGGGGTTACTAAAGGTATGGCGACGCTCGCAGTCAGTCCCACGTTGCTCGACGATCTCCGCACTGCGGAGCAACACCGTTCCCCCGGCGACTTTGCCGGCATGGACGATGCCGCGATCATGCTTCAGCTCCGTTCCGGCAACATGGCTGGCTTCGACTATCTCGTCCAGAAGTATCGCAGGCCCATCATTCACTTTATGTATCGCATGGTTCACAATCAGGCCGTCGCCGAGGAGCTCGCACAGGAGGTTTTTCTTCGCGTCTATCGTTCCCGTGAAACCTACCGGGCCGAAGCCCGCTTCAGCACCTGGCTCTATCGGATTGCCACGAACCTTGGCGTCAACCATGCTCGTGACACCCGCCATGAGCGCAATGCCTCGACCATCTATCTCGACCAGGTGGACTCCGAGACCGGAACGACACCCGACATTGCGGACTCCACTCCCGGCGCCGAAATCGGCCTTCTTCGGCGCGAGCGGCTTAAGGCCATCCGCGAGCATGTACTTGCTCTGCCCGAACGCCAACGCATGGCTGTTCTTATGCATAAGTACGAAGGCCTGGACTACAAACAGATCGGCGAGGTACTCAAGTTGAGCGAATCGGCGACAAAATCACTGCTCTTTCGCGCCTATCAGACTCTGCGCGTCAAGCTGAAAGACTTCATTTAGTCCCGGTTGGGACCTTTGCTGCACGTTTTTGGGTGGTGCAGCACGATGAGAGAATTGGAGAGAATCTCATGAACTGCCACAACTGCCAATCCGCGCTTCCGGATCTTCTGCTCGATCCGCATGCGCCCTCGACCGCGAAGGCCCGCGCCCACGTCGAATCCTGCGCCGAATGCAGGCAGGAGCTCGAATCTCTTCAGGCCACCATGTCGATGCTTGACGCCTGGAAGGTGCCTGAGCCTTCTCCCTATTTCGACCAGAAGCTCGCCGCGCTAGTGCGCGAAGAGCAGTCCCGGCCGCCTGCAGGCTGGTTTGAGCGCATACGCTCTCACCTGCTCTTCAACACCGGCCGCCAGTTCCGTCCGGCCCTTGCAGGCGCGCTCGCTCTCGCCCTTCTCATTGGCGGCGGAGCCTTCGCCGATCTTTCCAATGCGCACCTTTGGCATCATGCGCCGGCATCTGCTTCGGCGACGGTCACCGATCTCGAAGTTCTGGATAATAACGATCAGGCCCTTCAGACCATGGATCAGCTCTTCCAGGATGAAAACTCGCCCGATGATTCCATTCCGTCGAGTTAGCGCCCTTCCGATCCCGTCTCTGGTCATTGAAAGGAGCCGGACAAAGTAAGCTTTTTAATCAGAGTTCATATCGCTTCCCATGAAGTGATCCCGGTTTATGAGCCTGTTCTTCAAAATCCGCCATGCTCTCCCTGCAGCGCTCGCGGCACTGTTGATAACCGGTTTTGTCCCTCCTGTCACCGCCCAGCAGCCCAGACCGGCTCCGCGCACGTCTCCTTCTCCGCACAACTCTCCGCAACCTGGATTTCCGGGGATTCATCACCCCGGAAAGAACCAGGAGCATCTGCTGCAGTGGATGGACCGGCACAACAATCTCACTCCGGACCAACAGCAGAAGGCACTCGAGCGCGAACCGGGATTCCACGACCTTCCCGCGCCGACGCAAAATCGTATGCGGGAACGGCTTTCGCAACTTAACAATATGAGCCCCGATCGGCGACGCCGCTGGCTCGAGCGTAATGAGGCCATCGCTCAACTTGCGCCACAGCAGCGCCAACAGGTCCGCGACACCATGAAGCAGTTTCGCGACCTTCCTCCGGATCGCAGGCATCAGGTCGCTCGGGCCTTCCGCGAGCTTCGTGACCTCCCTCCGGATCAGCAGCAAAATCTACTCCGATCTGATCGCTACCGAAACCAGTTCTCTCCCCAGGAAGTAGATGCGATCTCTGGCTTGATCTCGATTGAGCCCTATCATGTCATCATGCCCAACCGGCATGAGCAGCCGGAGAACACTCCGCAGCATTAGGGAAACGCGGATCAACCCTCTCCGGAGAGAGCAAGAGGCCATGAGAAGCCGTCATTTTGCCTCTGAGCGAAGTCGAAGGCGAAGAATCCCTGTATTTTTCCCATGGAGAACCTATGGTGCTTCGAGCAAAATGGGATTCCGAATCAGCTAATCCTTGTCAAAATAAACCTAACTTCAGCAATTTCAATACGTGAGAAGATCGCAGTGCAGAGAAATGGCTGAGGTCAGTGCCTTTGCTTCGATCCTTCTTTATCGCGCTCTCGCAGAACAGGGCGCTCCGAAGCTTCGCGGAACGCTCTTCCGTTGGCCGGAAGATGTCGAGCCGGTTCGTCGCCGGGATGACCGTCGAGGACGCGATCGCCGCCTGTGAGCGGCTGAACCGCGAGGGAATCGCAGCGACGTTGGATTCGCTCGGCGAGAGTGTCACGAAAGAGACTGAGGCGCGACGCTCGGCTGATGTCTATCATCAACTACTGGACGCGATTGCGGCACACAGCCTGAATGCCAACGTGAGCGTAAAGCTCTCGCAGATGGGGATGGACTTTGACCCGGGGCTCGCGGAGACGATCGTCGGCGAACTGGTCGAACACGCCTCGCGCGTGGATTCCTTCGTTCGGATCGACATGGAAGGAAGTCCCTATACCGAAGCTACGATCTCCATGACCGAGCACCTGCAGTCCAGGAGCAGAGATCGCGTCGGCACAGTGCTGCAGGCATATCTATATAGGACCGAGACAGATGCTGAGCGTCTGCTGGACCAGAGAATCCGTATCCGGTTGTGCAAGGGCGCATACAAGGAGCCGCCGGAGATCGCCTTCCCCGACAAGAAGGATGTCGATACCAACTACGGAAAACTGGCTCGGCGAATGATGACCTCAGGCGTCTTTTGCGGAATCGCAACCCACGACGAGGCAATCGTCGAAAGCCTGTTGACCTTTGTCCGCGAGCGAAGTGTTTCCAAAGACACTTTCGAGTTCCAGATGCTCTATGGCATTCGGCGGGACCTGCAGCGGCGGCTGGTCAGGATGGGATTTGGAGTAAGGGTGTACGTTCCCTTCGGACCCGAGTGGTATCCATACTTCATGCGGCGGCTTGCGGAGCGACCGGCAAACGTGATCTTCCTGCTGAAGAACCTGCTTCAGTCTTAAGGAGACCCTGATTAAAGTCCAGTTTTGTTAAGGGCACGGCTTCAGCCGTGCCGCAAGTGATTTGCTTGCAATGCGGCTTTAGCCGCTAAGGGAATGTTCGGAGACTTAATCGGATCTTCCTCTTTAAGGGAGGACCGCTTGAGGTTGCTGACGTCAAAGATCAAACAGCACCTATGGATTACTTGGTAACGCCGGAGTCCTGTGTCGTATGCGCGACCACAGGCGGAGTCAAACGCACAGGCCGCGTGACCATGGACGTCGTGTCTTTCATCTCCGCAATCGCCTTGTCGTACCTGCCGGCAAGAGAGTTCGACCGGATAATCGCCATCTCTTCCAGCATCTTCAAGCCATCGCGCAAATAGCTCAGGCGGGTACGCTCGTCATGCCCCCAGGTCACCGGGACCTCGCGAATCTCGTAGCCGAGCTTCTGCGCGATAAATAGGATCTCCGGGTCGAAGCCCCAGCGCTCGATCGTTTGCAACCGGAAGATGACCTGGGCCGCGGAACGCCGAAATGCCTTGAATCCGCACTGTGTATCTTTGAACGGCAGCCCCATCACAGTACGCGTAATCCAGTTGAAGCAGCGTCCGAAAAACTGCCGGTAGAGCGGCTGATGAATGGTCTGGCGCGCGCGGTCAAGCCAGCGGGAGCCGATCGCGACATCCGCGCCTTCATAAATGGCGTGGAACAACCGCTCCGCTTCTTCCATCGGCGCCGAAAGGTCGGCATCGGTAAACATCACGATCTCGCCGGCTGCCTGCAGCAGCCCGTTCCGGACCGAGTAACCCTTGCCACGATTTCCCGGATTCTGAACCAGGTGGAGACGGGGGTATGCTTCCATCCACCGCTCGACGATTGAGGCGGTGTTATCGGTCGAGCCGTCATCGACGACGAGAACTTCGGCGTCCCACCCTCTTTGCTCCGCGCAGGAAAAGATACGATCCAGCGCATTCTCGATGCGAGCGCCTTCGTTGTAGGCGGGAACGACGATACTGATCTCAGGGTGCGCCATGGCGCGGTCCGGCCCTCCCGGGGAAAAATCCTGCATGACGACAGTGAATCCGTGGGATAACGCCGTTCATCATACTGCAACTATTTGACGTCTGGAAACTGTGTTCTGTTTCATAGTAGAGCCTTTCAATTCAGAAAACAGCAGCGTTTTGCGCAAAGCTCCTGACGGCTCCGTCCGAGCTTGCTACACTCCACATCATGCAGGACGATTTCGCTCAGCAGCCGTCTTCTCCTCCGCCGCCACCACCGCCGCCCAGCGCCGGCGGTTTCCCTCCCGCTGCTCCCTACGGCTATGCAGCCGGACCGTATCCTCCCGTCTACCGCCCTGGCCCCCGCACCAGCCGCTCCCCCTGGTTTTACGTGGCTGCAATCGGCGGCTCCTTCGCCGCGGTCTGTCTCGTGCTTACCTGCATGTTCTGGTTGATGATGCGCTCCGTCAGGAACGGAGGCTCCGATGGCCTGGCCTTCTCCGGAGATCGCATTGCTGTCATTGATATTGACGGCATCATCCTCTCTCCTGAGACCGTCAACTCCCAGCTCCGCAAGTTCGGCGACGACTCCTCCGTAAAAGCGATCATCCTCCACATCAACTCTCCCGGCGGGGGAGCTGCCGCCTCGCAGGAGATCTATCACGAGGTCCTGCGAGTCCGACAGGAAAAGCACAAGAAGATCGTCGCATCGGTCGAGAGCGTGGGCGCCTCCGGAGCCTACTACATCGCCAGCGGGTGCGACCGGATCTATGCCAACCAGGCCTCCGTCGTTGGCTCCATCGGCGTCATTATGGAGTGGATGAATTATGCCGACCTGCTGAAGTGGGCAAAGCTGAAGAACATCACGATCACCGCCGGCGAGTTGAAGGACGCGGGCGATCCCAGCCGCGAACTAACTCCTAAGGAACAGGCGTACTTCCAGTCCCTGGTCGACAATATGTACTCCCAGTTTGTCCACGACGTTGCCGCGGGACGCCATACGAGCGACGACAGAATCAAGCCGCTGGCCACCGGTCAGGTCTGGACTGGAGAGCAGGCTCTCCCCCTTGGGCTGATCGACAAGATCGGAGGATTCCGGACCGCCCTTCTCGACACCGCCAGGAGCGTAGGGATCTCGGGCGAGCCCACCGTAGTCCGCCCGGCAAAAAACAAGCGCGGACTATTGTCCATCCTTGCTGACAATGGGGAGGATCTCTTTCCCTCGCCCAGCCAGATGCTCAGCCGTGCACCCGGCTTCTACTTCGTCTGGAAGTGACAGTCCATTCGTCTTTAGCAGCGTCTGTCGACAGGACGCCTCTCCGGCAGACCCTGCGTCAGGACGGTGCAGTGCCGTCCCCTTTTCGGGGCAGAATTTGCTTTTAAAATAGATTCCTCACTTCCAGCCAACTACCGGGTTTCCTTTCGGGCAAAAGATGCATCCCATTTATAATCAAGCCAGTAACTAAAGCCGGCATTGAATGCAGCCGCTCGGCCCTCCCGATTTGAAAGGACCCCGATAATGACCAAAGCTGATCTCGTCGACAAAGTAACATCCCTCGGCGACCTCACCAGGCGCGATGGCGAAGTGATCGTCGATACGCTCTTTGAATCTGTCATCGGCGCTCTTAAGTCCGGTGACAAAATTGAAATTCGCGGATTTGGCAGCTTTCGAACCCGGCAACGGAATGCGCGAACCGGCCGCAACCCGAAGACCGGCGAAAAGGTCGATGTTCCAGCCAAGCGAGTTCCCTACTTCAAGCCCTCGAAGGAGCTGAGGGATATGGTCAATCCGACCGGCGTTAAATCCTCTCCCCGCGCGGAGAGCGCCGAGAAGGTTGACCCTCATCATCCCCCAGCCATGTAGCTGGTTCTAAACAAACTTCCCCACACTCGGGCTATTGCCTCAGCATTTGCGCTGAGACAATAGCCTTTTGCGGCGGTGAAGACCGGAAGGGCTAACACAACAGCCTTTCCTGAATCGCTCGCAAAATGCTCTATACTCAGAAAAGCGTGGAGTTGCTTCTCAATTTCCTGTGGTTTTCCCTGTCTCTCACCCTGATATTGACGTGGGTAAGAGCAGTCCGGCGCGGAGATGCGAAGCAAAACTGGAGTACCTTGGTCGCCCTTGTGCTGCTCCTTGTCCTTCTGCTTCCGGTCATCTCGATGACAGATGACCTGGGTGCAATGGATAGCCGGACGGAGATGGAACATGTCGTCCGGCGAAGTGAGATGCCTCTTCTCCAGGTCGCTGCCCACGCTGCCATTCTGGAGCTTGGCACTCTCAGTGTCCTGCTTCTGATCGGATTCGCTGTCCTCTTTTCACGTCTGTCACGCTTCAGCTTACGTGTCGTTCTCCGCAAGCTCATGGATGGCTTTGCGCGGGTCATTGGCATACGACCGCCTCCTGCACCTGCATTCGCGGCATAGCTCCGTCTGTCCGGCCTGATCTCCTGAGCCGGAATCTCCCCATCACAACCATCTGAAGGTAGGCATGACCCCGAAAGTACTTCGTGCTTTCGGCGTTGCAATCTTTTCTGCAGCGTCGATGCTCGCGGCACAGGCACCCCCGCCTGCTCCGCCCGCCACCCCTCCCCTTACGCTGCAGCAGGCGGTCGACCGCGCGCTTGCAGCAAACCCGAATCTGCTCTCTGCGCGCCAGCATGTAGCTGCCGTCGAAGCCAACAAAATTACCGCCGGCCTGCGCCAGAATCCGACACTCACACTCTACGGACAAGGATTGACGCTGCCGGAGACGCCCAGCGTTTCCGCAGGAAACCCGTTCTTCTACTCGGCCAACGTCTCCCGCCTCTTCGAGCGAGGTAACAAACGGCAGTTGCGACTGGACTCAGCCACTGCAGCCGCTGAATCCATGCAAAGTCTTTATCACGATCAGCAGCGCCAGCTCGTGCTTGCCGTACGTGGTGCTTTCACCAGCATGCTGCTCGCCAAAGCCTCGCTCGCGGTGGCGGACGAAAACCTTGCCGACTATCGCAAGACAGTCGACCTTAGTCGTTCGCGCCTTGACGCCGGAGACATCACCCGGACCGATTTCGAGCGCATCGATCTGCAGCAGGCGCAGTTTGAAGCCGACGCCGATAATGCCCGCCTGCAACTGCAGCAGGCGTCGGCAGAGCTTCAGCTTCTCTTCGGATCGGACCATCCCAGCCCCACATTCGATGTAACCGGAACCCTCGATCCGCCCCAGGTTCCGCTGACGATGGCGGAAGCGGAGCAGAAGGGTCTGCAATCGCGTCCTGACTATCTGGCAGCGCGCCAGGCCCTCACCGCATCGGAGGCAGATGCCAAGCTGGCCGTCGCCAATGGCAAAACGGATCCCACCGTCGGAGCTGAGTATGATCGCAATGGCATCGATAACTCCTTCGGGCTCAATCTCGCAGTTCCGCTCCGCATCTTCGACCGCAATCAAGGCGAGAAGGAGCGAACACGCTACGAGGTTGACGCGAGCAGGCTGGCAGTCACCGCAGCCCGCAATCAGGTCGTCGCCGATGTGGATCAGGCATGGCTCGCACTCGATACAGCACGGCAGATGGCAAAACGCTACAACAGCCATTATTTGGATGAAGCCGGCCACGTTCGCGACAATCTGCAGTTCAGCTATCGCAATGGAAACTCTACGCTGCTGGATTATCTCTCTGCCCTGCGCGACTACCGCGCCATTCGTATCAGCGCCCTGACCGCGAATGCGCAGGTATGGCTTGCGATTCATCAGCTCAGCTTCGCTACGGCGACGGACATTCTCCCATGAAGGACTGCATGAACAACCCCGGAATCAGCATCAAACACCTTCTGTTGCTCACCCTTATTGCGGCGCCTCTGACGGCGTGCAAGTCTTCCGCGCCGCGGACGGATCAAAGCGCACAGCCGGCAAACGCCGGGATAGAGACCACGATCGCTCATGTGCAGCAGAGCACCGACTATCTCGACATTCCCGCTCACGTCGAAGCCGATCCTTCGCACGTCGTTCGCATCTTCCCTCCCCTCAGCGGACGCATACTCGCACTCCGCGTACTTCCCGGTCAGGAGATCAGGAAGGGTGACGTGATCGCACAGTTGCAGAGCAGTGAGATCGCCGCGGCCCGATCCGACTTTGAAAAAGCAAAGATCGAAGTCCTTCGCACTGATCGGGCGCTGACGCGAGGAAAGGTTCTGCTGGACCATGAGGTCCTCTCACAGGCCGACTACTACGAGTTGGAAGCAGCCGATCAGACAGCCCACTCCGAGATGGAGCGCGCCCGGCAGCGCATCCATGAACTCGGCTTCTCCGAAAATAGTTCCTCCGATGAAGTCGCATTGCGATCTCCCATCTCCGGCGTGGTGCTCGATATCGGTAGCGCTGCAGGCGAGATGCAACGCTCCCTCGACAATGCGACTCCGATCGCGACCATCGCCAACATCGACTCGGTGTGGGTGGTCGGAGACGTCTTTGAGCGTGATCTGGCAAGCGTGCAGGTCGGCCGAGAGGTACAGATCATCGTGCCGGCATACGCAGGCCTGACACTCACAGGCAAAATCGTCAACGTTGGCGATGCTCTCGATCCCACAACCCACACCCTGAAGCTCCGCGTTGTGCTGCCGAATCCGAAACACACCCTGAAGACGGACATGTTCTCCACCATCCGGATTCCTGGCGCTGCGCGCCGCTCCGTCATTCTGCCATCTACGGCAGTGCTTCACCAGGGGGAGAAGACGTCGGTCTTTGTCGTAAATGGCGCGGGCAAATACGAGCAACGGCCTGTGACTATCGGCCGCACCTTCGAGTCCGGAAACACGAAAAACATCGAAGTGCTTACCGGCATCAACGACGGCGACAAGGTCGTCACCTCTGGCGGAGCTCTGCTTCGCCCGGCGAATGGGGAGTGATCGCGTGCAGCCATTGATACGACTCGTCATCCGTTATCGCGCCATTATCCTCATCGTCTTCGCAGTCATGCTGGCCGCAGGAGGGTTCGCACTCTCACGCCTCGACATTGAGGCATACCCCGACCCATCCCCTCCGCTGGTCGAGATCATCACCCAGAATCCTTCCTGGTCGGCGGAAGAGATGGAGCAGCAGGTCACCGTGCCGGAGGAGACGACGCTGAACGGCGTTCCTCATCTCGATCAGGTGCGCTCGATCTCCATCTTCGGCCTATCCGACGTGAAGCTCTACTTCAGCTTCGATTCGGATTACTTTCGCGACCGTCAGGAGGTGCTGAACCGCCTCCAGACCCTGCAGCTGCCAAACAACCTGCAGCCGCAGCTCTCGCCCTGGTCGCCCATCGGCGAAATCTTCCGCTACCAGCTCGTCGGTCCCGGATACACGCTCAACGAGATCAAGGCCACGCAGGACTGGCTCGTTCGGCGCGAGCTCAAGCAGGTTCCCGGCATCATCGATATCACCACCTTCGGCGGCACAACACGCCAGTACCAGGTAGAAGCAGATCCCAGTCGCCTGCTCAGCTATGGAGTTACCCTCCCACAGGTTGTCAGCGCCATACAGTCCTCCAACGCAAACGCTGGCGGAAACTACATCGCGCTTGGAAACCAGAACGTCAACGTGCGCGCGCTCGGACAGGTGCACTCGGTCGAAGACATCTCGCATATTGTCGTTGCAGAAAAGAACGGTGCGCCAATCACGGTTGGCGACATCGGCAGCGTAAAGGAGGGATTCCAGCCTCGACTGGGGCAGGTAGGACGCAACCGCGAAAACGACATCGTCATCGGCATCGTTCTTCTCCAGAAAGAGGAGAAATCCTTGCCCGCGCTCAAAGCTCTCAAGGAGAAGATCAATAGCCTGAACACCGGCAACCTGCTGCCGCCGGGGATGCACATCAGCACCATCTACGACAGGACCACCCTGATCAACCGCACCACACATACGGTTCGTGAGGTTATTCTTACCGGCCTCGTACTCGTGACGCTGGTCCTGTTGTCCATGCTCGGCGATCTTCGAATCACGTTCATCGCTGCGGTCACCATTCCCTTCGCGGTGCTGTTTGCGTTCGGCATGATGGTGCTCAGCGGAAGGTCCGCAAACCTGATCTCCATCGGGGCCATCGACTTCGGCATCCTGGTTGACTCCTCCATCATTGTGCTGGAGAGTATCTACCGCAAACTGTCGCGCCGCCTGCCGGGTGAGCAGACTGGAGACCTGATCGTCGAAGGTGTCACCGATGCCGCGCGGCCCGTGCTGTTTTCGACCGCTATCATCCTGATCGCGTTCATCCCGCTGTTCACCATGCAGGGCGTGGCTGGACAGATCTTCTCGCCCATGTCGGTCACCTATGGCTTCGCGCTGATGGGCGCCCTCATGTTCGCGCTCATCTTTGCCCCCGTTCTGGGATACATGACGGCTCCCGCTGAACAGAAAGTCGGTGACGGTTATACATGGCTCAGCCGGCGTCTGAAGAATGGCTACGAACGCGCGCTTCATCACACCCTTCACTTCCCCCGTCTTGTGTGGATTGGCGCAGCAGTGATGCTGGTGGTCGGAGTGCTTTGTTTCGCATTGGTAGGCGGAGAATTTATGCCTCCCCTCGAAGAAGGAAACCTCTGGATTCGAGCTACCCTTCCTCAGGACATCTCCTTCCAGACTTCTGTCGATATAGCCAATCAGCTTCGCGGTCTTATTGCGGAGTCACCCGAGGTCACCCAGACCGTCTCGCAGATGGGACGGCCCGATGACGGAACCGACGTCTCCACCTTCAACAACATCGAAATCTCCGCCACGCTGAAGCCGCAGGACGAGTGGCGACCGGGGATGACAAAACCCAAACTCATCAACGAAATCAACCGCCGGATGTCACGTTTTCCCGGCATCGAGCTGAACTTCTCGCAGGCCATTCAGGACAACGTCGAAGAGGCGATGTCCGGAGTCAAAGGCGAGAACTCCCTCAAGCTCTTTGGAGACGATCTCGACACACTGACCTCTCTCTCCGCCAGGATCGAACACATCATGGAGACCGTCCCCGGTGTAGCCGACGTGGGCGTCTTCAAAGTAGGTGGACAACCCTCGCTCGTCATCCAGATCGATCGCGCTCGCGCCGCTCGCTATGGCATCCTTTCGGGCGACATCAATGCCATCGTTCAGGCTGCTGTCGGCGGCGCTCCCATCAGCCAGGTCATTCAGGGCGACCGCCGCTTCGACCTGACCGTTCGTTATCCCGAAGCGAACCGCTCCACCCCCGAGGCAATTCGGGCTATCCTCGTTCCCACTCCCGAAGGCAGCAGCATTCCTCTCGGACAGATTGCAGACGTGAGCATCCGGGAAGGCAGCTTCCAGATCTTTCGCGAAGGCGGAAGGAGATACATCCCCATCAAGTTCTCCGTCCGCGGTCGCGATCTCGCAACTACCATTACCGATCTTCAGGCGCAGATTAAACAGAAGGCGCCTATGCCCAAAGGTTATGACTACACATGGGCAGGCGAATTCGACTCGCTTCGCAAGGAGCAGGCAAGGCTCGCCGTCATCATCCCCATCTCACTGGCAGTGATCGTCATTCTTCTCTACATGCAATTCGGCACGTGGAAGGACGCCTTCATCGTGGTGGCCACGCTTCCCTTCGCCGCTGTGGGTGGAACTGTATCTCTGTTCGTGACACACACGGCCTTCAGTATCTCTGCTGCTGTGGGCTTCACCTCACTGATCGGAGTCGCCACCCTCGGAGCCGTCGTCTTCATGTCGGGCGTGCGCCGGGCCCAGCGTGAGAGCGTCGATGGTACAGGGCTGGAACATGGTTGCGTCGATGAAATGCGTCCCGTCGTCATGGCCTGTATGGCCGCGGGCCTGGGCCTTCTGCCCGCAGCCGTCTCCAACGGCATCGGCGCGCAGGCTCAGCAGCCGTTAGCGCGCGTCGTTGTCGGTGGAATGGCCACCACCATCGTCGCCATCCTGTTCATCATGCCGCTGCTGCTGCGGAGACCGCCACAACACTCTAACCTTATGACGGACAGCACTGAGATGGAGTAGGGGATATCACATGGAGTAAGGGATATTTGCAAATAGATCTAAGGCTTTGAATAAACAATCGCTGCACCGGTTTCTTCCAAAGCCTTTCGGAGTGTCATCCTGAGCGAGCGCACCAGCGCGTAGTCGAAGGATGACACTTCATGGCGCTTCAGAGCGTATCCCGAAGCAAACGTCATGTCCTATGCAATGGCCAATGCCTTGTTAAGGCAATCACGATCCGAGTTCAGGCATATGACGATACTCTGTCCATCTCAATGCCCGCCGGAGGGCTTTCCTGAAACCTTGAACTTCTGAAGGAAGAAGAGCAGTGGCGTCACAGCCAGCGTCACCCAGCCGATGGCGCGAAAGACATCCATGAATCCCAGAAGACTCGTCTGTGCAATCATCTGGTTGTAGGAACGCAGGTACGCAGCTCTGGCCGCATCCGCGTGCGAGTACCCATGACTGGCCAGATAATTCGTCGTACGTGCGACAGAATCCTGCAGCCATGCACTCGAGCCAGACAGATTGGCTGACATCACCGACTGGTGAAAGTCCTGACGACGCTCACTCAGAGTCGTAGCAAAGGAGATGCCGAAACTCCCACCCCAGTTGCGGAAGAGATTCGTAAGGCTGGAAGCGCGGTTGTTTTCATTCGGCTTCAACTGAGAGTAAGCAACGACACTCAACGGAACAAAAAAGAAGGCATAACCGAGTCCCTGCAAGCCTCGGGCGAGCGCATAGTGCCGGTAGTCCGTCTGCAGCGTGAGACCGCTGTAATAGATCATAGATGCGGAGACCGTAACCAGGCTAAAGGTAAGCAAAGTTCGCGACTGCACGATTCCCCGCTGCACCAGCTGCGCCCCCACTGGGGCAAGCAGTGTAATTACAAAAGCTCCCGGCCCAAGCACGAGACCTGCATCGATGGCGCGATAACCATACAGTGACTGCAGAATCTGCGGAATCATTGTCGTCGTCGCGAAGAGTCCAAAACCGAAGATCAGGTAGAAGACCGAGGCGATGGCAAAATTCGGATACCGCAGCAACCGCAGCTCAAGAATCGGATCGTCGATCTTCAGCTCCCAGTAGATCGCCAGCGACCAGCAGACGATCGCTATGGCAAACAGCCAGCAGATAAAGCTGCTGCCGAACCAGTCATCGATCTGACCGCGGTCAAGCATGATCTCCAGCGCCGCCGACCCCAGCGCAATCAGGCTAATTCCCACTCCATCGATTCGCAGCTGGCCGCCGCGGCGTGCGCTCTCACGCTCCTCCTTGAAAGCAGGCGGATCGCTTACGAAGCGGTTGGTCAGGTAGAGCGACAAAAGCCCTATGGGAATGTTGATCAGAAATACCCATCGCCAGTTGTAGTTATCCGTGATCCAGCCGCCGAGAACCGGGCCAATCGCCGGAGCCGTCACAATCGCCACGGTATAGAGCGCGAATGCGGACGCCCGCTTCGCCGGAGGAAAGGTATCCACCAGAATGGCCTGCTCCACTGGAGCCAGGCCGCCGCCGCCGATCCCCTGCAGCACACGGCTCAAAAGCATGATGCCGAGGCTTGGCGCAATCCCGCAGAAGAAAGAGGTAATGGTAAACAGCGCGACACAGGCCATGTAGTAGTTCTTTCGCCCGAAGACACGGCTCAGCCATGCGCTCATGGGCAGAACGACCGCATTCGCCACCAGGTATGTCGTCAGGATCCAGGTAACTTCATCGAAGCTTCGCCCCAGACCCCCTGCTATATGAGGCAGGGATACATTGGCGATGGAGGTATCCAGCAACTCCATAAAGGTAGCCAGAGTTACCGTCAGTGCTATCACCCACGGATTTACAGGAGCCTTCGCCTTCCCCGTCGCCTGCTTCTCTGGAAGTACCAGAACAGCGCCCATTCACGTCCTCTCTGCCTTTTGCGACCAATCAGTCTCTTTCGAGAGCTGTAATCTCTGATGAGGCCGGAACGATGCAGGATTCTGAAATTGTCCGGAAAACAGCTACGCAGGGTTGATATCGGCCAGTATCTCTTCTTTCCCTCAGTGCTGCGGAGCGCGCACGTTGGTCTCCAGATAGCTGTCCAGGTAATCCATGGCGTCTCGAAGGGCTTCATCGTTCTTCTCAATACGGCTTACAAGCATTCCGCCTTCCAGCCCTGAGATGATGACTCTTGAGACCTTCTCGGGATCAACATCCCCTCGCACCGTCCCGGCTTCAATCCCCTCCACCAGGATTAATCGCAGCATCTTCTGCCATCCTTTGAGCGCATTTCGGACACGCTCCCTCAGGATCGGGTTGCCGTTATCGGAGTCCACACCGGTGTTGAGCAGAGGGCAGCCACCCGGAATGCTCGAACGCGTCACGAATCTCGAGATGTGCTGCTTCAGACGATCCACGTGATTGGGAATATCATCGAGCCCTTGTTGCCGTGTTGCGGAGGCCACCATCCAGGCATAGTCAAAGGCCTCAGCCGCAATCTCTTCCTTGCTTTCAAAGTGACGATAGATACCGCCCTTCTCGAGGCCAGTCGCCGCCATGATGTCCTTGATGACGCAGCCCGCGTACCCTTGCTTGTTAAAGAGAGGAGCAGCCGCCGCGATGATCTTCTGCCGTGTCTCGTCGCCTTTGCTCATTGCCTGCACTCCAACTTAGATGAATCAGAAACCAAATGGTCTCAAATCCAGTCTGATTATCGAATTCCAATAACATTCAACATCCGGCCTGTTCTGCCCGCCTGCGCCCGATGCGAAAAATAGCGTGGCTCCCCTGAGGGTTCGATGGTACAGGCGGTACACTCTCCCACCACCGAGATCTTCCTGGCTTGCAATCCGGCATCCAGCAGCTGCCTCCGATTCGCCTCCCACAGGTCGACCCTGAACCTGGCCTGCCCGCCTTCAGGCGCCAGCAGCCGGAAGAGTTCGTCGCTGTAGGTAAACTGCTCTGCGAACTGCTCCCGAACATCCTGCCCGATCGTATAGCAGCACACGCCGATGCTCGGCCCGATGGCAGCCAGAAGCTCCTCAGGCCGCGTCCCGAACTCTTTCCGCATCCTTTCGACGCCCCTCTCGACGATGCGGGCAGCCGTTCCGCGCCATCCTGCATGGAACGCTCCCACCGCCCTGTGCACCGGGTCTGCCAGAAGGACCGGGACACAATCGGCAGTCCCCGCCCCCAGCAGCATCCCGCGCTCATCTGTAATCAGGCCATCGCCTTCCAGGACGGCCTTTCCTTCTGCTGTCTCCAGCCGCCGGCCGGGGGCTTCTACTCGATGGATCGTATTGGAATGGACCTGACGGACCGTAACCAGTATGGCGTCGGACGGTGGTTTGCCTGTAACCGACTCCACCAACAGCCTGCGGTTCTGCCGGACTGCCTCGGGAGCGTCTTCTTTAGTCCAGCCCAGATTGAGAGACGTACCGCCGTATACGTCCGACACGCCACCCAGACGGGTGCTAAATCCGTGGTGCAACCACGAAAACTGTCTCCATTCCGGGATTGTCACAAGCCGCGCTTCTGTCATAATTGACTCATTCTAAAAGTTGAAGTGCCGATAACGTTTCCTCTTTCCCATCGTCTTCCTCTGTAGGGTCTCCTTTGGACCGCCTCAGAGTACTAACTATCTTTTCTTTCAATATGATTTGCATCCGCACTCAGGGGTCTGTAAGATACCGCGATTGTAGACATGAGAGCCAACGTGCCCAGTTCCACTGCAGCCACACAACTTTTGCGTACACGCATCAGTAAGATTTGCGTTGCCATTATTGGCACGACAGCCGCCGAAATGATCGAAAAGGCGACAGCTGTCGTCAGAGAGACCCCTTTTCTCGAGTTTAGACTCGATTACCTCGAAAAACCCGCCAACGCCCTGCCGAAGCTGAAGCAGTTTCTTGGCGACAATACAGCGGCCACCGCTATTGCCACCTGTCGACGGGAAGCCAACGGCGGCAAATTTACCGGCTCTCTTGCGGCCGAAATGGAAGTTCTATCCAAGGCTGCCGCAGCGGGTTTTCAACTGGTCGATCTGGAACTGGAATCCGCCGAGGCCCTGAAGAAGGGCGAGTTGCAGAAGCTTCGCGACACCGGGGTCGCTCTGATCATCAGCCATCACGATTTCAGCTCGACAAAAGATCTGGATAAGGTCTATGAGCGCATCGCTCCATTTCAGCCGGACTTCTACAAGATCGTCCCCACGGCAAAGACCCTCTCAGACAACGTCACCCTGATGCGCTTTATGGAGCGGATGCACGAGAAGGCGAATATCATCGGCATCTGCATGGGAGACGCCGGAATTATCTCGCGCGTCCTTGGACTTCGTGCCGGCTCGGCTTTCACCTTTGCCGCAGCGACCCAGGGAGAGGAGACCGGCCCCGGCCAGATTGCCGCTCGTACTCTTATTGAGACCTATCGGATCGACCAGGTGGACGCTGCAACCAAGGTCTATGGAGTTGCGGGAAACCCAATCAGAAGTTCGCTGTCTCCGATCATGATGAATACGGCGTTCCGCCGCGAGACGGTCAACGCAGTCTATCTGGCCCTGCAGACGGCAAAGGTAAGCGACCTGATCAACCTGGTGCGGGAGATCCCCATCCAGGGCCTGAGCGTCACGATGCCGCACAAGCAGGAGATCATGGCGCACCTCGAGAAGACCGATCCTCTCTCGGCCAAGATCGGCGCCTGCAACACGGTCCTGCGGGCACAGGATGGAAAGCTCTACGGGTTTAATACGGACGTCGCCGGAATCGTTGGCCCGCTGGAGAAGAGGATGTCTCTACGTGGAGCCAGGGTTCTGGTCCTGGGAGCAGGCGGAGCCGCAAGGGCCGCCGTCTTCGGGCTGCGCGACAAAGGAGCCGATGTCTTCATCTTCAACCGCACGCCTGAGACAGCCCAGAAGCTGGCCCGGCAGTCGGGCTCAAAGACGGTCAAGAAAGAGGCGTTTGCAAAGACGACTTTCGATGTCGTGATCAATGCGACCCCGGTCGGGATGGCAGGCCAGAAGACCTCCTCTGTACTCGATGTGAAGGACCTGAACACGAAGCTGGTCTTCGACCTGGTCTACAATCCGCTGGAGACTCCGCTGATTCGGCTCGCCCGTCAACAAGGCATTCCCTTCATTACCGGTGTTGAGATGTTTGTTCAGCAGGGTGCGCGCCAGTTCGAAATATGGACCGGCAAACCTGCTCCAGAGGAGGAGATGCTTCGCGTGGTTCTTCACTCCCTTCGGCAACAGGCAGAAGCAGCCGCAGCGGCAGCCCCGCCTTCTGCTGCAACGGAGAAGCCAGCCTCGCCCCGGCGTAAAGCTGCCGCGTCTCGATAGAGATAACAATAGAAAAGCCACCCGCTGGGGTGGCTTTTCTATTTCCAAGAATTTTCCTGCTTAGGAGCGTTGGCCTTGAGCAGAGACGATCTTTTCTTCGGCCTGACGGGCGATAGCGTTTGCCTCGTCGTACTTCTCTCCGTCGTCACCAGCCTCGTTCCATAGCTTTTCACCTTCGGCCAGCTCTGCACGGGCAGCTTCGACGTTGATCTCTTCGGGGTGAAGTGCATTCTCGGCCAGAATGGTGACGCGCTCGGGAAGGACCTCCACAAAGCCCCATGCGACGAAGAAGGTCTGGTTGCCTGACTGGCCGCCATGCAGACGAACCTCGCCTGCACCCAACTCCGCCAGCAGGGGAGCGTGACCGTACAGCGCTTCAAGGTATCCCGACATGGATGGCAACTCAACCGCCTCAGCCGTCGTGTCCACCAGAACGCGATCCGACGTCACCAGGCGGACAGTAAGGAGACCGGATTGATTTGTATCTGCCATAGGCGTCTAACTCTGTGCTTCCAAAGATTTCACTCAATATGGTTCCGAAGCTCCGCCTGCAGGAACAGGCGGAGCCCGTAGAACTAAGCCGTTGCCTTCATCTTCTCGGCTGCGGCGAGCACATCCTCGATGCCGCCCTTCAGGTAGAAGGCCTGCTCCGGAATGTCATCGTGCTTGCCTTCGATGATCTCCTTGAAGGAGCGAATGGTGTCTTCGATCTTGACGTACGCTCCGGGGATACCGGTGAAGATCTCGGCGACGTGGAAGGGCTGCGAGAGGAATCGCTGCACCTTGCGCGCGCGCTTGACGGTCAACTGGTCCTCTTCGGAGAGTTCGTCCATACCGAGGATGGCGATGATATCCTGCAGATCCTTGTAGCGCTGCAGGATCTTCTTCACGCCCTGGGCCACGTCGTAGTGCTCCTGGCCGACAACACGGGGGGAGAGAATACGCGAGGTCGAAGCGAGCGGATCGACAGCCGGATAGATTCCCAGCTCCGAGAGCGGACGGGAGAGCACGGTGGTGGCGTCGAGGTGAGCGAAGGTCGTCGCCGGAGCCGGGTCAGTAAGGTCGTCGGCAGGAACGTACACAGCCTGCACCGACGTTACGGATCCCTTCTTGGTCGAAGTGATGCGCTCCTGCAGCTGGCCCATCTCGGTCGCCAGGTTGGGCTGATAGCCTACTGCGGAAGGCATACGGCCGAGCAGCGTGGAAACCTCGGAACCTGCCTGGGTGAAGCGAAAGATGTTGTCGATGAAGAGCAGCGTGTCCGCGCCTTCTTCGTCACGGAAGTTCTCCGCAACCGTCAGACCAGTCAGCGCCACGCGAAGACGTGCTCCCGGCGGCTCGGTCATCTGGCCATAGATCAGCGCGGCTTTGGACTTCGTGTAATCCCTGGGATCGATAACGCCCGACTCCTGGAACTCGTGCCAGAGGTCATTTCCCTCGCGGGTACGCTCACCCACGCCGGCGAACACCGAGAATCCGCCGTGCTTGGAGGCGACGTTGTTGATCAACTCCTGAATGACGACGGTCTTGCCGACGCCGGCGCCGCCGAAGAGACCGATCTTACCGCCCTTCAAGAAGGGCTGGATCAGGTCGATGACCTTGATACCGGTCTCGAACATCTCTTCCGAGGTCGACTGCTCATCGAACGCAGGGGCCTGGCGATGGATGGGGAGATACTTCTTGGCGTTGACAGGGCCAAGCTCGTCCACGGGCTCACCCAGAACATTCAGAACGCGACCCAAGGTCTCACGACCCACAGGAACCGTGATAGGTCCGCCGGTATCGATCGCCTTCATGCCGCGTACCAGACCCTCGGTGGCGGTCATGGCGATGCAGCGAACACGCCCTTCACCCAGGTGCTGCTGCACCTCGACGACTACGTCCTTGGGCTCGGGGACATCAAAGCCTTCGCTGACGATGCGCACGGCCTGGTAGATGGCCGGCATCGTTGCCTCTTCGAATTGAATGTCAACGGCAGGGCCGCTGATCGATATGACTTTTCCAATATTCTCTGCCATAGGTCTCTTTCTCTTCCGCGGGCGCCGTTTGCCTACAGAGCGGCCGCTCCGCTCACAATCTCAATAATTTCCTTTGTAATCGCTGCCTGCCGCACCCGGTTCATCTCAAGCGAAAGTGCGTCGATCATGTCACCGGCGTTGTTGGTCGCCGAATCCATTGCCGTCATACGGGCCGCATGTTCGGCAGCCGAAGACTCCAGCAGGGCATGAAAGATCTGCGTCGTAACGTACTTCGGCATGAGGTGCCGGAAGAGCGTCTCCGGCGCCTGGTCGAAGATGTAATCGACTTCAGCGGTGCCGAATTTCCTGGCTTCCGACTCGACCGCCGATTCCTCAGGAACGGTGAGACTGATACCGGCACTGATCGCCGCATGCCCAGCCGCTTCCTTCTGCTCCTCGGTCATCTCCTCGGCCACAGTGATCTCAGGCGAGCCGAGCTTGCGGATCGGCAGCAGCTTCTCAACCACGACACGCTGCGCGATCACGGACTTGAACTCGTTGTAGACGATGTAAACCGAATCAATTTCAGCCCGCGTATATCGCTCGATAATGGAGTGGGCGAGGCCGCCGACCTGATGGATATCTACTTTATTCAGGAGAGTCGGGTGATCGCCTGTCGTCTCAACCGGAGCGGCACGATGACGGATGACTTCATAGTGCGTCGCGAGGTCGTTGTCGTAGTGCTCTTCCTTCTTCTCGTAGACAGCGGGGGGGAATCTCTTCCCTACCAGATCACGAGCCTTGCGTCCGACGGGCTCAATATCGATGTTCTGGCCCTTGAGGCGACGATCGTTGATAAAGGCATGAGCCGCCTTGGTGATATTGGAGTTGAATGCGCCCGCGAATCCCTTGTCTCCAGCAATGACGACGACAAGAACATTCTTCTCTTCGCGCTCCACCAGCAGGGGATGGCGAATATCGCCGGTCTCGTTGCTGTAGAGATCGGAGCGGCGCACCAGTGATTCCAGAACGCTGGAGATCATCTGCGCGTAAGGACGCGCCTGCAGGGCACGCTCCTGTGCGCGGCGCAGCTTAGCCGCCGAGACCATCTTCATGGCCTTGGTGATCTGCCGCGTGTTCTTCACGCTGCGGATACGACGCCGTAGATCGAGTACGTTTGCCATGGTCTACTTGGCCTTAGCCGTCTCTTTCTCCTTGCGCTGCGCCAGGAAAGTGGCCTTATAGTCATTGATCGCCTGGGTCAGGCGGCTCTTGATGTCGTCGTCGATCGCCTTTTTCGTCGCGATATCGGAGAGCACATTGCCACCGCTCGACGATTCCAGGTAGGGATAGAGGCCATCCTCGAAGGCGCGAAGATCAGCCACGGCGACATCGTCCAGCAGACCGTTGACGCCGGCAAAGATGATGGCAACCTGCTTTTCGAACGGAAGCGGCTGGAACTGCGGCTGCTTGAGCAGCTCGGTTAAGCGCTGGCCGCGGTTCAACTGGCGCTGCGTGACCGGATCCAGGTCGGACCCGAACTGCGCGAAGGCCGCAAGCTCGCGATACTGGGCGAGGTCCAGCTTCAGGGTGGAGCCTACCTGCTTGGTCGCCTTCACCGCCGCGGCAAAACCTACGCGGGATACCGAAAGACCGACGTTGACGGCAGGACGAACGCCGGAGTTGAACAGATCGGTCTCAAGGAAGATCTGACCATCGGTGATCGAGATGACGTTCGTCGGGATGTAGGCCGAAACGTCGCCGGCCTGCGTCTCGATG
Source organism: Edaphobacter sp. 12200R-103 (assembly GCF_010093025.1). Taxonomy (GTDB): domain Bacteria; phylum Acidobacteriota; class Terriglobia; order Terriglobales; family Acidobacteriaceae; genus Edaphobacter. The sequence continues at coordinate 88,750 of NZ_CP048114.1, read as the reverse complement.
ATGGGGAGCGCAGTGAGCGAACCTCCGCCAAGCTCATCCGACAGCTTCGAGGAGCGCTCGAGCAGACGCGAGTGCAGATAGAAGACGTCGCCCGGATACGCCTCACGTCCCGGAGGACGACGCAGCAGCAGAGATATCTCACGGTACGAAGCAGCGTGCTTCGAAAGATCGTCGTAGATGACCAGGGCGTGCTTCCCGTTATCGCGGAAGTACTCGCCGATGGCGGTCGCGGCAAACGGAGCCAGGTACTGCATCGGAGCGGGCTCGGAGGCCGTGGCCGCAACAACGATGGTGTACGGCATGGCGCCATTCTCTTCGAGCGTCTGAACCACCTGGGCCACCGACGAGCGCTTCTGACCGATCGCGCAGTAGATGCAGATGAGGTTGTTCTTGGCCGAGTTGATGATGGTGTCGAGCGCAATGGCGGTCTTACCCGTCTGACGGTCGCCGATCAGCAGCTCGCGTTGACCACGGCCGATCGGGATCATCGTGTCGATCGCCTTGATCCCCGTCGCCATCGGCTCACGAACCGACTGACGGGCGATAACGCCGGGGGCCAGACGCTCGACCGGATTGTATTCGGTCGCGTTGATCGGACCCTTGTCATCGATCGGCTGGCCGAGAGCGTTGACCACACGGCCAATCATGGCTTCGCCCACGGGAACCGACATGATGCGTCCGGTGCGCTTGACCTGGTCGCCTTCCTTCAGCTCCGTGTAGTCGCCCAGAAGCACGGCTCCGACCTGGTCTTCGTCGAGGTTCATCGCGAGACCGGCAATACCATGCGGAAAATCGATCAGCTCACCGGCCATAACCTTGTCCAGGCCGTGGACACGCGCAATTCCGTCGCCCAGCGAGATGATGGTTCCCACCTCGTCGATCTGGACCTTCTGCTCATAGTTTTCGATCTGCTGGCGAAGCAGCTCGGTTATCTCACCTGCATTGATCTGTGCCATGTCTTCCTTCTACTCGCCTCGTATCAATATCTTTTCAGAAATGCGTTCCAGCTCACTGCGCGCTTACCAGCCGCTGCTTCAACCGTTCCAGCTGCGCCCGGATAGAGCCGTCGTACACCGTCGATCCGATCCGCACTACCGCACCGCCCAACAGCGATGGGTCCTGCCGATAAGTCGCCCGAATACTGCCGCCGGCCAGCTTAGCCACCTGGGACTCCAGCTGCGCCCGATCCTCATCGTTGAGTTCACGTGCGCTGACGATCTCGGCCTCAGATAAACCGGCATCTTCGTCAGCGACGACAAAGTACTCGTCGAGGATCTCTCCCAGGTCTGCCATCCGGTCATGATCCATGACGACGGCGATGAAATTCCGGACCTGAGGAGCCATACCAATCTTTGGAGCAATCGCGTCAAGCACCTTTAGCTTCTGCTCTCTCGGAATCGCCGGATCGGCGAGAACTTCGCGCAACTCCCGGCTGCCCTGAAAGGTTCCGCGAAAGTCGTTGAGCTGCTGCTGAACCGCAGCCCTGTCGAGCTTCTGGGATGCCACAACCGAAGCGAAGGCGTGAGCGTAACGGAGTGCAATTACGGACATCAGTTGCGCCCTCCTTCCACATCAGCTCCCAGACGACGGGCGAACTCCTGCACCAGGATGCGATCGGTCTCTGCCGAAACCACCAGCTTCTTGGCTGCCTGATCGATCGCCAGATCGGCTGCATACTGCTGAATCTGCCGTCTCGCCTGCGACGTCGCCGCGGAGATCTCCTGCTCTGCCGCCTCGAGAATCTTCTGCTTCTCTTCTTCCACGGAGGCCTTCATCCGCTGCTCCTCAAGCTGAGCATCCTTCTCTGCCTGCGCGCGCATGGAGGCGATCTGCTCATCCAGCTTGCTCAACCGCGCCTCTACGCTTCCCAGGCGGCTGCTTGCTTCTGCGCTTGCAGCGCGAGCCTCCACCAGATGCTTCTCGAGCGCCGTGTTGCGATTGCGAAACACCTTTGGGAGCGACTTGAAGAGGAACCAGAGAACTGCCAGCGCCAGAACTGCAAAGTTAACCACGCTGAACGCCGTGGCTGCCTGCTCGGCATCGAGGCCGAACTTTGCACCCAGCGCCTTCACCGCGGCGGAGTGGCGAAACGCCTCTTCGTCGCTATGCTCTTCCTGCTTCTCAGTCTCATGAGTCGCCGGCACCGCTTCACTTCCACTTTGAGCGGCAGCTACAGGCGCAGCCTCCTGCCCATGCAGGCGGGGGGCCCCGCTTGCCAACAACAGAGCGAGAACAGCAGCAGGGATCAGGGTCTTGCTAAACCGGAGCGCCTTCATCGTGCAACCTCCGCGGCTGCAACGCTGGCAGGGAGTACGGCCGAAAGGATGCGCGCACCGAGGTCGGAGCTTGCGATCTCAATTTGAGACTTAGCCTCCGTCACGCTCTGCTCAATTCCCTGCCGGGCCGAGGCAACACGCTGCTGAGACGACTGGCGAACCTGCTCAAGCGCAGACTCGCGCTCTGCGGCCCACTGCTTCAGGCGGCGTTCACGAGCCTCAAAGAGCTCGGCCTTCGCCTTGCGAAGCTTCTCTTCGTAGGCGCCCGTCTCGGCTTCAGCAGCAGCAATTGCGCCCCTTGCCTGCTCCATTGCTCCAGCGGTGCGGGCGTGACGCTCAGCCAGGATGCGATCGAGCGGCCGGCGAACCAGCAGCCCATATGCGATCACCAAAAGGATGAAGAGAACCATCGTCGGCACAGAGCCGAGCACAAGTCCACCGAGTTCTTTGAGTATCTGATCCATGTAGGGATTTCGACTGCGATCGCTCCGAGAGTCTTCTTGAGATAAGCCGTTCAGACAAGCATAAATACTTCGAAGCGTTACAGGTTTGGGCCTGTTGTGCAGATTGCGGTACATCTACTTTTAGCAAAGCATTTGCAGTAGTGTCAATCTGGAATAAATCGGTAAACGAACTACTGTGCGATCATCGAATCGACCTTCCGCCCTGGAATTCCCTTTGCTCTTCCCTGCTGAAAATCGTAGAATCGACTTACCACCCGGACCCTATTTTCTGGGTCACATAGGTCGCGTGGCAGGGGACACCACCTCCGCTCCCCGTCAGGCGGCCTATGCTAGTTAAGGAGCCTGAATCTGCTCCTTCTTCGATTTCACGAAGGCTGATTCACGCGAAAGCGCCTATACCGGTTCAGCAGGGATGCCGGCCCTTTTGCCGTCAACAGAACATCATTGCCCTCAAACTGTTTTCCGCGCAGGACTGCCCCTCCCTCAAGAGCAGCCAGGACGCTCCCCTCCGATTGCGGCAGGCAGAAGGTGCTTTCGATGACCGGATCGATCACCAGACTCTCATCAATCGCTTTCAGGAGATCATCGAGCCCCTGTCCGGTCAGCGCCGAGACCCATACCCGCCCTTCTTGCGGAGGCATCGCGGTCTCTCCGGTGGGCAGCAGGTCGGCCTTATTCATGACCTCGATCACAGGTTTCCCGGTTACCTCCAGCTCTGCCAGCACCTTTTCTACCTCAATCTTCTGTTCGTCCAGCATGGGGCTTGAGACATCGCGGACATGCAGCAGCAGCTCCGCCCGCTCCACCTCTTCCAATGTGGCCCGAAAGCTGGTCACCAGGGTATGGGGAAGGTTCCGTATAAAGCCCACTGTGTCCGAGAGAAGGATCTTGCGGCGGGAGGGAAGTTGCAGCTGTTTCAGCTTTGGGTCGAGCGTAGCGAACATCCTCGAAGACTCGAGGACACCGGCTTCCGTTAGTGCATTGAACAGCGTGCTCTTTCCGGCGTTGGTGTAACCCACGAGAGCCACGACCGGAACCGGAACGGCCTCGCGTCGCTGGCGCTGCTGCCGGCGGATGCGTCTGACCGACTCCAGCTGCTGCTTCACATGATGGATGCGGAGGCCGATCTTGCGGCGGTCCGTCTCCAGCTGCGTCTCACCAGGACCGCGAGTACCGATTCCGCCGCCCAGCTGGCTCATGCTTTTGCCCCTTCCTGCCAGGCGGGGGAGCTGATATTCCAGCTGCGCCAGTTCCACCTGCAGCTGCCCCTCTCTCGTCCGGGCATGACGGGCAAAGATGTCCAAAATCAACTGGGTGCGATCGATTACCCTGGTGTCGAGCCGAGCCTCGAGATTTCGCATCTGCGAAGGGGTCAGATCATGGTCGAAGAGAACGAGATCGGCGTTGACCGAAGCCACGATTCCGGCGATCTCGTCGAGCTTACCCTGTCCGACCAGGGTAGCCGGATCAGGCCGGGCACGATGTTGAACGACAGTCGCCGCTATCTCGGCGCCCGCGCTTCGGGTCAGCTCCTGAAACTCCGCGAGAGAAGCGTCGAAGTCGAGCTCCGCACCTTCGGAGCTTGATCTTGCATTCTCAAGGATGGATCTGTCTGCGGAAAGCGATCCTCGCGACGATTCTGCCTCGGCCTGAACTGCCGCAGCCTTGCGCGCCTGGCTGACCGTCGCCGTCAATCGCCGCCGGGAGTTCGTAAAGGCGACCGCGACGAGAACGGCCCGTTCCGGGCTACTTTGGTTGTGGAACGGCGCTGCCGACCCTATCCGTTGCTTTCGGAAGTGGGCAGGATCGGCAGCGCCCGAATTCGACGTATTCACAAGAGTCATCGGGGACCTCATGAAGTTCTAGTGAACATCCCTGAGGACCATCAGCAGGAAGATCTTAACGCGTTGACGAGGCGCCTGCGACCTCAGCAACATTCGACGACGGAGAAGCAGCAGAACTCCCCGGGGAGACCGGCTGCGGTGAGGAAGAGGACGTCCGGAAATCGCTCTTCGGTTCTCCATGGCCTCCGCCCATACGCCCGCTGACGACGGTAGAGATCGCATGCTTGAAGATCAACTGTTCCTGGCTGTTGTTCTCCAGCAGAACCGAGTACTTATCGAATGAGCGGATCTTTCCAGTCAATTTAACGCCACTCACAAGATAGATTGTGATCGGGCTCTTGTCCTTGCGGACAGTGTTGAGAAAAGTATCCTGAATATTCTGTGCCGGCTTTGATTCCATGGTGCCGATCTCCTTAGCTGTAAATTTCCAAAAAGATTTTAAAGATCCCGCCAAACTTCAAGCCCTTCAGTGAAACGCAGTTAACGTCCCCCTGAGAACGAAGCCAAGAGGTTCCACGATACGAGCATCTTCCGCAATTTTCAACTTACGGAAGATTCCGAACCGAGGTGTCCATAGCTTTAGACGCAGCAAAACCCCGGGAGGACTCTTCCGCTGAAGAATAACGAATTACCATCAAGGGGTGGCCCCGCAAACTCTTCAACCCGTTCCCATGCTGGACTTCGCCCGGCAATACGCTTCCATTCGCAACGAAGTCCTCTCTGCCATTGAAGAGGTCTGCGATTCTCAGAAGTTCATCCTTGGGCCGGCGGTCGACTCCTTTGAAAAGGCTGCGGCTCGCGCCTGCCAGGTACCGCACGCCATCGGCTGTGGCAGTGGCACCGATGCGCTCTGGCTTAGCCTGGCCGCTGCGGGGGTAGGGGCGGGCGATACCGTTATCACGACTCCCTTCAGCTTCTTTGCATCTGTCAGTTCCATCGTGCATTGCGGCGGCCGGGCGATTCTGGCCGACATCGACCCGCGCACCTTCAATCTCTCCGCCGACGCCGTCGAAGAGGCGATCCGGTCCCTGCCGGACACAAAGATCAAAGCAGTGCTTCCGGTCCACCTCTACGGACAATGCGCCGACTGGGACGCCTTCCGCCACCTCCAGCAGCGATATGGTCTGATTTTGATCGAAGATGCCGCGCAGGCCTTCGGGGCCGCCTGGAACGGGCAGCCTGCCGGCAGCCTCGGAGATCTGGCCGCATTCAGCTTCTATCCCACAAAAAATCTCAGCGCCTTTGGTGAGGCCGGCCTGGTCACCACCGGGTCGGAGCAACTGGCTGAACGCATCAGAATGCTGCGCTCCCATGGAATGCGGCGCCGCTACTACCACGATGAAATCGGCTGGAACTCGCGACTGGACTCCCTGCAGGCGGCCGTGCTCGAGGTCAAGCTGCGTCATCTTCCACGATGGAACGAACAACGGAGGCAGATTGCCAATCATTACGACGAGCTTTTTATCCGTGCCGGACTTGCCGGGCTCACCACACAGGAAGGCATCGTGCTGCCTTACACCGATCTGCGGGCCACGCATGTCTTTCACCAGTACGTCATCCGTGTGCCACGCCGGGATGCTCTTCGCCAGTATCTGACCGAGCGGCAGATCGGAAGCGAGATCTACTATCCCCTGCCCCTGCACCTGCAGACCAGCCTGACGCAACTCGGCTACCGTGCCGGGGACTTCCCTATCAGCGAAAAGGCGGCTGAGGAGGTCCTCGCCCTGCCAATGTTTTCTGAACTTCGTCCCGACGAGCAGGAGACTGTGGTCGCAGCCATCCGCGCCTTCTACGCCTGAGTTCGAATCCTGCATCACGGGTTCGAGCTCTCCGGTCAGGCCTGTTTCAACGTCGATGCCTGCGCCGCGAAACGGAGGCCCTGGCGGTCTTCTTCTTTTCCTTCACAGGCTCCGGATGAGCGTCCTCTGGAGGTGTCGTATCAGGCGCGATCACGCGACGTACCAGATTCCCTTCCAGCCGGTAGGTCTTCAGGTTCGTCTTTGTAGGAGTGGCAATACCGGTCACAGGGTCAGGAATAACCGGGGGAGCGTCAGCGGCAAGCACTCGATAGCTGAAGGTCGGCGCCTCGGTCATGGAGGCGGGGGCCTTTCCGTACGGATCCTTCTCCCTTGTAACCTTTACCGGCAGATAGCCTTCGATATTTCGCTCACGGAAGCCCGTCTCGTAGCGATGCTTCTTCACGTTCCAGATGAAGACCCGGACCTGATTGAAGTCGTACGGCAGACCCGCTGTATACGGGCTCAGCACGGTCACGTAGACCGGAACATCCTTGTCCTCCTGGGGCGCCTCGGGATCATTGACCCTGGTGAGCACGTAGGCGCCGACCACGCGCTGGCCCTCGGAGTACCGCATAATCGCATCGGGAACATCCACATCCATCATACGGCCGTAGAGCCAACCGGTCCTCCCCTTCGGGTCCTCGACCAACCACCAGTCTTCCATCGCAGGCGGAGGAGGTCCTTGCTCCGCAGTATCCGAAGCAGCTTTTTGCACGGTCGAAGGGCGAGCGAGACGCTGACCGGACGGTACAGGCTTTGCAACGCTGGCGCGCCGCAGCAGCTTCAGCTTGTCGCCTTCCATCAGCCGGAAGAGCCGGTCCGTCTCCCTGCCAGGCTTCGTATGGAGATACACGTCGTCACGCACCACTCCGGTCGCTACCACCGGGTCTTTGCCGTGTTCTCCCTTCAGCGCTTCGAACTCGTCATAGACCTGCTGGGTGGCAATGGCGCGATCATCCAGCCAGCCCTCCTCGCCCTTCTCCGTTCTGACTCGAAGAAAGCGACGGCTCTTCTCGAGGACCTGCAGCTTGTCCCCGTTCTGCACGGTAGCCGTGCGATTTGAGACCGCAGCGACACGATCGCGAAGGTAGGTCTGCTTGGAGGTGACGTAAACGTACTCGGCTGCGGGCTTGGGGCGCAGCCTGGAGCAACCACTCAGACAGATCGAAAGGCAGACACTCAGAGCCAGGTATCGAAGCCACGCAGAGGCGTAACGCTCACCGGTCCTGGAGAAAAGATATGTGATGATTCGAAAACTCCCAACGCCCCGCAAGGAAACCTCTTCCATAGTATCGAGCTGCTCCGCAGCAGCCGCCAAAAGTGGCGACTGTTACCGGCTGAAGCACCCCCTTTGCTAATGGGTGACTGCGATTGCAACCACGCCGGCCGGATCTGTATCGGTAGCCACGCTCGTCGTCAGGTTTAGCTTCCCGGGAGTTGTTGCATCGAAGCCGTACATTGCCAGATCCGGGCCTCCCCCATTAGCGCCCGCCAGCAGGTAAGTTCCCCCAGGGTCTACCCCCAACGAGATCACCTGCTGACCGCCACCAAAGGGAGAGCCTGATACTGCAGTCAGAGCGGAGCCTGTCCCGATCGAATAAGCCGAGATCGTACTATCAGTGCGATTGGCAACGTACAGATACTTGCCTGTTTTATCCAGCACGATAGAAAAGGGACGGTTTCCGGCCGCGAAAGGTGATCCCGCAACGGAGTTCAAAACGCCGCCTGCCCCAATTGAGTAAACAGCCATGCCTCCATTGGTGCCGCTCCGTGCGACATACAGATACGATGCCGTACTGTCGATCGCGAGTGCGTTGTCGCTGGTGCCCGAAGCATTCAGTTGTATAGCCTGGTTGGCGTAGGCCAGCGTACCGCTTGAGGGGTCGAAGGTAAAGACGCGTTCGCCTCCATTTCCCAGCGCACAGAAGATCAAATTCCCCGCTGGAGACACCTTTAACATCTGCGGAGTGATATTTCCTGTCAACGAATCGTATGGAACAGTTGTCAGTGGCGTCAGACCTCCCGAGGACGAGTCAATCTGAAACTGATCTACCGTGTTCCGGATCAGGTCCAGCCCGAACAGCCACTTTCCATCCGGGGAAATATCAATCGACGCCACTGAAATCACCACACCGTTGTTCTGTGCCGTCAAGGAGCCGTCAGAGTTGATGGCATACACGCTGATGGATGCGGGGCCAGCGATATACAGAAAGGCATTATTGGGGGAAACGACAGCAGCAACCGGGGCAAACCCCAGCGTCACCGGCGAATTCGGAACCTCCGTCAGCTTTGCAGCTCCGATGGAGTAGCCTGAAACCGTTCCCGTTGCGCCATTGGCGACGTAAACGCGTGCGGTGGTGGTTCCACCGCCTCCTCCACCACCCCCGCCTCCGCTATTATCCGGGGGAACGAAGAAGCCGCCGCAGCCGGTCAGCATCACACCTACAGTCAGAAGCAATCCTCTGACCATCGCCCAGTTCCGCATCGCCCGCATCATCCGTATCTTGCCTGTCCTCATGCCGCCTGCTTCAACCATACCCTCATCTATAATCGCCGGCATGTCAGCACAACGATGCAGTTCCTGGCGATTTCTGTCAGTGTTTCTATGCTTTTTTGTAATTGCGTGGCCGGGAACAGCTCATTCCTTCGACTCTTCTCCGTCGAAAAAAGCACCTCTTCCCCCATCGCTGGAACGGGAAGTTCATGCCGACATGGACTTTCTCGCCTCCGACGCGCTGCGCGGACGCGGTTCGGCTACGCGAGACGAACACATCGCTGCCTTGTTTGCTGCGTCGCAGTTTCAGGCCCTCGGACTCGAGCCTGGGGGAGATCATGGCAGCTACATCCAGAAAGCACCTGTGCCCGCAGCCCTGCCTCCGCAGCTTCAAAAATATCTCTCCCGCTTTGAGAACACGCAGCGGACGGAGACCTGGAATGCCATTGGAATTCTTCGCGGCTCGTCAATACCGGGCGAGACGATCCTGCTGACGGCGCACCTCGATCATCTTGGCGTTGCAGCCGAAGGCAAAGGCGATGTCATCTATAACGGAGCCGACGACGACGCCTCCGGAACCACGGCCGTACTGACGCTGGCCCACATGCTGGCAACGGGAAAGCGCCCGAAGCGGACGATTGTCTTTGCGCTCTTCGGGTCAGAGGAGATTGGCGGTTTTGGGAACCATGCCTTTCTTGATCATCCTCCTGTGCCACTCTCACAGATCGTCGCCAACCTGGAGTTCGAGATGATTGGACGTCCCGATCCTGCTGTCCCTCCCGGCACGTTATGGCTGACCGGATATACCCGGTCCGATCTTGGCCCTGAACTCGCCCGTCACGGAGCGCATCTGGTCAACGATCCTCATCCCGACCAGCTCTTCTTTCAGCGCTCGGACAACTATGCCCTCGCGCGCCAGGGAATCATCGCCCACACCGTCTCCAGCTTCGGACTCCATCACGACTATCACAAGACCTCGGACGAGATCCGGACGATCGACTTCAACCACATGACCAGCGCTATCGCATCCATGGCCGGGCCCATCCGATGGCTTGCCGACTCGGAGTTCAAGCCGCAGTGGAACCAGAGGCAGAACCCGAAATTGAATCCGCCTGAGGCCAAACCCTAACCTTGCAATAAGAAAGGCGCGGAGACAATCCGCGCCTTTCTTATTGCAAATCAATTTATTCTTACGCAATCGCCAGAGCAGGGGTCGGTGCAGCCTTCTCCGAGTCCAGCACCACGCCGATCGCGTGGATCACCGCCGTCACGCGAATCGCAGCGTTGATCAGCTCCTCGGTCGCGCCTTTTTCCCGCAACACATGCTCATGCGAATCCACGCACTTTCCGCAGGCATTCACGGCGCTGACCACCAGGCACCACAGTTCGAAATCCACTGCATCGACACTGTGTCCTCGCAGAGCATTCATACGAAGCCGTGCGGGAAGCGTCGCATACTTTTCGTTCGAGGTCAGGTGATGAAAACGATAGTAGATGTTGTTCATCCCCATAATGGCGGCAGCAGCCTTGACCGCCTCCAGAACCTGAGGACTCAATCCGGCAGCTTCAGCCTCTGCAATCGCCGCCGCGGTCAGCTCCGGGTTGCGAGTCGCGATGGCCGCGGCCACCACGCTTCCCCACAGCTGCTGGGCCGTAAGCTCCGTGTTCTGCTTGACCAGCGAAGAGTAGTTCAGCTTCATATCCTTCGCGTAGGCCGGCAGTCCGCCAATCAGATCTTCCATCGTCATTCTTTTTCTCCTTCTTCGGTAAAAACGGCGCAGACGCTGATGCGTCGGCGCCGTCGTCCAGCAGTAATGAAATTAGGCCAGGGTGGCTTCGCCCTTCTGCCAGTTGCAGGGGCACAGCTCATCGGTCTGCAGGGCATCCAGCACACGCAGAACCTCCTGCGGGTTGCGCCCGACGGAAAGATCCGTCACATAGATGAAGCGGATCACGTTGTCCGGGTCCACCAGGAACGTCGCGCGCTGCGCCACGCCTGCCTTCTCATCCAGGATTCCGAGCTGGCCGGAGAGCTCGCGCTTGATATCGGACAACATGGGGAACGGCAGATCCTTCAGGTCAGCGTGATGCGTACGCCACGCCGCGTGCACATATTCGTTGTCCGTGCTCGCGCCAAGGATCTGGCAGTCACGATCCGCGAACTCGCCATTCAGCTTTCCGAAAGCTGCAATCTCGGTCGGACAGACAAAGGTAAAGTCCTTCGGCCAGAAGAAGTAGAGCTTCCACTTCCCTCCATACGTATCGCCCGTGATCGTCTTGAAGGCCTTCGACTCGTCCTTCTCCGTCGAAACAGTGGCAGTCAACTCGAAGTCAGGGAATTTTTCTCCAATTTGCAGCATGTACGGTACTCCTCTCAGGGTAGTGGTGATGAAATCTTTTCGGTCCGCGTCATCGAAATCGCGATACAAGGCCGAACGCCATATTCTGGCAATTCCATCATCGGTTATAAAATATGTAAGTCACTCATTTATATGCACTTATGGCTACATATCCCTTTTAGATCGCTCGTAAAAAGAGACAACAAGGCTGCTATTCCGAGAGATCGTCTCTGTCGGAGTATCGGTTTCCAACCCTGGCGTCTTTGTCGCTCTTCCACGGCACAGCCACCATCCTGGCCATGCCCATTCGCGGTGTCGGAACTGGGAACTACATCTGGCCCTCCTGGCACCTAGCACACAGTCCGATAACATCGACTGCGTATCGCTCTACCAGGAAGCCATCGGCCAGCCGACGCCGCTTTGGCGCCAGCCCCAGCTCCTTTTCCCCAATATCGGTAATCGCTTTACATCGGGAGCAGACCATATGGTGATGCTCCTCGTTATTCATCTCCACGCGGACTGAGCCGTGATGCACGCTCATCTTGCGAAAGATGCCGCTCTCCACAAAGAGATGAATGTTCTTATAAACGGTCGCCAGCGAGATCGCCGGAACCTTCTTCTTCACCCGGGCATAGACCTCTTCTGGGCTGGGATGCCCTTCCATCCCCCGCATCACCTCAAACAGCACCTGCCGCTGATGCGTCACGGCGATGCCGTGGTCAACGCAGAGCTTACGAAAATCCGTTGAGGAGCGGTGCATGAATTGATTATACCGCAAAAGAACGATAAATGTTATCGTCCGATAACTCTGGTCATCCACGGGCTGCGATGTAAGCGCCAAGGCAGGTCATACTTTGATCGTAGTAATTAATCCATAAGAACTCTCGGCAAGGCCAAGATGAATTGATCTGATTACTCATGCCGCAAAGCTGTCTGCGGTTCAATCGCCGCCGCGCGCACTGCCGGAATACAGCAAGCCACCAGCGCCACCGCTGCCAGGAAGACCGGCACGCAGGTAAAAGTCACCGCATCATAGGCCGATATCCCATACTGCAGCTTCGACGCAATCTTCGACGCAGCCAGCGCCAGAGGAGCTCCAATCACTGCAGCAATTCCAACGAGTGTCATGCCTTGCTTCATCACCAGCGCCTGCACTCCTCCGCGTGTAGCTCCCAGTGCCAGCCGTACCCCTATTTCGTGGGTTCTCCGCTGTACTGAGTAGCTCATCAGGCCATACAGCCCCACGGCAGCCAGCAGCAATCCTGCAAGACCAAACGTCCCGAAGACGGCAGACTCTGCTCGAGGAATGATCAACGCATCGTTAATGTGCTCCTTCATCTCCTTCTCATTGAAGACCGCCAGCTTCGGATCGATGGCATGGATCTCCTTCCGCATCGCTGCCGCCAACTCCGCCATACTTCCCTCGTAATGCACCATCAACGAATACCCCATAGGTGGCGAAGCATTGTTCAAGCCGATGTTCTGTTCCAACCCGGTGTAAATGATGGGGCGGTCCTCTTCAAGCATAAAGGCGCTTTTGGTGTTCTTCACGACGCCGACAATCTCATACGTCGCCCCCCGCCCCGACACCCGCTCTCCCAAGGCATTGCGTGTTCCAAACATCTTCTTCGCGAACATCTCATTCACGACTGCCTGTTTTGACATGTTTGGATCGACACGGTTGAGATCTTTGCCCGCAATCAGCGCGGTTCCCATAGTGTCGAAGTAACCAGGGCTAACGCTAAAAACATACGAACGAAGGTCCCGCTGTTCATCAGCAGCTTTTCCTGCAGGATGGAAAGAGTCACCGGCACCCGTCATAGAAAGTGGAACCGTATCCGTCCATGAAGCTGAAACGACACCTGACAATGCAGTAATGCGTTCTCGCGCACGCCGTAGCAATACTGGCACTTCTTCGGCCTTATATCCGTTATGTACCGGATCGATGGCAATCATGAAGATGCCGTGTGTCCGAAAGCCCGGATCCACGTCTGACGCGTCCGCCAGGTTATGGAGATAGAGTCCGGTCGTACACAGCAACACAAGGCAGGCAGAGATCTGCACAACCACCAGCACATTGCGCAGGTTCCACTGTCTACCCGGCCTCTCCAGAGTGCTTTCACCTTTCAAAGCATTCGGTACTACAGGGCGCGTCGCAGCGAACGCCGGTCCGATCCCACACAAAAGGCCGACGCCCACGCTAAGAAGAAAGGCATACAGTGTGACTCTCCAATTTACATTGAGGCTCATGTCGATCGGTACCGGTGACGGGATATGAAATCCCTGTAGCGCGCGGAGTCCCACCATGGTTATTGCGATACCAAACACACCTCCTCCCACGGCCAGCAACGCGCTCTCCATCAACATCGGCCGTATCAGTTGCCATCTCGTCGCGCCTAGCGCAATCCGAACCGCCATCTCCCGATGCCGTGCCATCGCTCGCGCCAATAACAAGTTCGTCACGTTCGAGCCTGCAATGCACAGCACCAGCAACGCCACCGCCGTAAGGGCAGCCAGCAGTATCTTGATCTTCTGGACAGCAGGCCCCGGCAGCGATCCTGCATCTTCCATCACAAAACCAAGCCCCGGATATAACTTCGCGTCGCTCGCAGCAATCCGGTTCGCTACCGTATTCAGCTCGGCAGCAGCGTCAGCATGACTCACCTCCGGCTTGATCCGCGCAATCACATTCAGGCTATGGATCGTCGGATCATGAAGGGAGTCTGGAGACAATTCTCTCTGCTGGGCCAGTGGAACCCAGAATTTTGCATCGACGATTCGATTCATACCGTGGAATCCAGGCATCGTCACACCCACGACGGTAAACGTCCTTCCAGAGAGCGCCATCGTCTTTCCCACGATCTCCTCATCTCCATGGAAGGACTGCCGCCAAAGCCCATAGCTCAACACAATGACCGGAGAGTATTCCTCGTGGCGCGTAAACCCTCTCCCTAGTCGCATCGGCAGTTGTGCGACGTCGAAGAAGTTCGTCGTCGTGCTCTGCCCCCACACCCGCTCCGGCTCACCTTCTCCCGCCAGGGTTCCTTGCATGAGGACGTCATAAGCCGCGACTCCCGAAAAGGACTTCGCCTGCGAACGCACGGCTTCATAGACAGGCAATGCAGTGGTTTGCGTTTTTTGTCCATGCAGCGTCGTGGAAAATACCTCGACCAGCGACGCCGGATCGCCAACCGGAGGCTTCTGCAACACCAGCTTGTTCAATCCCGAAAAGATGACGGCGTTCGATGCAATCCCCAACCCCAGAGACACCGTGACCGTAAGTACAGCCGTCGGTGCATGCTTAAGCCTTCGGAGTACATCCTTTAGATCGCGCAGCAGACTCTGCATCTCGACGAAGCTGTTCTTTCGCCAGACCTCTTCACGCATCCTCTGAACATTGCCGAACTTCAGATAAGCTTGGCGTCGGCTCTCCGCAGCAGACATTCCCCGTTCAAGGTTCTCCGCAATCTCTTCTTCTATATGAACCTTGACCTCTTGCTGCAGCTCTGCATCGCGGTGCTTTCGGCGAAAGAATCGACGCCAGCTCATCATTCACCACTCTCCTGTGCGGGAGATTCCCCCATTACCAACGCAATCGCACGGGTCATCTTCTGCCAACGTCTGCTTTCCGCGGTCAGTTGTTTTCTTCCGCCCGCGGTCAACTGGTAAAACCTGGCCTTGCGATTGTTCTCACTTGCCCCCCAGTACGACGAGATCCATCCTCGATCCTCCATACGGTGCAGCGCCGGATAGAGCGACCCCTGCTCAATCTCCAACACATCCTCCGAACTTCGCTCGATGACCTTGGCAATCGTATGACCATGCGCATCGCCGTGAATCAACGTCCGAAGAATCATCATGTCCAAAGTCCCCTTCAATATCTCGCTGCTGTCCGTCTTCTTCTTCACGGGCATTACTCCAATAGAACTTCTATGGGAAACATAGTACTCCGATAGAATTTCTAGGGAAGTCATACTTCTAACCTGGAGTGTGCACTCACCGATTCGTGGGGAGGCTGCTATCCTTAGCAGGGAAATTTCAGAGGAGAAGCAACGGAAATCATGATCGATCTCAAGGGCAAAGTCGCCGTCATCTTCGGACTCGCCAACAAGCGCAGTATCGCCTGGGGAATCGCCCAGAAGCTCTCGGACGCCGGGGCCACACTCGCCATCAGCTATCAGAGCGAGCGTCTCAAGCGTGACGCCGACGAGCTGGCCGCCTCGCTCCCCGATGCCCGGACGTTCCAGTGCGACCTCTCCATCGACGCCGAGATCGACACCCTCTTTGCCACTTTCAAGCAGACCTACGGCAAGCTCGATATCCTCGTCCATGCCGTAGCCTTCGCACCGCCCGATGAGATTAAGAACGATTTCCTGTTGACCAGCCGCGAGGGGTTCCGCATCGCCCACGATGTCAGTTCCTACACGCTGATTGCTGTCGCGCGGGCCGCAGCGCCGCTGATGACCGAGGGTGGCTCCATCATGACCCTTACCTATTACGGATCAACCAAGGTCTTCCCCAACTACAACGTCATGGGCCTGGCGAAAGCCTCGCTGGAGGCCTGCGTGCGTTATCTCGCCGCCTCACTTGGTTCGAAGAACATCCGCGTCAACGCCATCTCCGCCGGTCCTATCAAGACGCTGGCTGCACGTGGTATCGGAGACTTCACCAAGATCCTCACTGCGGTCGAAGAGCGCGCTCCGCTCCATCGGAACGTCGATCAGCTTGAGATCGGCAATGCCGCTCTCTTCCTGGCAAGCAATCTCTCCAGCGGAATTACCGGCGAGATCACCTACGTGGATGCGGGCTACAACATCACGGGGCTCTAAGAAAGTTTCTAAAACGGACGCCGATGCTGACACACCCTGTCAGTATCGGCGTTGTAGCTTTAAGTCTTGTTTCAGAATCTCACCCCTTTTTGCACTCCATCCCTGAAAGGAAAATCGCATGATCGCTGAACAGTTACTTCAGGACTTCGACGCTGAGATCTCCAACACCCGCCGGACGCTCGAGCGCGTTCCAGAGGGCAAGAACGACTGGAAGTGTCATGACAAATCGATGGAGATGGGAAGGCTGGCGATGCATTGCGCCACGCTGCCGTTCTTCGGCTCATATATCATCCTCGATGACAGCATGGACATGGCCCAGCCGAAGAGGCCCCGCATCGTCCTCGAGTTTACGACCCGCGAGGCGGCCCTGAAGCAACTGGATGAAGCCACCAAGGCCTGCAGAGAGGCACTGGCGAGCGCCTCGGATGAGACCCTCTCTGCGCCCTGGAAGTTCAGTTTCGGAGATCAGCTCATCGCAAACCTTCCCCGCTCGACGACCTTCCGCCTGATGTTCTTCAACCACATGATTCATCACACGGCGCAGCTCGGCGTCTATCTTCGCCTTAACGATATTCCTGTTCCTGCGCTGTACGGTCCCTCGGCCGACGAGCAGTGGTCGCCCCGGTAACGACTCCTCATCACTCACACCCGATGAGCGCCGATCCTCTCACGATCCGGTCGGCGCTTAACGAGCTTCCCATCCTCATCCGGCCTTTTCGGTCAGTTCCGCCCAGCGAGCGTATAGCGTATCCACCTCGGCTTGCGCCGTTTCCATCTCTGCCAGCGCTTCTGTCAGCTTCGCCGCATCCACCGCCACCTCTGGATCGCCAACGCGAGCCTTAGCCGTTTCCAGGCGAGCGTCCGCAGCCTCGACGCGCTCCTCGATCTCCGCAAACTCGCGCGCCTCCAGGTAGGAGAGCTTCTTCTTCACCGGCGCTGTCGCAGATACAGCCACCGCCCCGCTCTCCTGCCTGATCTCCTTTTCCGCCTTCGGCGCCGTCTGCTCCAGGAACCACTGTTCCCACTGCGGATAATCCGCGAAGACTGCAGCACTTCCCTTTCCATCGAGCCCAAGCACCGTCGTCGAGACTCGATCGAGCATATAGCGGTCGTGCGTTACCAGCACCAGAGCGCCGGTGTACTCCAGCAGGCTCTCTTCCAGCACCTCCAGCGTGGCGATATCCAGATCGTTGGTCGGCTCGTCGAGCAGCAGAAGATCTGCGGGTTCGAGCATCAGCCTTGCGATCAACACACGGGCCCGCTCTCCTCCGCTCAGCCGTTCTACAGGCTGATTCAACTGCTCGCCCGTAAACAGAAACTTCTGGGCGTAGCTCGCCACATGCACTACTCGGCCCTGGTAGACCACGGAATCTGAATCCGGCGCAAGCGCACGCCGCAGCGTCACGCTTTCGGGAAGCTCTCGCGTCTGGCTGAAGTAAACGATTCGCAGCGAACCTGCCTTCCTGGCCTCCCCTGCAGCAGGCGCAAGCTCATCCTTCAGCAAACGCAGAATCGTCGTCTTTCCGCTTCCGTTCGGCCCTACCAGGCCCACGCGCATGCCGTTGGTGATCAGGAAATCGAGATGCTCCACGATCTTCTTGCCGCCAAGCTCGATGGTGACATCGTTCAGCTCCACCAGGCGCTTTGTCTGACGATCCGTGGACTCAAAGCCCACCGTTACCAAAGAACTTTGATTGCGAGCCGAAACATCCTTCAACTGCCCGATCAGCTGATGGGCAGTGTCGATCCGGGCCTTCGCTTTTGTTGCGCGAGCCTTGGGACCGCGGCGAAGCCACTCAATCTCCGTTCGAACACGGTTGCGCAGCGACTCTTCCAGACGCGACTGAGAATCAAGGTATGCCTGTCTGGCCTCGATGAATTTCGAATACGTCCCGTCCACTCGCAGCAGGCCATCCGCATAGACACGGTTCAGCTCGACGATCTCTGTGGACACATTCTCCAGAAAGTAGCGATCGTGCGTGATGATGACCGAAGCAAACTCCCCCTGGTTCAGAAGCTCCTCAAGCCACGCAATCCCTGCGAGATCTAAGTGATTGGTCGGCTCATCCAGCAGCAGTACGTCCGGCGCCGAGACGACAGCCTCTGCAATCGCCAGCCGCTTGCGCCATCCTCCGCTCAGCGTGGCTGCTTCGACGCTCACATCAGGGAGGCCGATGCGTCCGCTCGTCTCACGCAGCTTGCCCTCGCGTTCGGCATCGGCCACGTGGCCAGCTGCAAGCGCCGACTCCAGAACGTCGCGTACTGTCTTTCCCGGCGCGAAGGTCGACTCCTGCCGGACATAGCCGATGCGTGCCTTCTTGCGAACCGCGAGATCGCCTGCGTCTGCGTCTTCTTCTCCGGCCAGAATCTTCAGCAGGGTGCTTTTGCCTGCTCCATTCGGGCCAATCAGGCCAATGCGATCTCCGTCAGAGACCGTGAAAGCAATATCGCGAAACAACGGGGTCGCGCCAAAGCTCTTCGAGAGCGCCTGCGCATTCAGAATCGGTGGCATGGATCAAGTTTAAACGCCAAAGCTATGCGCGACACTCAATCGAGGTCGAAATCCCGCAACGGCTTTTCGCCCAGCGGAGTCTCCTTGGCCTTCTTCACCGCCTCGGCAAACTTCTTCGCCAGCACATCATCCTTGTTCTTCTGGGCGTCCATGGATTGCTGGAAGATCGAGTCGCGCCGTGCATCCGCCTCGCGCAACGCCTTGGCGGCCTCCCCGAAGTCTTCGAAAGTCTTCTTCTTTGGCGCGGACTTATGAGAGATGATCGCGCGGGTCACCGGGTCAATCTTCAGCATCGCTCCGCAGTCGGGACACATTACTTCAAATGGCTGATCGCTAAGACCCATGGCAGACTCCTCGTGCGCCATTTTAATGCTCCTTGATACAGAAGCAAAACGCACGCTATGGATCGCCTACAGGCGCACCACCACATGGCCCGGGCACTGATTGTTCGCTACCTGCACGAGGCGATCGATCAATCCGTCACCATAGCGGGCGAGAAACCAGGCCCCCGCCAGCAGCCGTTCCTGAGGATGTCCGTCCGGATAGAGATTCAGCGTGATCGCAGCCGCGTGCTTCTTCAGCGAAGCTTCTTTCTGCAGACCGAAGTTTGCAGCCATCCTCCGCAGGCGGTCCATCTGGTATCGCATCTTCGAGCCCGAAGTCTCCGCCGCTGTTCCAAGAGAAGCGTCGATACCGCGCAGGTACTCTGTCAGGGCATCCAGCTCTGTCTCCAGGGCATTGCCAACAGCCGCCAGCTTGCGCTTTAGGGGGATTGGCATCGCCCGTGCGCCCAGGCGCAGCGCCAGCTCGTCTGCTGTGGTCATCGCATCCGAAAGCTGAATCTCGTCCTTCTGCATCACGGTATCGATTGCAGGCTCAATCAGAGTTGCGCTCAGACGTGGCAACACCGACGTTACTCGCCCCAGAATCGCCCTGTAGAGGACCTCGCTCTGGGCAAAGTACGCAATCTCTGCAGGTCCGCCGATATACGCCGCCGTCGGCAGAACCGTGTCCTGGAAGACAGGCCTCAGAAGAGCGTTGGGGCTCAATCGCTCCGGCGATCTCTCCAGAATCTTCAGCAGATCATCCTTGGAAAACACATGCGAGCCGGCGCGCCAGCGCGTCTCGGACTCGGAAAGATCATTCACTGGCCGCAACGCCAGCCGCTCGCCCGTCTCGGCATCCAGCAGGAAGAGCAATGACGAGGTATCTGAGACAAGAACCTGGGCGTGATATCCGTTCTGCGTCAGCTCCTGCGTACGCGACAGCAGCCGCTGGCGCAGTTCGTCGGCATGCTCAATGGCATACTGCAGCGTCGAAGCCCCCATCGCATGAAACTCGCGGCTCGCCGCGTCAACGATCACCAGGCCCTGCTGAGCGAAGATTCTGGCCATCAATTTGCCGAAGGCGCTTGCCAGCGTAGCTCCTTCTGCCAGATACGCCTCGCGGATCCACTCACTGACCGGAGCGTACTCCAGCAGCTCCGTCGCCCGCTCGATCGCCTGTTCCAGCAGGGGCGCCGTCTCCTGGTTCAGTGGCACATCTCCGACTGGTACCGGCAGCGAAACACGCAATCCAGCCTTGAAGACTTCAACCTCCGTCTTCGTAAGCAGCGCCGCCTGGTCCACCTCTGCCAGGTCGTGATCCTCAGTTGCCATCCAGAAAACGGGAACATGCTCGATCCCGGTGATACGTGTCGCCTCGCGTGCCCGCGAGATCGCGGCCGAAGCCTTCAGCAGCGTCAACAGCGGGCCGCCGAACAGGACAACCTGCTGTCCGGTAACGACTGCCCGTGCCCCCTCCCTCAGTTTTTCAATATTCGAGATCGTCTCTGCGCTCGCGCCGAAGCTCCGGTTCTGTCGAAGAAGCTCCTCTGCCAGGCGGTGGGGATTCTCAACCGAGGAAGAGCTCTTCATCCATCCGCCCGCAAAGGGGCCGCCGGAATCGCCTGAGCCATACCACGACCGAACCGGGCTCTCCGCGTTGTCCCCCATCACCAGATAATCGCGGTACAGTTGCGATATATGGGGCAACACCGTTATCGGATAACACTCAACGCTCATGGCAGTCCTTCATCCTCGAGTCTCATCTTCCTGCCCGCAGACTCGATTTGAATCCGCCAAGGACTTTCATTGCAAATACTTTGCTTGAAGTTCTCTATCTGATGCAACTCTGGGACCTTCCGGTCCCATTTTTTCCAGCAGCTCCTTGGATGCGCCTATGAAAGCTCCCGATGCAGGGATGATACCGTAGCGACATGGCGCCCCAAAAAACGAGTGCGAAAAAATCCAGATTGTCTCGAACTTCCAGCGTGCTGCGCAAAGCAAAACCAGCCGCCTCCAAGCCTGCCTCTGCCCGCAGATCCGGTAAAAGTAAGCTACTTTCCTCAAAAGAGGTATACAAGGGCAAGGTATTCTCTGTCTTCCGTGACGAGGTGATCGAACCCGGCGGCGCAAAGAACATTCGTGAGGTCATTCGTCACAACGGATCGGTCGTCATCCTCGCCGTCGATGAGTCGGTGAACCCTGCCGATCCCCACATTATCCTCGAGCGCCAGTATCGTCACGCCACCGGGCAGTTTCTGCTGGAGCTGCCCGCAGGCCGCGTCGAGCCGGGCGAAGCCACCTTGGCCGCAGCCAAACGCGAGATGATCGAGGAGACCGGCTACCGCGCCAGACGTTGGACCCTGCTCACCAAGTATTTTGCCAGCCCCGGCTTTCTCGGCGAATGGATGCAGATCTACCTGGCGCGCGATATTCGCGGCGGAGTCGCGCAGCCGGAGGAAGATGAGCAGATCGAAGTCATTCGTATACCTCTCTCCCAGGCGCTTTCACTGGCATCGCAAAACAAGATCCATGACGGTAAGACATTGATCGGGTTGATGCTTTACGATCGTTTGCGCCAGCAAAATCTTCTGAAGTAGCTGCTGCTGACGATCTCTTAGTCCCGAACAATCAGCATTTACAGGGTCATCGGCAATTTTTGCAGAAAACCTCCTTGACCACTTTTGCGTCCCAACTTTTTATCCGGAGTGTCTGCCCCGGCAGGCCCTTCGGGTTGAATTGATCGTAAGGAGCAAGGGTCTTGGCACAGTACAAAGGCACCGTGAAGTGGTTCAACAACGCAAAGGGGTATGGCTTCCTTGGCCGTGACGGAGGAGCCGATGTCTTCGTTCACTACACCTCGATCCAACGGGAAGGCTACAAGAGTCTCAAAGAGGGCGATGAAGTAGAGTTCGATATCATCCAAGGCGCAAAAGGCCCCCAGGCAGATCAGGTATTCCGCATTAAGGAACTGGCAAGCTAAAACATCTACCTCCCCGCTAGACCACAGAGATTCGCCGGATCTCTCGTTCCGGGGCATGGATTTTCCCAGGACGATTTGTCGGCCAGCCTTCTCCGCGTCAAACGGGAATGCGGCATACTGACTCAGGAGCTTCGATAGAAAGCAGAGCTTCGGGTCAGAGTTTAAATGGACAATATATCGATTGCACGAGTGCTCGAGGAGACGGCTGCTTTATTGGAAATCGATGCAGCCGATCCCTTTCGCATCCGTTCCTACCGGCGGGCCGCTGAGGCTGTGGAACAGCAGACATCCCAGCTTGCCCTGCTCGCAGACGATCCCAAACAGCTCCTGACCATCGCGGGCATCGGCAAAGGCATGGCCGCGAATATCGTCGATATCCTGCGAACCGGCTCGACCCCTCTCCGCGACGAACTCCTCAAAAAGTATCGTCCCTCCATGCTGGAACTGCTTCATCTGCCCGGCATGGGACCTAAGACCGTAGCTCTGGTCTGGTCAGCCCTCGAGGTCTGCGATATCGACGGGCTGGAAGAGGCCGCCAAGGCGGGTCACCTGAACAAACTTCCCCGCATGGGCGAGAAGTTCACCACCAAACTCCTGAAGGGCATCGAGGACTACCGCAAAAACTCCAGCCGTTTCCGCATCGACCAGGCCCGCGAACAGGCGGAGCGTATCTCCGCTCTCATCCGCGAGTTTCCGGGCATCGAAGAGATTACTCCCGCAGGCTCGCTCCGTCGCGGACGCGAAACCGTCGGCGATCTCGACCTTCTCGTCACTGGGCCTGCCTGCGAGCCCGACGTTGTTGCAGCGGCCGTCGAGCACGTCGCCACCCTTCCGCTCATCGACAAGCTGCTGGCCCGCGGCCAGAACAAGGTCAGCTTCACGCTCCGCAACAACTTCCAGGTGGACGTCCGCCTGCTGCCACGCGCCAGCTATGGGGCCGCACTCCAATACTTCACCGGCTCCAAGATGCACAATGTGGCCCTGCGGCAGCGGGCCATCAAGCGCGGCATGACTCTCAACGAGTACGCTCTCGTCCGGGTCGAAGACAACGCCATCGTCGCCGCCGCTACCGAGGAACTGATCTACCGCGCCCTCGACCTCGATTACATCCCACCCGAGCTTCGCGAAAACTCCGGAGAGCTTGAGGCTGCCGCCAATCACACTCTGCCCAGCCTCATCACCCTCACCGACATTCGCGGCGATCTCCACATGCATACCGTGGAAACCGACGGTGGCAACACGATTCGCGAGATGGCCGAGGCCGCACTCGACCGCGGACTCAGGTACATTGCCATCACCGACCACTCCAAGAATCTCGCGATGACCAATGGCATGGACGACCGTCGCGCTCTGGCTCACATCAAGCGCATTCGCGAGATCGACGCCGAGATGGAGGGACGCATCCGCGTCCTCGCCGGCGTCGAGGTCGATATTCTTGCCGAGGGCGATCTCGACCTCTCCGACGACACCCTCGCCCAAATGGACATCGTCGTCGCCAGCGTACACAGCCGCTTCGATCAGCCGGCGGAAGAGATCACCAACCGTATCCTTCACGCCATGGAGAACCCGTACGTCCGCATCCTGGGACACCCCACCGGTCGCAAGGTACTCAAGCGCGATCCTTACGCCGTCAACGTCGAAACTGTCATCAGGCGTGCGGCCGAGCTTGGCGTCGCCGTCGAACACAACGCCAGCCCCGCCCGCGCCGACCTGAACGACCTTCACCTGCGCCTGGCCAAACAGCACGGCTGCAAAATCGTAGTCAACACCGACGCCCATTCCACTGCCGAGCTGGACCAGATCCGCTACGGAATCACCCAGCTTCGCCGCGCCTGGCTCACCGCCGTCGATGTCCTCAATACCCAGCCCAGTGCCGAGGCGCTTCTGGCGGCCATGCGCCCGCATCCGTGAAAAACCTCTCTCGTCAGACACAAACCGGGTCCCCCTCTTCGCGAAGCTAGGGTGGGTTTGCAGGAATGCACAGACACCCTCCGTCATCGCCCTTTCGCCCTAAACAAAGCCCATAGGGCGTAGACGAAGACGCTGCTGCCCCTCCTGCGGCCATCCCCACGTCCGCTAATCGCTCTGCTCCCCGAACCGCCACAGTCTAAAAGCGGTATCCTTATTACGTGGCACAATCCGCTACAACTCCGGCAAGTCTTGCTACCGAAAAGACCTCGGCCCAGCCTGGTCTCTTTGCCGACTACGCCACCCTTTTTAAGCTGCGCGTCTCTGTCATGGTGGTCATCACGGCCGCGGCAGGTTTCTACCTAGCGTCACTCGCCAGCGGAATCAGCCCCTTTAACCTGGGACTCATACGCGCTATGGCCGGTATCGCCGTCGTTACCTGCGGTTCCAGCGCGCTTAATCAGGCACTCGAGCGCCGCACCGACGCCCTGATGCGCCGAACCTCCAACCGCCCCATGGCTGCCGGACGCATCTCGCTCGCCCATGGCCTTCTGGTTGGATTCGCTGCCATCTTCCTTGGCTCCGTCTACCTGGCACACGTCACCAACCTGCTGACCGGGACCCTCACCCTCATCACCGCCGTCGGCTACGTCGGAATCTACACTCCGCTGAAGCGCATTACCGTCGTGAACACCTTCATTGGGGCCTTCCCGGGTGCGCTTCCACCACTCATCGGCTGGACTGCTGCACGGGGCGTCATCGAATGGCCTGCCATTGCACTCTTCGCCATCCTCTTCGTCTGGCAGTTTCCTCACTTCATGGCCATCGGCTGGATGTACCGCGACGACTACGCCTCTGCGGGAATCCGCCTCACCCCCACACAGCCCGACGAAGTCTTCGCCGCGCGTTCGACCGTCATCCAGTCGCTCTTCTATGCAGTCCTGATGGTCCCTGTAAGCATCTGGCCCACCTGGCTCGGTGTCACCGGAAACATTTATGGCGTGATCGCCGCCATTCTCTCGGCGGGATACCTCTGGTACACCATCCGCTTTGCCCGTATCACCCGCAACCCAATGGCCCCGGAGTCCCGCACCTACGCCTGCGATCTGCTTAAGGCATCGGTGATCTATCTCCCACTGTTGATGGCAGCCATGATGCTCGATGCGAAAGGACGCCTGTTCTTCTGATGAACATACGCACGCCCCGGCCTTCCGAGACGCTTCGTACACCGCCGTCCATCATTGTCGCCATTGTCGCGATCAGCGTTGCCGCCAGCGCCTTCATCTGCTGGCTGGTCTACTTCCATACCCCAACCGATGTCGCCGGAACCCAGCTTCGCTCGCTCCCGCTGGTGAACGCTATCCTCAACGCGCTGTCCACGGTGGCTCTGCTTGCCGGTTATCGCTTCATCCGCGCCCGCAGGATCGCCCAGCATCGCGCGGCTATGTTCACGGCCTTCATCTTTTCATCCATCTTTCTGGTCTCGTATCTGGTCAACTTCAACCTGCACGGCGAGACCCACTTCAACCGCCTGAGCCCCTGGTGGCCCTTCTACTGGAAGCTCCTGGCCTCGCACATCATCCTTTCGACCATCGCCCTGCCGATGATTCTTATTACCTTCTTTCTGTCCCTCACCGGACGCTTCCCTGCGCATCGCAGGCTCGCTCGTTATACCTGGCCCATCTGGCTCTATGTCTCTATCACCGGTGTCGTCGTCTACTGGATGCAATCCGCGATCCACTAACAGAAGTACGATCTGATCTCATGCCATCCAGCTTCCTCCAGCCTGATACACGCAAAGTCCTCCGCACCGGTCTGTGGATCTTCGGGATCGGCGTCGTCAGCGTGATCGCCATCCACGCCTTCTTCGGTGGAATCGGCCGCCAGGGCCCCCACACCAACGCCGGCTGGCTGGCCCTGATGCTCGCCATGGGATGTCTCCCCACCGGCTCGCTCACGCTCCTCCTCGCCATCCTCAAGATCTTTGGCGATTACCGTCGGCGCTAGTCTCTCTTTACTCCACGGTGCGGCGCAGCAGCAGCCTGGGACGTGGACGGGCCGTCTGTCCATCGCAGCCGACCGAGGCCTCTTTCTCCAGGTAGAGTCTTGCGTCGCTCTCGCGGAATAGATCTTCAATCGTGATCTTCTCTTCCCGGAGGGTCACACCACCGATGCTCAGCGCGATGGAGAAACTCTGGCCATCTGCAGCCTCCACTCTTACCGCCTGAATCGCCGCTCGCAGCCTGCTGCAGATCTCTGCGGCGCCACGTTCGTCTGACCCTGGAAGAATGACAAAGAACTCGTCGCCACCCATTCGCGTCGCAACGTCGGTGATGCGGGTGGAAGCGCGAATGGCTGCAGCGACCGCACGAAGAGCATCATCGCCCGCGCCGTGACCGTAGGTATCATTAATCTGCTTGAAGCAGTTGAGATCCATCGCCATCGCCGAGCAAGGCAGGTGAAGACGACGAGCCCGGCTCAACTCGCGCGCGCCAAACTCCTCCAGCCCTCTCCGGTTCAGCAGACCTGTCAGGTGATCGGTCATCGCCCGCCGCTCCAACTCGTCACGAATCCGCAGGGAGTCGACCCACATGAACGAGATCGCCATTCCAGCCACCGTGATCACGCCGGTCCAGGTAAACCAGGCATCGGCTCGATGCAGCAGCAGCACGCCTATTACCCGCACAAAGTTCATCACCATATGCAGCAGCAATACCAGCGACATGGCTCGCAGCGCCGGCCGGATCGTCTTCTCCTGACATCGCTCCAGATGAACCCAGATCGGGATCTGCATTACCGGCATGACGATGACGGCCTCAATCGTCCTTGCGATCACGTCCGGTTTTACGTAGGTGAAGTACAGGTAGCTCAGGGTCATTGCAATATCCAGCCCCAGCAGCCAGTACATATAGCTGCGTCGCCGCGTCGTAATAGCAATTGCCCGCTCCATGAAGACGTAAATCATCAGGAAGAGGAAATTCCCCAGGATGACCGCAAAGAAGGAAGGGATGATTCCGCGATACGCCTGCAGCAGCAGGCCGATGCCGCCGGCCACATACGCAACTGAAAACCAGGCAGGTCCGTTATCGGAGTAGGGACGGCGCTGGGTTCGCCATGCCAGGTAGACGACGATCCCCATAAAAGCGAGCAGGCCGCCCTGCATGCTGAACAGCGTTAGACGATCCATCCATCACAGCCCTGAAGAGAATGCATTCCGTCCTTCCCACCATACCTTCGCAGATTTGGTACGTCCGGTAAATGACCCTTCCGGACCACGGACGTAACCTTCGGTAATCACACGTTCCCAAAGTGAACTTTCTCCGAGGTCCCGACCCAGACCCGCGACATTCGATCTCTCCTGCCGGCGGGCCTGGGACTGCGAAAAATCTTTCATAAATTGCGTAATGCGCAAAACATCTTGCGTAATCTACCAGCCTTCCCCTACTATTCAGTGCGACCAGTCGCAGCTCATTCATGGAAGGGGAAAGAAGTGAAAGGCCCAGAAACGTCGCGAAGGCAAGGCCCCGGATACTCTGGCGTCACTCGTCAGCAACCTGTCTCTCTTTTTAGACCAGTTATAAACAGGACCACTATGCCACGACCTTCGATGCCCGGTCTGGGGCACCTCTCCGCTGCCGTGCTTGTCTCCTTTGTCTGTGCCGGTTCT
This sequence comes from Edaphobacter sp. 12200R-103, assembly GCF_010093025.1. GTDB lineage: Bacteria > Acidobacteriota > Terriglobia > Terriglobales > Acidobacteriaceae > Edaphobacter. The sequence goes on along the minus strand of NZ_CP048114.1, from coordinate 61,312 downwards.
GCATCGGCGCAGACAACGAACTGGCAGGATTACCTCGGCGGACCTGCAAGCTCACATCATTCCCCGCTCAAGCAGATCAATACAGGCAACGTCCATAAGCTCGACGTCGCCTGGAGCTTCCCCACCGGAGACGATATTTCGTACACCTTCAGTCCCCTCGTTATCGACAATATCGCATACGTGGCAGCACAGAAAGGCTCTCTGGTCGCGCTGGATGCCACAACCGGCAAACAGCTGTGGGCGCACCCCTTCACGGCTCCTGGCGACACCCCCTCACGCTTTGCCGGAATCGCCGGCATGCGCGGCGCCAATTATTGGGAGAGCAAGGATCGCAAAGACCGCCGCATCCTCGTCACCGCAAACGGCTCTCTCTATGCGCTCGACGCCCGCACAGGCAAACTCGTCGACTCTTTTGCCGACCATGGCCGCCTGGACCTGAAGATCGGCATCGATCGCGCAACGCGTCCTCTGGCCTCGCGCTCGGCTGGCCGCATCTTTGAAAACATCCTGATCCTCGGCAGCGCAACTGGAGAGGGATATCTGGCGCCCCCCGGCGACATCCGTGCCTTCGACGTGGTGACCGGAAAGCTCCTATGGGTCTTCCATACTATCCCCCGCCCCGGCGAACCCGGCTACGACACCTGGCCCAAGGACGCCTACAAGTACATGGGCGGCGTCGATGTATGGGGCGAGATAACAGTCGATACCAAGCGGGGAATCGCCTATTTCCCGGTCGCCTCGGCCAAGTACGAACTCTACGGCGGAGATCGTCCCGGCAATAATCTCTACGCCGACTGCATCCTTGCACTTGATGCCCGGACAGGAAAGCAACTCTGGCACTTCCAGACCATCCATCACGATATATGGGACTACGACCCTGACTCCGCCCCACAGCTCGTAACGGTTAAGCACGATGGCAAAACCGTCGATGCGGTAGCGCTGGCTTCTAAAAACGGCTTCCTTTACGTCTTTGATCGCGTCACCGGCAAGCCTCTGTGGCCTATCGAAGAACGACCGGTTCCGGCTGGAAACGTGCCCGGGGAAACCTATTCGCCGACACAGCCTTTCCCCACCGTGGTGCCTCCGTTCGCCCGCCAGGGCATGACCGTCAAGGACATGTACACCGGCTTTATGAGGCCTGAAGAGATTCCCTGGTGGAAAGATCGCCTGTCCAAAGCGAGGACCGGACTCTATACCCCTCCCGCCGTCGGGCAGGACACCATCAATCTCCCCAGCGTCAACGGCGGAGCGCTCTTCTTCAGTACGGGCGCTGATGCCGCCAGCGGCACCGTCTACGTCCTCTCCAAGGACCTGCCTTCGATCGTCAAGCTGGTTCCTGAGGGCGAATCCACTACCGCCAACGCGGGCGGCCTGATTCCATCGCGCCCGCACAACGCGCCAAGGCATAAATCCCCCTTCCCCACACAGGAACAGATGGGCCGTGCCGTCTACGAACAGAACTGCCAGTTCTGCCACGGTCCGGAGTTGAAGGGAGACCGCGGGCCTGCTCTCGACACCGTCGTCAGCCGCCTCGGGGCCGACACCACGCGTAACACCATTCTCCACGGCAGAGCTACCATGCCCTCCTTCTCCGCTCTGCCAGCAGAGTCCTTGAACGAGCTGATGGCCTTCCTCAAGCAGCCTGACCTGGCGCCTCTCGGAACAGCGGCTTCACCCTCGGCACAGGCCATGATGAGGGCGTTCAGGACAGAACCCTCTTATCCCGAAGACGTTGAGGGGCCACCTTCCCGCTATAAGACCGGATACGGCAACGAGCCCTACGTCATCACGCCCCCCTGGAGCACGATCACGGCCTACGATCTCAATACCGGCAAGATCAAGTGGAAGACGCCCTATGGCGATGTCCCGCAGGCCGGACCCAGCGATACCCTGCGCGGCAATATCTATCCCAAGAGCGGCTTCGTCACCACCGCCGGAGGACTTGTCCTCTTCGCCGGCAACGATTCCAAGCTGTATGTCCTCAACAGCGCCGACGGTAAGGTCATCTTCACCAAGGATCTTCCCAACGGCTCGCAGGGCGTTCCCGCCGTCTATGAAGTCAATGGCCGCGAGTTCGTTCTCTTTTCAGTCACCGGAGGTGGAACAGTCTATCCAGAAGGCGCCTACATGCCTCCCGGAGGCAAATCCACTCCTGCAACCTCCAAGGAATACATCGCATTCTCTCTCCCAGTTGGCACAAGGTAACATCTTCAGGAAAATAAAGAAGCCCTCCATTCATGATGGAGGGCTTCTTTATTGGACTACCTGCTCCCTCTGTTTCTGTCTCCGACCGGTTTCCAATGCCATCGAAGGATCTGCGGTTCGGGATAGTCGCTAAGGCTAAGAGACCACAGTTCCTTCGACTGCGCTTCTCGCGATACGGCCGCGAGAAGCTTCGGTCAGGATGACACCTTCGGGGGCTGCAAGAAGAGCATGTGCTCGCAAAACACTTCAGGCCCACCATCTGTCCGGGAGTGGTGGGCCTGAAGACTGAGTTGCTCTGTCGTCAAGAATGCAAAACGAACATTACTTCGGCGTCACACGAAATACGCCGCCCTCGCGCGAATCCTCCAGCAGCCAGACCGCGCCATCGGGGGCAACCTCTACGTCGCGGATCCGGTGCCCCACATCCCAGCGCTCCGCAGGCTTTGCCCCACCCTTGTCATCGAAGGTAATGCGGTCAAGAACCTTGGTCGCCAGTCCCCCGATCAGCGCAGACCCCTTCCACTGAGGAAACATCTTGCCGTTGTAGAAAGTAAGGCTGCCGGGAGCAATCACTGGAACCCAGTAAATAACAGGTTTGGTGAGGTCTGGCCTTGTGTCGGGACTGGGAATCGGCACGCCGTTATAGTTGTGGCCATATGAAACCAGCGGCCAGCCATAGTTCTTGCCGGGTTGGATCAGATTAAGCTCATCGCCGCCTCGCGGGCCATGCTCCAGCTCCCACAAGCGGCCATCCGGTGCGAAGGCCAGGCCATAGGGTGTGCGATGCCCCGTCGTCCAGGTCTCGGATGGCGTCAGATTGGCTCCCGGGAAGGTATACGTCCTGACGACCGGAGCATTCTTTGCAGCTTCCGTGTCAGATGGGGGATCGATGACAGGCACACTGGCCGCACCCTTCTTTCCTGCCATCGGATTCCCTTTTGCCGGCTTGCCATCCAGCGTCAGGCGCAAAATCTTGCCGAGCGGCTGATTGGGGTCCTGTGCGGGTGTCATACGCTGCCGGTCACCAACGGTCAGAAACAGATATTTTCCATCCGGAGAAAACGCCACTTGCGCGCCGAACTGGCCGCCCTGACCTCTCTCCCCATCACGCCAGATTACCTTCAGGTCCTCGAGACTTGCCGAATCCTTCCCGAGCGCCAGCTTCGCCTTTGCCAATGCAAGACTTGAGCCTCCATCCCCAGGCTCTGAATACGTCAGATAAACACTGTGATCCTTGGCATAATGCGGCGACAGAAATACTCCCAGTTGGCCCCCCTGCCCCCGATAAAGCACCGGCGGCACATTCGCCACCGGGGTCTTCTGCCCCTGCTGCGTCACCAGCACCACGCCACCCACCTTCTCGGTGATCAGCATGCGACCGTCCGGAAGAAACGCAATTCTCCACGGCAGGTTAAGCGTCGTCACCTGCGTCATATTGAAGGGCAGGTTAGGATCGCCCTTCTGTTCGCCTGCATTGATCTGCGCATACCCCTGACTCGCTGCCAAAGCTGCAAACAGCCCGGCGATTACCACCACCTGTTTCATCTCGCCTTCCTTTATTCGTATAGATTGCGCTGCTGGTTATAAAACCCGTCCCCGCAAGTATAAGGATAAGTGCCGCTTATTGCTAAATCCGCGAGGAACCGTAGAAAGAGATGGCTCTCGGGAGATCGCTTCGGCATCGATACCCGTTGCCCCGTGACGATAAAAACGAACTACATTTGTCTGACGCAGCCATCAGGGCAATAGCGTCACAATTCAGCGGCCCATCTGCTATCCTCAACCTTCATAACCTGAAACAAATCGGAGCACTTCCTCATGGCAAAAGGCGTCAACAAGGTACTTCTTCTCGGCAACGTGGGCAAAGACCCCGAAATCCGCTCTACGCCCGGCGGCACCATCGTCGCCAGCTTTTCCCTGGCCACTGCGGACCGCGCGAAAGACCAGCAGGGGAACTGGCAGGACAGAACCGAATGGCACAACCTGGTCGCCTTCAACCGCACCGCCGAGATCGTCCGGGACTACGTCAAAAAAGGCACCCAGCTCTTTATCGAAGGCAAGATCCAGACGCGCTCCTGGGATGACAAGGAGTCCGGTCAGAAGCGCTATCGCACCGAGATTCTCGTCAATGAGATGAGTCTCCTCGGTGGCCGCGGCGAAGGCTCCTCTTCCGGTGGAGGCGGCGGCTATTCCCGCTCCAACACGAGCAGCTTCGACCAGCGGCCTGCGGCCGAGCCCGACTACACCGACCAGGGAATCACCGACGACGATATTCCCTTCTAGGACGATCTTCATCAAGAGCGACTTGTCTCGGTCATCTCGACCGCGACAAGTCGCTTTCCTCTGTTCCCTGTTCCCTCAAAAAGTGCCCTCCTGAGCGAAGCCTGAATGGCGTAGTCGAAGGATCTGCGGTACTCCCCAATACCAAACAGTATGGGTTAGAACACGAACCGCACGCTGGTCGCAAAAGTATTGTTATGGGTATGGTAGTTTGTCACCGCAGTCTGGAACCCGGCCCCGACCGTGATTCCCAGACGGCTACTCTCCAGCTTCCGGATCGGGAGCTTTCCAACGACAATCCCCGGCGATAGAAAGGTCTGTGTCTTTCCATCCCTAGTGCCGCCGAAGTGGCTGGTCGTATTCACCTCCAGCTCCGGAGTGAAATACTTGCCGACCTTATACTGCGCGACTGTATTCCAGTGAATCGTTCGCCCACTTGTAGAGACCTTCGAGACTGGCAGACCGCCGCCGACTGCGCTGAAGACTGCGAACTTCCCAAATCCTTTGCCGCCGATGACCGTCGGAGTAATGACTGAGGCGGGGGCACCATTTTTATAGCTGCCCGTCGGGATCGTCCAGGCCAGCGCGCCGCTCAGGATGTAGTTCCCCTTCCTCTCGGGTCGTGCGGTAAACCTGTACTTACCCAGCAGGATCATGTCCCCGAACCCGTCCTGCTGACCACCACCGTGCATGATCCAGCCGGGAACGAGAATATCGATCTGCGTATTCGCAAAGGGGATCAGGTTGAATCCCTTTCCACTGCCGAAGTGCCAGTCCGTCTGGCCCGCAGAGGTCCGCTGACTGGTAAAGTCGCTGCGAAACACCTGCGCCAACGTCGCAAAGGGCGAAAACATAGGCACAGCCCACTTCGGCTGTTCCGCCTGCGTCTTCGTTGCACGCGCCTCCCAGCGGGAAGAAAAATTGTCAATGAAGTTGCCGTTATCCTCAGCTTCGATAGCCGGGGCGGCAAACAGCAGAATTAACGGAAATAGAACTCTGTGCAAAACAGCTCCTTCTATCCCGTATTTTTTTGATTGGAAAGCGCCGAAATCTCTTGCGATCGGCTCGTTGATTTCCAACATTCTATCTCAGGCGCTTCGTTTCGCACGGATTGCAGAAAACTGCCGCTACACTATATTCATGCTCGACGAAGCGACCTTCCGCCGTGAATCAGACGGGGCTTTAGAAGCCCTCAAACAATCTCTCATCCTCGCCGAAGAGCAGAGCGACTCCGATGAGGTTCCCTTCGAGACCGAAGAGAAGAATGGGGTTCTGAACGTGCTCTTTGAAGAGGATGGCAGCAAGTTCGTCTTCACGCCAAACACCCCCGTTCGCCAGATCTGGATCTCGGCGCTCTCGACCAGCTTCAAGCTCGAGTGGTCCGAAGAAAAACATGCTTTCATCCTGCCGAAGACCGGGGAAGACCTCAAATTTCTCACCCAGCGGCTCCTGCGCGAGCACCTGGGAGACAGTTCCATCACGCTTTCCTGAAAATCGTCCCGTCCAGCATTGGAGGAAAATACATCGTCCTGGTACTGGACAAGACCGCAGGATATGGCACAATCCCTCTAGCTTGCCGATCGATCCTGAAATTCCGGTCAAGACTCCCTCCGCCGATCATCGAGATCGTGGAAGCGAATTTGCGGCCACAGATGACGGCATTCAGCGGCAGACCCTCTCTGTCGCCATCATCACGCTCAATGAAGAGGGCAATCTCGCGCGGACGCTGTCCAGCGTTCAGTTTGCCGATGAGATCATTGTCGTCGACTCCGGCTCGACCGACCGCACCGTCGAAATAGCCCGCGATTTCGATGCCAAGGTCGTCCATGAGCCCTGGAAAGGTTTTGCGCGGCAGAAGAACTCCGCGATCGAAAAATGCACAGGCAACTGGATTCTCTCGCTCGACGCCGATGAGGAGCTGACGATCGAGCTTCAACGCGAGATCCGAATCCTGCTGCGCAATAAACCCAAAGCCGATGCTTACATGATTCGGCGACGCAATCTCTTTCTCGGAGCATGGATGCACTATGGCGGTTACTACCCGGATCCCAAGCTTCGGCTCTTTCGCCGTAACTCCGCCAACTTCGCTCCGCCGGCACGCTTTACCGAAAGGCCGGTTCACGAGACCATAGCCTTCGACGGCATTCTCGACACGCTGCAGCACGACCTGATTCATCACGCCTATCCCACGATCGAAAGTTACATCGATCACATGGACCGCTACAGCACGCTCGGCGCACAGATCATCGTCGAAAAGGGTAAGACCAGCCGGTCCTGGTGGAGCTTCTACTACAACGTCTGCCTTATCCCCACCTTTACCTTCTTCTGGAACTTCATCTTCCGCCTCGGATTCCTCGACGGTCGCGAGGGCTTCCTGCTTCACCTCTATCACTCCACCTACACCAGTTGGAAGTACGCGAAGGCCTGGCAGACGACGCGCCGATCGTAGTTCAGAACGAGCCCCGGGACGTGCTACAAAGGACGCATGTTCCTGCGCAAACTTCTGTGTATCTCTCTGCTGACGGCTCCCCTCTTCGCCCAGAACTCGACTGAGGCCATCCAGCGAGGCGCCGATCTCATCAGAACAGATGACCTGAAGGGCGATATCTTCTTCCTCGCCTCAAAAGACATGGCCGGCCGCGATGCAGGCAGCCTGCAGGATCACATTGCGACCGACTACATCGCCTCCGAGTTTCTGCGCCTTGGCCTGAAACCGATGGGTGACGACGGAACATTCTTCCAGAAGATGGAGATACTCACTGGAAGGCCCGATGCACAGCAGACAACGCTCAGCACCACGATCAACGGAGAAAAACACAGCTACACCCTGGGCCACGACTTCACCATGGTCCGGCAGAGCATACGCAACGCATCCGCCTGCGGCGAAGTCGTCTTCGCGGGCTACGGCATCAGCGCCCCCGAGTTCGACTACGACGATTTCTCCGAGATCAATGTAAAAGGAAAAGTCGCGCTCGTCTTCCTTCGCGAACCGCAGGCCAACGATCCGCAATCCAGGTTCATGGGCACGTGGGACAGCTATCACGCCTTTAATTGGCACAAGATCGAAGAGCTGCGCAAACGCGGCGCCGCAGCCATCCTGATCGTGCAGGACCGAACCCCGCGCGACGTAAAGCCTATTCCGCCGACGTCTCCGCGGCCATCGGGACAACCCTCTTACGCACTCGCGGGCCAGATGTGGGATATTCCCGTCTTCCTCATCAAGCGAGAAGTAGCCGACCAGCTTCTGGCGCCCAGTGGAAAGCAAGCGGACAAACTCCAGGCCGCGATTGACCGCTCCCTCCATCCTCAGTCCTTCGACATCAAACAGAGCTCTGCCTGTCTCGCCAAGTCCTATAGCGATATTGCCAGCCGCGAGGGACGCAACGTCGTCGCACTGCTAGAAGGAACCGATCCAAAGCTCCAGGCCCAGACCATCATCCTCACGGCGCACCACGACCATATGGGCGAGGCCAACGGCCACATCTACTACGGCGCCGATGACAACGCCTCCGGCGTAGCGGGGCTTCTCTCGGTCGCTCGTGCGATGACCCAGGCGAAGCTTCACCCGAAACGCAGCGTGCTCTTCCTCGCCTATACCGCCGAAGAGCGCATCTTCCTCGGATCGTATTTCTACGTCACGCACCCCGTAGTGCCGCTCAACCAGACCGTAGCGACACTAAATCTGGACATGATCGGACGCAACGAAGATGACGCTAACTGGCCCACGCCCGCCGATCACAACATAAACATGGTCAACGTTCTGGGCACGCGCTACAACCCTGCACTTCGCCGCGTTATCGATCAGCAGAATCGGCATGAGGGCCTGAAGCTCGACTACAAGATGGACAAGGTCGATCCCGACTCGCTCTGGTCGCGCAGCGATCACTTCTGGTTCGCCACCATGCACATCCCCCAGGTCGAGTTTCAGACGGGACTGCACCCGGACTATCACACCGAGAACGACACCTGGGACCGTATCAACTATCCCAAGCTGACGAAGATCGCACGCCTCGTCTATCTCTCTGTCGCTGAACTTGCCAATACAAGCCGCGAGATTTCATTCCTCCCCGCAGGAGTGTCATCCACCGGCACGCCGGCAACGAAACCTCGCTAAGTTAGCCTTCAACGTATGCAGGACGTATACTCTCCTCGCATGGCGACTCCACCCATTCGCGTCCTTGTAGCCAAGCCTGGGCTCGACGGTCACGATCGCGGAGCCAAGGTGATCGCGCGGGCGCTGCGGGATGCCGGTATGGAGGTCATCTACACCGGCCTGCGGCAAACTCCGGAGAAGATCGTCTCGGCAGCCATCCAGGAAGACGTAGACTGCATCGGCCTGTCGATCCTCTCCGGCGCGCACAACGCAATCGTTCCACGCATTGCCGAGCTTCTGCGCGCCAGCCATGCCGAAGACATTCTTCTCGTGCTGGGCGGAACAATTCCCGAAGATGATGTTCCGAAGATGAAGGAAAGCGGCGTCGCAGCCATCTTTGGCCCCGGTACGCCGCTTGAAACAACCATTCAATTTATTCGGGAAAACGTAAAGCCTCGAGGTCTGTTTACCAGCTGACCGTTTCGCCCATATGGAAGAAGCCGCCAGTAGGGCCGTCCGGTCCCAGCGTGGCCAGCGTCACTTCGGTCTTGGCGCCATCAACAACATCCATGGGAGCAGCATCCGTGCCAAGGTCAGTCTTCACCCAGCCCGGGTGTGCGGAGTTCACCTTGATCCCCGCTCCTTTGAGTTCATGAGCAAGGTGAACGGTATACGAGTTCAGCGCAGCCTTCGAAGAGTCATACGCGAGCGCCTTGGCCTCATAGATCGGCGAACCCTCGATGGCATGCAGCGTCAATGAACCCAGAATGCTCGACACGTTCACGATCCGGCCCGCATCGCTCTTCTTCAGTAGCGGGAGAAAAGCGTTGGTGACAGCAACGGCCGAAAAGAAATTCGTCTCAAACGTATCGCGGAGCACCTGTTCAGAGACAGTCGAGCTGTTGTTGCCGCCGATGGGCTCAAACATCACGCCTGCATTATTGATCAGGATATCGAGCTTTCCGTACTCCTTCTCGACCAGTCCTGCAGCTGCCTTTATATCCGCAGCGTTGACAACATCGAACTTGACGGCTCTGGCGTCAATTCCTTCTTTCTTCAGCTGCTCAGCCGCAGCCTCGCCTTTAGCCGCATCGCGCGCGCCCAGGAGGACCGTAATACCCTGCTTCCCAAGCTGACGCGCCGTCTCAAGGCCAATACCCTTATTCGCGCCGGAGATCAGCGCAACCTTCTTGCCTGTGCTCATCGTCTGTTTCCTCACCTTATGCTGCGTCCAGGCAGCAACTGTCGTTGAAGTTCAGTCCTTCAGATGAAGGACCTGTGCGAAACGGTTCGCATATTTCTCCGGAAGTGACCGACTTTTCATCTCCCTATTAACGACCACATGCACGGTCTCGCCCTCGCACAGCAAAATGTCGTCCGCTTCACGCTTTACCTGGTAGCCAAACTTGATGACAGCGCCCCGTGCGGCCTTCAATCGCGTCTCAATCCGAAGCTCGTCATCGTAGCGTGCCGGCGACTTGTACCGTGCTGAAACCTCAACCACTGCAATCGCAAGCCCGTCCTCCTGCTCCATCGTGCGGTAATCCATGCCAAGGCTGCGGATAAAATCCACGCGGCCTATCTCAAACCACACCAGGTAGTTTGCGTGATAAACCACGCCCATCTGGTCCGTCTCTGCATAGCGCACACGTACGCGCGACTGGCTTGTGGGCTTCTTCTCTGCTTCTCGACTCATCCTTCCAGTCTATCGAAGGAACAATCCGCCTATCTTCCCCACACCGGACGCCGCTTTTCCAGAAAGGCCGCAATGCCTTCCTCGAAGTCCTGCATGGTTCGCGCCTCCGCATTCGCCGTCATGGAGTACGCGATGGCTGTATCCAGCCATGCCTGGTTCTGCTTTGCCATCAGACGCTTGGTGGCCGCCATCGCCTGCGGGCTGTTGGCCTTCAGCCGCTGCGCCAGCAGGTTCGCCTGCTCTGCAAGCTCCTCCGGATGGAAGATCGACGTGACCAGCCCCATTCGCTCCGCCTCCTCCGACGAGAAAAACCGGCCGCTCAGCAGCAGGTCCCGCGCCTCCTTTTCTCCAACCTGCAAGGCAAGAAATGCGGATACCAGCGCAGGAACAAAACCGATCTTCACCTCGGTGAAACCGAACTTCACACCCGGAGCGGCGAGGGTAAAATCGCAGATCGTCGCCAGCCCCGTTCCCCCGGCGATCGCCGCACCGTGCACGACCGCGATCGTCGGCTTGGGAAGCTCATACAGCACCCGGAAGAGGCGCGCCACCCGTTCGGCATCTGCAATGTGTTCCGCCGGCGATTCGGTCACGATCCCCTGCAGATGAACCAGGTCGAGCCCGGCGCAGAAGGCATCTCCGGCCCCGGTCAGCATCACCACCCGGCAACTTCCCGTGGCAGCTTTTTCCAGGGCTGCAATCAGCTCATCCAGCATCTCCGGCGTCAGCGCATTGCGGCGAGTCGGACGGTTCAGCAGGATGGTCTTGATGCCGTCGTGTTCACTTACCAGAATTGATTGATAGCTCATCGTCTTCCTCTAGCCCTGTGAATTCCTGCGAAGCGAATTATTGCACCCTCGCGCCATACTTGCGCGCAATCTCCGCACTTGCCGACTGCAGACTTTCAAGCGGACCCAGCTGAGGCAGTTCTGCTCCCAGTGCGCGCAACTCTTCCAACACCATCTCCGTCGGAAGGTTGCCCAGCAGAACATCTTGTGCGAACGGACACCCGCCCAGGCCGCCGATGGCAGCATCGAAGCGCCTGCATCCGGCGTTGTAAGCCGCACGCACCAGCTCGCGAGTATTCTCGTATCGGCCATGCAGGTGAACGCCAATTTCGATCTGATCGTGCACAGCCATCACGTCGCTGACGACGTCCGCTATCAGCTTCGGAGTCGCCATACCGACCGTATCGGCCAGCGAGATCTGCGTCACGCCCGAGTCGACCAGCAGATCGCAGGCGTCCACCACCTCATCGATCGACCACGGATCGCCGTACGGATTCCCGAAGGCCATCGAGATATACGCTGCCACGTCCAGCCCTGCCTTATAGGCGAGCGTGCCGACTTGCTCCAGAGCTTCAAGCGATTCCTCGGGAGTCTGATTCTGATTTCGCTTCAGGAACTCCGGCGAGATGGAGTAAGGAAAGCCGAGCGTCTGCACGGCATCGGTCTTGATCGCACGCTCCGCGCCTTTGGCGTTGACGACGATCCCGATGATCTCGATCTCGCTGTTTGAACCAGAGCCTGGAGCATCGAGGTAATCCAGCACTTTCTCGGAGTCCGTCATCTGGGGCACGGCCGCCGCAGAGACGAAGCTAACGGCATCGATGTGCCGGAAACCCGCCGCGATCAACAGGCGCAGATAGTCTGCCTTCACCTCCGCGGGAATATGCAACGGCAATCCCTGCCATGCGTCACGCGGGCACTCGATGATTTTTACCGCATTGACCACAAAAAATATCCTTTCGTCATTCCACGACACATGATGCCGTCATTCTGACCCTGAGCGAAGCCGAAGGGGAAGAATCACTGTATTCCGTCCCGAGCGCCACATCTACCCAGGGTTAGCTATGACCTTTCACGTCTGCAACACCCCCGGATTGAACCTCGGCACCTCCGGATTCAGCGCACAAGCCTCCAGCGCAGTCATCAACACCTCGCGCGTCTTCGCTGGATCAATGATCGCATCCACCCACATTCTCGCCGCGCCATATCGTGGATCGGCCTGTGCGTCATACGTCGCCTTGATCTCGTCCCAAAGCTTCTTGTAGATCGCCTTCTTCTCGTCTTCGGAGAGCGTCTTTCCCGAACGCTCCATCTGCTTTACCCGCACCTCGACCAGCGTGTTCGCCGCCGATGCCCCACTCATCACCGCATACCGCGCCGTGGGCCAGGCAAAGATAAATCGCGGATCGTATGCTTTGCCGCACATCGCATAATGCCCCGCGCCAAAGCTTCCTCCGACGATGATCGTGATCTTCGGCACAACACTCGTGCTGACCGCCGAAACCATCTTCGCCCCGGCCCGAATGATCCCGCTCCACTCCGCATCCTTGCCCACCATAAAGCCATTGACGTCGTGCAGAAAGATCAGCGGCACCAGGCTCTGGTTGCAGTCCATGATGAAGCGTGCCGCCTTCTGCGCACTCTCCGTGTAGATCACGCCGCCGAACTCCGTGCGCTTCGATCCCGCCTGCGGACCCATCGCCACCGTCTGCTGCTGGTGCATCTTCTGGTTGGCGACGATTCCCACAGCCCGTCCACCGATTCGCGCATACCCGCACAACACCGTGCGACCAAAGTCGGCCTTGTACTCGTCGAAGTGCGACCGGTCGACCAGACGCGCAATCACCTCGCGCATGTCGTACATGTTCGTCGCCGCCTTCGCCGGATCGGGATCCATCAATCCATAAAGCTCCTCGATCGCGTAACGGGGAGCATCCCTCACCGCATCAAATGCCACCCGCGAAAACACCTCGCCATGCCCCGCCATAACCCCGGGTGCCCCATCTTCGCGCGGCTTCATCGCGCTAAGGTGGGCATCGCGCGAAGCGCGACCATCTGTGTGCTGCCGCTGCCCCAGCATCCCCACCAGCGACCTCAACCGCCCAATACATCCGGCGTCATCCTTCTCCTTGAAGTCGACAGTGCCGGAGATCTCCGCATGCATTGCCGCACCGCCCAACTCCTCGGGATCGCTCTTCTGGCCAATAGCAGCCTGCACCAGCGAAGGCCCGGCAAGAAAAAGCCCTGAACCCTCCGTCATCAGCACGGTATCGGTCATGACCGGCAGATAGGCTCCCCCGGCAACGCACATCCCCATAATCGCCGTAATCTGCGGAACCCCAAGCGCGCTCATCACGGCGTTATTGCGAAACACACGCCCGAAGTCGTCCTGATCGGGAAACACATCCTCCTGGAGCGGCAGAAACACCCCGGCGGAGTCCACCAGGTACAGCGTCGGGATTCGATTTTCAAGCGCAATCGTCTGGGCGCGCAGAACCTTCTTCGCCGTCATCGGGAAGAACGCTCCCGCCTTCACGGTCGCGTCGTTGGCGACGATCATGCACAGCCTGCCGCTCACACGGCCAAGGCCCGTGACGACTCCCGCTCCCGGCGCGCCGCCGAACTCCTCGTACATCCCGTGCGCCGCCCACAAGCCAAGCTCCAGAAGCTCCGTCCCCTCATCCAGCAGAAGCGCCAGCCGCTCCCGCACGGTCAGACGTCCCTTCGCATGTTGTGCCTCAACGGCCTTCGCGCCACCGCCCCGCCGGATCACCGCCTCCTGCTCGCGCATGGCAGTCAGCAACGCCAGCAGCGCTGCCCGATTCGCGGTGAACCGTGTCCCGTTCGCATCCAGCTTCGACTCCAGCTGTCCCTCCGACCCTCGGTCCTCCGTCATCGGCACCGCCTCTCAAAGACTCGTCAACATAGCATCTTAGTCAATGCGAACGCCATCGCGATGCACGCAGTTCCGACACCGCTCCGTGTACCCTGTCTCTGCGGAGGGTTCTATGCGGAGCACAACCTGTCTAGCCAGCCTGCTCATCCTGGCATCTACCACGTTCGGCTGTCGTCAGTCCGCCGCGCCGTCAGAGAGACCGGCAAACCCTCCCGCTGCCGCATCAACGCAGCCTGCCGCTGCTCCCCCTCAGCCCAACACCGCAGCAATCGATCGGTCCATCTCCACCAACGTAGGCGACCCGGCCAGAGTGCGGGAGATCCTCGCCACGCTCCAGCAGTCCGTCCAGAAACACGACGCCGCAGCCGTCGCCGCAATCGTCAGCTACCCCATCACCATCAATCCTCACAAACCGGACGCCCTCATCATCCGTACCCCGAAGGTATTCGTCGAACGCTACGACCAGGTCATCACGCCGCATATCGCGGATGTCATCGAGAATCAGAAGTACGAAACCCTCTTCGTCAACGACCAGGGAGCCATGCTCGGAGACGGCGAGGTCTGGATCGCCGGAATCTGCAAAGATAAAACCTGCCAGCAAACCGACATCCGTATCCGAACCATCCAGAACACCACAGGCAAGCCAAAGTAACGAATACCGGGTGACAGGGTGCGGGTGATTGGGTCCGGGTGCCCCATCTTCGCCGCGAAGCGGCCAAGGTGGGATATGCGAGCCGAGTGCCAAAGTGCAGGTCCGAATGACAGGGTGTAGGGTGACGGGTGCCCCATACATGCGAAGCATGTGTGGGATATTCGAGCAAAGCTCGAACCGTTCTCTTATCATCAGAGCTCAATGATCTCCCTTGGCCCCACCGACGCCCTCCTCGTCATCGACATGCAGAATGACTTCTGTCCCGGCGGCGCACTCGCCGTCGAGCGCGGAGACGAGATCGTCCCCCTCATCAACCAACTCGGCCAACGCTTCGAGCACGTCATCCTCACGCAGGACTGGCACCCCGCCGGACACATCTCCTTCGCCTCATCCCACCCCGGCAAGCAGCCATTCGAAACTACAGAGCTCGACTACGGAACGCAAACTCTCTGGCCCGATCACTGCGTCCAGGGCACCCCCGGAGCCGATTTTCATCCCGGCCTCAACCTCCCCCACGCCGAGCTGATCCTCCGCAAAGGCTTCCGCCGCCACATCGACAGCTACTCCGCCTTCCTCGAAGACGACCACACCACCCCCACCGGCCTCGCCAGCTACCTGCGCGAACGCGGACTGAAGCGGCTCTTCCTCTGCGGGCTGGCATACGATTTTTGCGTTCGCTACTCCGCTATCGACGGAGTTGCGACAGGCTTCGAGTGCATCGTCATCGAAGACGCCACGCGGGCAGTGGGATTATCCGGATCGGTGCAAGAAACGCAAGAAGTTCTGCGATCTTCTCGTGTCGCTCACACTTCATCCTTAAATATCTAAAGAGTCATCCTGCCTGACGCTCCAACCATTTTCGTTTGCTCATCCAAACAAAACTACATGGGCCAGAAATGAGCGCCGCAATTGATGCAACAGGAAGACCTAAGAAGAAACCACCCATCCCTCCCTGTCCATCATGTGGTGCAATGTGTATGGCATAGAGCAGCAGCGGCACAAAGATAGCTAAGAACACTGCCACAAATGTTATGACCATCACGACGAAGGCCATAATTCCTCTGATGGCCGTTGCATTCTTCATAGCCCTAACTCCCCAGCCCGCTCCTGCATCGCCTGCAAACAATTCCCCACATGCTCCTCAAGCGGAATCCCCAGCAGCTCCGCTCCGCCCGTAATATCCTCGCGCTTCACCGCCCGGGCAAAAGCCTTGTCTTTCATCTTCTTCTTCACGCCTGCGACCTCGACGTCATGGATGGACTTCGTCGGCTTCACCAGTGCGCACGCCGTCAGAAACCCTGCCAGCTCATCGCACGCAAACAGAGCCCGCTCCAGATGCGACGCCCGCGCCACTCCGGAATAATCCGCATGCGCCAGAATCGCATTGAGCACTGTCTCCGGCCAGCCCAGCTCGCGCAGGTGCTTCACCCCGACAAATGGATGCTCCTCGAGCGACGGATGCCGCTCGTAGTCCATATCGTGCAGCAAGCCTGCGCAGGCATAGGTCTCGATGAAAGCATCCGCCTCGGCGCCGCTTAACCTCAGCCTCTCGGCCTCACGTCGGCCATACGCCTCCGTGCAGACGGAGACTGCCAGGCCGTGCTTACGAAGTGACTCGCTCTTCGTCCATTCTTCAAGCAGTTGTAAGGCGTCGGGCCTTCCGTAACCCATGTTCGTTCTCCTTCGCCGGTGCACCTTCCGGCGCTGTGTACAAGTTACTACTTTGGTTCTCTTCTGGTTTTTCCCGGCATTCTACTAAGAATCGTCCGTTTTCCTCTTGACTCCTCAGGAACCCCAGTGTCACTCTAGGCACATCCTATTGCTCCGTTATCGGACATGGGTCGCGGTCCTTGCTCTGGGTCCGCCCGCGTCAAGACAACTTATGGCAACCATGATGGCACCTGTCGAGCAGCGCGAGGTCCTGCGCTGTGACCACTGCAGCCTGGTCCAGTTCCGCACAGCCAATTCGCTGTGCCGCCGCTGCCACAAATCGCTCGAGGTCGAAGAGCCCGAGCCGGCAGCAGCCCCGCTTTCTATCGTGACCCAGTCCACAGCCTCCAGCGATGGCCTGCAGGTGGCAACCGCTGTCCGGGAGCTGCGCCAGGTGCGCAATCTCTCGCAGCGCCAGCTGGCCGCGCGCATGAACGTGCCGCGCACCTATATCTCGAAGATCGAAAATGGCAAGGCGATGCCGACGCTTTCCTCTCTCGACCGTCTGGCCAAGGCCCTGCAGGTGGACATCTCTACCCTGCTGCGCGACCCCAAGACCCGCCAGCGGGACGAGACGGCCGTGCTGATGAACGATCCTTTCCTGGCAGAGATCGCCGCCTATGTCTCGGAACTCGACGCCCTGCAGCGCTCCATCTTCCTGAATCACGTTCGCGAACTGGCCGCAGGCCGACGCCGCACCGCGTAACTGCATAATGTTGCACAGGTTGCACTAAGACTCCTACGTGCCGCGCAGTGGCAAGTCTTCCACGAGCGCGGCACGCTCCGCTCCCCCAGTCCTATCTCGCCCGATCCTGCTTTCCACAAAGGTGCGTTCATTGCGCCTGGCACTCCGGTGTGCTAGCGTCATGCTTTGTGAGGTAGTATTTGCCGTCCAGTTTGCCAAGCCGCGTACACGAGCTTTCCGCTGAGGAACAGGCTGTCTACCGGCAACTTGATCCCGACCGAATCCCCCAGCACATCGCCATCATCATGGACGGCAACGGACGCTGGGCGGGCAAACGTGCGCTCAAGCGCTTCCTTGGCCATCAGCAGGGGGCCGAAAGCGTGCAGTATGTCGTCGAGACAGCCTCCCGCATCAACCTCCCGTTTCTGACGCTCTACGCATTTTCGCTTGAAAACAATCTCCGCCGGCCCAAGTCCGAGGTCAGCTTCCTGATGAAGCTGCTCAAGAGCTACCTGATCGGCAACGTCAAGCGAATGAACGACAACAACGTTCGCATGGCCTACATCGGCCGTACCTACGACCTCCCCCAGGAGGTACAGGACACGATGCAGTGGGCGATGGAGTCGACTGCGAAGAACACCGGTACGACCCTGACGCTCGCCCTCAACTACGGTGCCAGGTCCGAGATCGTCGATGCCGTTCGCCGCATCCTGACCGACCTAACCACCGAGGCCCATGGCCGTGGCTGCTCGGTCGAGGACCTGCTCGGCGCAGGCGCACTCGATTCTCTCGACGAGTCCACCATCTCCCGCGCGCTTTACACGGCAGCCATGCCCGACCCCGACCTGATCGTTCGAACCTCCGGGGAGCAGCGCATCTCTAACTTTCTGCTCTGGCAGATCGCCTACTCTGAGATTTTCATTACCGACCGCCTCTGGCCGGACTTCCGCGGAATCCACCTGCTCGAAGCCATCGCCGACTATCAGCGCCGCGACCGCCGTTTCGGCGGACTCAATGAAAACTCCGACGAGAAGATCGACACCCTCCAGCCCGTCTCCGAGCTAGAAAACGAAATCGCCAACGAGCTCTCCCCGCGTGAGTTCTCCCGCCGTTAGATCCATCGCCATTCCAGAGTAATGACCCGATCGTCCTTCTGCCTCTGAGCGAGCCGAACGGAAGAACCCCTGTATTGTGCTGGAGCACAGTACGAGAGCTAACTCGTTTGCGCTCCAGCTGGCGGCCGCTCGGGTGCAATCTTCAACTGCTGAATAAAATCACGCAGCGCTGGGCGAACCTGGGCAAACAATGGATCGTTCCCCCGCATCAGCGCCACTTCGCTGAAGAGCCTCAGCCCAACGCCCAGCGCGGCCACCGTCCCTGACTCGAACGGAAGCTTCGTTTGCAGCCTCTCCACGATCGCCAGAATGTCGTCGTGATTGGTGGCGTAGAAGCTGAGGCTCTGACCATGCACCGCCTCGCCATTGGCGTCGCTCAGCTTCTCCACCGTCACCCGGTACCGGTACGAACTCATCCGATCCTCTCAATCTGTTTCGCAGCATTATCGATGATGTCCGTGACGGCGTGGATCTGTTCTGTCGTCAGCGAGCCCATCTTCATCCGCAGAGCCATCCGGAGATTCTCGACCGCCCGCTCAATCTGTTGCGGCCGCTGCCGGGCATACTCCTGGCGCAGATGGTCGATACGGGCGAACAGTGCGTCCACCATCTCCTTGTTCTCCGCAAGAGCTTTCGCGCCTTCGTCGGTGATGGCGTACTGCTTGCGCGCGCCCTCGGATGTGCCAGTGATGTGGCCCATCTCCTCCAGCATCGTCAGCATGGGGTAGACCACGCCGGGACTGGGAGCATAGGTTCCTCCAAGCCGCTCCTGGATCAACTTGATGATCTCGTATCCGTGGCTCGGCTTCTCCGAGATGAGCTGCAGGATCACATAGCGAAGATCGCCCGAGCCGAACATCCGTCCGCCCAACGGTCCTCCAAAGCCTCTCGGTCCTCCTCGGCCGCCGTGTCGTCCCCGCCCGAAGTCGCCGGCACCGGCTCCAAAGCGTTGCTGTAAGTGTTCTCTCCAACCGCGAAAGTCATCTCCTCCGCGGAATCCTCGAAAGCATTCATGGTGATATTGGTTTCTCATGTTTTGAAACGTATCAAGATATATCTTTATATGTCAAGATCATTCATAAACAAAATAACTGACGGCTATACTTGTCATGGTTTCTCTATGAAGCGAATCCTTACCGCCATCGTCCTGATCCTTGTCGTCTTTGGACTTATCTTCTTCGGGCAGCTCTGGATGATCACCCTTGCGGCTGCCATCGTGGCGGAGCTGGCGGTCTATGAGTACCTGAAGCTTGCTGCCGTCGGAGCCGAAGCGCACGGCGCTCAACTCCGTATCCCCCTCTGGTGGATGGCTCTCGGTGCAGCGCTTGCTTTTGTCGTCACCCTGCCCAACTTCCCCGTCGAGGCGCAGCTTCCAGTCCTGAGCGCGCTCACCCTGCTGCTCTTTGCCTGGAACGGCTTTCGCGCTCCGCTCATCCAGGTCCTTCCCGATACCGCGCAAGGTCTCTTCGGCCTCATCTGGATCGCCTATCCCCTCACGCTGGTTCCCATGCTGTGGAAGCAGGAGGATGGTCCGGCATTGGTTGTCTTTCTGATGATCTGTGTCTGGTCCGGCGACATCGCCGCGCTTTACGTTGGCCGCGCCTTCGGCAAACGCAAGCTCGCCCCCCGCATCAGTCCCGGCAAGACATGGGTGGGCGCCTTCGCCTCTATCGGTGGCAGCCTGGTCGCAGCAGCGCTGCTCCTCTGGATCAGCGATTCTCTAACAGCTCGCGGTAACCTCATCCTGCATATTTCGGAACCCATCTGGCAGACACTTGTCCTCGCAGCAATCCTCAACATCGCCGCGCAGATCGGCGATCTTCTCGAATCCGCCGTAAAGCGTGGCGCTGGCGTCAAAGACTCGGGAACCATGCTTCCGGGGCACGGAGGAATCCTCGATCGCATCGATGCCCTTCTGGTCGCCACCCCCGTCCTCTGGTTCGCGCTTCTCCTCAAGGACTACTTCGGTCTCGGCAGATTCTGAGAGACTTTTTCGTTCGCGGATCTGAGAAAATAGACCTCGTGAAAAAGCTCGCCATTCTCGGTTCGACCGGCTCCATCGGCACCTCGACCCTCTCTATCTGCGAATCCTTTCCCGATCGCTACCAGCCGATCGCCCTGGCCGCAGGCCAGAACATCGATGCCGCCTTCGCGCAGTGCCTGCAGTGGCGTCCCAAGGTCATCTCGATCGCTACTGAGCAGTTGGCCGCGATTCTCGAGCAGCGCCTTGCAGCCGCCGGAATCACCGGAATCGAAGTCGTTTACGGGACGGCCGGAACAGTCCACGTTGCCACTCTGACCGAGGTCGAGTTCGTTGTCTCCGCTATCGTTGGAGTCGCCGGGTTGGAGGCCACCTACGCCGCGATCAAGGCAGGCAAGACGATCGGCCTCGCCAATAAGGAGTGCCTCGTCGCCGCCGGCGAGCTCGTCATGGCAGCCGCAAAAGAGCACAACGTCGCCCTGCTCCCCATCGACTCCGAGCACAACGCCGTTCACCAGTGCATGCGCGGCGGTAAAGCATCCGAGGTCAGGCAGATCTGGCTGACGGCCTCCGGAGGCCCCTTCCGCAATACTCCGCTGGCCGAGTTTGAACACATCACTCCTGCCCAGGCTCTCAAGCATCCCACCTGGGTGATGGGTCAGCGCATTACCATCGACTCCGCCACCATGATGAATAAGGGATTTGAGGTCATCGAGGCCTGCCGCCTCTTCTCCCTACCCGCCGCCCAGGTCCGTGTCTCCATCCACCCGCAGTCGACCGTGCACTCCATGGTCGAGTTCGTCGACGGCAGCATCCTCGCCCAGATCTCTGTCACGGACATGCGTCTGCCCATCCTTTACGCCCTCGCTTACCCTGAGCGTGTCGATGCAACCCCTGCGGCAGGGCTCCAGTTTGACCTCGCCGCGTTGAACCAATTGGACTTCGCCGCGCCTGACCTCAACCGCTTCCCCTGCCTGCGGCTCGCCTATGAGGCCGCCCAGACCGGCGGAGAGGCCTGTATCGCCCTCAACGCCGCCGACGAAATTGCCGTCGCCGCCTTCCTCGAAGGTCGCATTCCCTTCCTCGGCATCCCACGTACAATAGAAGAGGTGCTGAAGCAAACCTCGAGCCGTACACCTTCGTCTATCAAAGACGTGCTTGATGCTGATCTTCGTGCGCGAGTGCGCGCCCGCGAGGTGATCGCTCCTCAGTTCTCCGGTGTACTCCAATAAGACATATTGATTCTTTGAGCGAGGTCTCCACTCTCCCATGTCCACAATCATTCAACTCGGTATCGTGCTCGGCATTATGGTGCTGGTGCACGAATTCGGCCACTTTGCCGTCGCCAAGCTCTGCGGCATCCGTGTGGAGACATTCTCGATCGGCTTTGGCAAGCGCCTGATCGGCTTCCGCCGCGGCGATACCGACTACCGGCTCTCTCTTCTTCCCCTTGGCGGTTACGTCAAGATGTCGGGTGACAACCCCGGAGAAGCCCCGACCGATCCTGGAGACTTCAACGCCCATCCTCGCTGGCAGCGGGTACTGGTCGCGCTCGCCGGACCCTTCGCCAACTTCATTCTCGCTCTGGGACTGATGACCGGCGTCTCCATGCTTCACAACGAGGTGCAGGAGTACATCTCCGGTCCAGCCCTCACCGACTACATCCCGATCAACACCCCTGTCTCGCGCACCGGAATCCAGTCCGGCGATCTGATCGTTCACTACGACACCGTCGAGAACCCGACCTGGGATCAGGTTGCCATCCGTTCCGTCCTCAACCTGAACCACAATATCGCCTTCTCATACATGCACAACGGCCAGCGGGTCGATACCAAGCTCTTCGTCGAGTCCAAGGGCGGCCCCGACAACTTCGCGCTCGACCGCCTGGGTCTGATCCCCAAGATGCAGAACGTTCCGGTCAAAGTGAACGCTCTTGAGCCAAACATGCCTGCCTCCCGGGCGGGCCTTAAGCCGGGCGACGCAATCGTTACCATCGATGGGCTTCATCTTCATTCCGTGCCTGCTCTGCTGGCCTACCTGCAGGATCAGGCTGGAAAACCCGCCTCCCTCGTCGTCGGACGCGATGGCCAGACGGTTCCCATCCAGATCACCCCGCAACTTGCTGAAGCTGGAGACGGCTCCAAGGATTACCGTCTGGGTTTCTATCCCGTCCAACCCCCTGTTAAGGTGCAGCGGCTGCCGTTCGGTAAGGCAGTGGTCGCTTCCTGGGAGTTCAACAAGAAGGGCTCCATGCTGATCGTGGAGGTCCTGAAGAGGATGTTCACCCACCAGGTCTCGGTGCGCTCGCTTTCGGGACCCATCGGAATCGGACAGCAGATTCATGAAGCAGCCGCAATGCCCGGCTGGATGCCCCTGATCGGCCTGATGGCCTACATCTCGCTCAATCTGGGAATCTTCAACCTGCTCCCTGTCCCCATCCTGGATGGAGGCATGATCCTCTTCTTAATCGTTGAATCCATCATGCGTCGCGACCTCAACCAGCAGCTCAAGGAGCGCGTCTACCAGGTCGCCTTCGTCTGCATCCTGGTCTTCGCCGCCATGGTGATCTTCAACGACATCACCAAGCTGGACCTCTTTTCAAAGGTGAAACCGTAGAAGCTTCCCGGAGCCTCTCCGATTCGTCGTCATCCTGAACGTAGTGAAGGATCCCTGTATTTTGCCTGTGACGTCTATGGTGCTCCGGGAAAAATACAGGGACCTTTCACGTTTGCACAGGATGACGACTGTACAGGTCTACACAAGGCGTAAACGAGAAATCCGGCCGCATTACTTATAAGAGGTGTCATCCTCAGCGAAGGCAGCCGCAGTCGAAGGATCTGCGATTAAATCCAACCATCTCATTCCCACATGGTGAAAGCCAGCCTTATCGGCAACCCGCAGCAGCTTCAGTCATCCTCATGCCCGCTTACCCTGCCTCGGTTCGGATGCGGAGGAGCAGGCTCATGCACCTTCAATCGTCCCCACCTGGTCTTGGCCATCGTCACCACGACAATCACAATCAGAAGAGCGACCCCAATTCCACCCCACAGGATATGATTCATCGAAACACCTCCAACCTCTCTGAGGCCTGGCGCTGGACTCCGGTTGCTTGGCGCTCAGCCAGTCGTCTCCCGCTCTCGCAACTCGGCTACAATTTCCTGCGCCGCCTTGCGGGCATCCTCCTCCCGATCCGGAGGAAAGCTGATCGCGCCGACCCTGGCGTGTCCTCCGCCACCATAGCGCTCGCAGATCGTGGCCACATTGGCCAGCTTCTCTGCCGGCAGCGTCGTCCAGGGATTCGTGCCCACAGCCACCTTCGTCCGGAAGGATGACTTGCTCAGGCCGACATTGTACGTCCCATCCGGGAAGAGATAGTACGGAATAAATTTGTTGTATCCCTCGGTGGGATGGTCGGTGATATCGAAGGTGATGACGCCTCGCTCCACCGAAGCCCGCTCCCGTATCAGCTCGAGCGCAGCCTTGTGCCGCTCCATCAGCGGCCCCAGCGATTCCTGCACAAACGGCTGGTCGAGAACCTCCTGCAGGGGCATCTCCGTCAGCAGCGGAATCAGCTTCTGGCCCAGCAACTCATCCTGCGTGCTCTCGATCACCATCGTCAGCTTCATGGCCGGGGCAGCCATCTCGACTGCCGCGGTAGCGTTGTCGTACTTCGCGCCGTCCACAATATTCGCCCAGTAGATCAGTTCCTGCAGCGGCTCGACGTTGAAGCCGAACTTCGCAGCTCCGATATCTGCAATCAGGCCGGTACACGACGTATAGCCGGGGTCATAGAACTTGCGCATCGTCTGCGAACCGTCCGTCTGGCCACGCTCGAAGTCGGCCTGATCCTCAGGGGTAAGGAACGCGCTCAGGTGATGATCGAACCACCACGTCACCTTCTTCGAGGCTGAGTACTTGAAATCGACGATTGCGTTATCGCCATCGATAAATTGGCTCTCATCAAACAAGGCTCCCGCGCGATGCACCAGTCCCTGGTAGGAAAACTCCGCCCCTGTCTTCACGCACTCACGGTAAAACCGCGAAAACACCGATGCCGAGCACGCCCCATCGAAACATTTATCGTGATAAAAAACCTTGCAATCCAAACTGAATTCCCTCGTTGATCAGATACGCTTCGGACGCGCGCTCAAAGCATCTAGCATATCCGATTCACCGCCAGAGCCCTGATCCCGTGAGAGATTCAGGAAGGCGACTTCATCCCGACCTCACTTTCCTTTATCCTCTCCTGAAATCTCCTGTTCGAGGTCCGTTTGTCCGAGTTTCCTGTCTCCACCTCTCCCGCGCACCGTAGCTCTTCCATCTTCGTCGGGCCACATGGACTACGCGCCGGCTGGAGCCTGCTGATCGCCGTCTTTCTCTTCGCTATCCTGAGCATGGGAATCACCGCCGTTCTACGTGCCGGACATCTGATCCCCCGTCATGGAATGGCTCAGAACCCTGACCCATTGGCAGTCTTCGTCTCGGAGATCGCCCTCTTCCTCGCCATCGCGATCGTGACGGGGGTGATGTCGAAGATCGAGCGCCGGCCGCTCTCCGTCTACGGCCTGGGAGGAAATCGCAAGACATCGCGGCTGCTCTACGGTATCGTCGTCGGGCTCGCCGCCATCTCTCTCCTCGTCCTTATCCTGCTGAAGTCCGGGCTGCTTGTCATCGACGGCCGTATGCTCTACGGCAAGGACGTAGCCCGCTACCTCATCCTCTGGATTCCCGGTTTTCTCGCCATCGGCTTCTTTGAGGAGTATCTCTTTCGCGGCTATCTGCAGTACACACTCTCCCGCGGCTTCTCCGGATTTGCAGAGGTTCTGCCCGGCAACCCTGCCCCAGGCACGGTGGGCTTCTGGATCGCCGCCATCGTTGTCTCTTTCGGCTTTGGAGCCGTGCACGGTTCGAACCCTGGCGAGAGTCCCGCCGGACTTGTTTGCGCCGGAGCCGCCTCTCTCGTCTTCTGCTTCAGCCTCTGGCGAACCGGATCGCTCTGGTGGGCTGTCGGGCTTCACGCCGCATGGGACTACGGCCAGTCCGTCCTCTTCGGCGTCTCCGATTCAGGAGCGCTCTTCGATCACCGCCTGCTCAAGACACATCCTGCAGGAGCACCTCTGCTCAGCGGCGGAGCTACCGGCCCTGAGGGAAGCATCTTCTGCCTGATTCCGCTGCTCCTGATGGCCGCCGTCATCCACCTCACACTGCCTTGCAACAAGGAGAGCTACGCCTCGCTCATGCCTGCAGACGTCGAGGCTCCCGCCAGCCCAGAGCCTCCGCCTCCGTCTACGAGCTGAGTTTCGTCTCTTCCAGGTCCAGTCCCCGCTCCAGCTTTCGCAGCACGTCATCGCTGATCAGACCCTCGTCGCGGAGGTGAATAATCGTCCTGCGCTCCACCTGTACCGCCGCGCGGGCCTCCCGGCTTAGGGTGTGATACACCTCAGCCTTTGAAGCTCCATGTCCCTCCTCCTCGGTCACCTCCGCCAGCCTGTGTTCATAGCGGTCGATCAGGTCATCGTAGGCGTGCTCGAGGCCATCTGCGGCGGTGAGGCGTCCTTCTTCCAGGTATGCAATGGCGTTCTTGAAAGCCTGCTCACGGGCATACCGCTCCTCCGGCTCGATCCCTTCCTCTCCCGCAAGCCCAAGCGCACGGATCACCGAAGGCAGAGTAAGCCCCTGCAGCACCAGCGTGACCAGGATCACGGAGAATGTGAGAAACACCAGCAGGTTTCGCTGCCGGAACTCGGCGCCGTTGACTACCTCCGGCACAGAGAGCGCTGCCGCCAGCGCGATGACGCCGCGCATTCCGGTCCATCCAATCACGAAGCTCTCACGCGGAGTGACCCGCTCCTCCTCCGGATGTCGAAGGCTTTGGATCCAGTTTGAAAACCGGATCGCCGGTGTAACCCAGATCAGTCGCAACGCAATCAGCATCGCGCTGAAGATGGCTCCATACTCCACCAGGGTGGACTTGCTGAAGCCGCCTTCGATCCCCGCCAGCACATAAGGCATCTGCAGACCGATCAGCAGGAAGACGATCCCGTTAAGGACAAACGTCATTGCCTGCCACGCGCCCATCACCTGAATGCGAACAGCGGGCGAGAAGATGCGGGGACTCTGGCGGCTCAGGTAAAGCCCCACGGCCACCACGGCCAGAACGCCCGACGCCCTTGCTTCTTCGCCTGCCAGATAAGCGGCATAAGGAACGATCAGGCTCAGAACCAGCTCCACCGGCCCGTTATCGATCAGTCTTTCAAGGAACGATACGAGAACCCCGATGAGCAGTCCGATGACGAGGCCGCCAACAATTAGATAGGTCAGGCGCAACGCGCCCTCTCCCACCGTGGGCAGGTTTCCCTGCTCCAGTAGACGCAACCCGACCTCCAGCGCCAGAAGGCCGGTCGCGTCGTTCAGCAGGCTTTCCCCCTCGAGGATGTCGACGATCCGACGGGGCAGCCCCAGCGCCTTCGCCACGGAGGTCGCCGCGATCGCATCCGTCGTCGACAGGATGGCCCCCAGGAGAAAGCCTGCCTTCCAGTCGAGAGCGGAGATAAAGTGATCGGAAAACTCCGCGACACCCCATACCGTAAAGCCGACCAGCCCGATGGCCAGCAGGGAGATAATCAACAGGTGTCTTCGGAAATCCCGCCACGAGACCGTCCACGCTGCCGCATAGAGCAGAGGAGGCAGGAAGATCACAAAGACCAGATTCGGATCCAGCGGAATCCGGGGCATGTGCGGCACAAAGCTCAACCCCAGCCCGGCCAGCACCAGCACAATGGGATACGGCACCTTCAGCCTGTTCGCCATCACGGCAAAGGCTGCCACCATGACCAGTAACAGCAGTACAGCTCTCTCTACTGCGTGGAGACTGGCAACTGAATCCAAAGTTCTCTCCTTCTGTGCTGATTGTCTTTCCTAAGCCCAGTTAACCAAATTCCACGGCATCGTGTCGCCCTCGTTCCTGCAAAAGGGACTTCCAGACCGGTTCCGCTTACG
The DNA here is from genome assembly GCF_010093025.1 of Edaphobacter sp. 12200R-103. Taxonomy (GTDB): domain Bacteria; phylum Acidobacteriota; class Terriglobia; order Terriglobales; family Acidobacteriaceae; genus Edaphobacter. The sequence goes on along the minus strand of NZ_CP048114.1, from coordinate 34,212 downwards.
TCCTACATTTAGACTCTCGATAGAGATGAGCTTTTCTGAACAGAACAATGAACCGCGGTTGATCCAGCGTAACGTGCGACCCCAGTCTCGCCCGCCCCGGGCTCTACCGCGGTTACTCACCATCGCTGTCCCCATTCTGCTCATCCTTGGCCTGACCGCCTTCTTCGCTGCTCGCAGCTACGTGCAGCATATTCTCAAAATTTCGCTTCCCCAGGTCGACGGTGCGCTCGCTGTTCCCGGCCTCTCCGCGCCCGTCGCCGTTCAGCGGGATGTGCACGGAGTACCTCACATCCGTGCCGCATCGCTCGACGACCTTGTCTTCGCCCAGGGTTTTGTCACTGCCCAGGACCGTCTCTTTCAGATGGACCTGCTTCGCCGCCATGCCGCCGGCGAGCTTGCGGAAGTTATGGGCCCGTCCCTTCTGGAACACGATCGCATCCAGCGCTACCTGCAGCTCCGTTCTACTGCAGACCGCGCCGTCTCGGCGATTCCAAAAGACCAGCTTCATTATCTCGAGGTCTACGCCCGTGGCGTGAACGCCTCCATCGCCCTGCAGCAGAAGCATCTCCCGCTGGAGTTCCGGGTGCTTCGCTACTCTCCAGCTCCGTGGACGCCTCGCGACTCCCTGCTCGTAGGGCTTTCCATGTACCAGGACCTCACCAACCGCTTTGCAGTCAAGCTGAGCCGCGAGCTGATCGCCTCCCGCCTTTCTCCCGAGCAGATGGCCGACCTGTATCCGGTCGGTTCATGGCGCGACCATCCTCCCGAGCAGCCCACGATAGACCTCACCGCCCCGCAGGATCTTCCCGATATTCCGCTGGATGAATCCCAGACAAAGCTGCGGCAACCTGCATTGCCCACCGCCTCTGCGGCCGACATCCTCGCTCTCGCCCGCCAGCTTCGGCCGCAGGCGTGCGACTCCTGCATCGCCGGCTCCAACAACTGGGTCGTCTCTGGCAGTCGGACTGCTACCGGCAAACCATTACTTTCCAATGACATGCACCTGACCCTCCGGGTCCCTGGCATTTGGTATCAAACCGACCTTGCCGCTCCCGCACCTTCCGGCAGCTTCCATGTCGCCGGAGCATCCCTGCCCGGACTGCCCTTCGTCATCGTCGGCCACAACGACCACGTTGCCTGGGGATTCACCAATCTCGGCGCCGATGTCCAGGACGTCTTCATCGAACACCTTCGCGGCTCCGGGGCCTCTCAGGAGTTTGAATCGGCCGACGGCGCCTGGCACTCCGTCCTGCATCAGTCGGAGGTCATCCACGTACGAGGCAAGCCCGATGTGGAGCTCGACGTCACCTCGACATTACACAGCGGCATGCCCACGCCCATCATCTCTCCCCTGCTCCCGACGGAGAAGCGTTCCCTTGCGCTGCGATGGACCATCTACGATCCTGCAACCCTCTCGGCTCCTCTGTTCCAGATCGCCTCAGCGACCGACTGGCCCAGCTTCCTCTCCGCCTTTGCCGGCTTCGGCGGCCCTTCGCAGAATGTGGTCTACGCCGACGATCAGGGACATATTGGATATCACGCCGTCGGAACCATACCAATTCGCGGCAATCCTCTCGCGCCGTCGATGGTTCCGGTCGCCCCAACCACCCCAACGCAGCCCAGTCCATCCGCAGCGGATTCGGCCCCTCCTCCTGCCCCGACCTCGCCACTCAGTCCTGTGCCGGTCGATGCTGTGACAAGCCACTACGACTGGCTGGGGTACATCCCGTTCGTTCTGCTCCCACAGTCGTTCGATCCCCAGAGCGGCGTTCTGGCGACCGCCAACTCGCGCGTCACCCCGAACAACTACCAGTACCCAATCACCTTCGACTGGGCAGCGCCGTATCGCAACGAACGCATCTGGAAGGTTCTGCTGGGCCGCGATCACCTGACCGCTGCCGATATGCTGAGCCTTCAGACCGACATCTATTCCGATCTTGATCACAATGTCGCGCAACGGCTGGCCTATTCGATCGACCACTCGACGACGCAGGATAAGCGCCTGCATCAGGCCGCCGACCTGTTGCGCAAATGGAACGGTCAGGTCGATGCCAGCTCTCCGGCCCCTCCCATTGTGAATGCTGCGATGGAGGCCTTCTGGCAGCTCATCCTGGAACCTCGTCTTGGAGCTGAGCAGCACAGCACTCCGCAGGGGCAGTCCGTACCTCTATGGAAGCTCTATAGCTGGGGCGAAAAGAGCTACGCCGCCGAGCAGATCATCATGCACACGCCCGACCGCTGGCTTCCACCCGGATTCACCAACTGGAACGAGCTTCTGACGGCAGCCGTCGCACGGGGTCTGGCGAACGCACACGCGCCGGGCGACCTGTCGCACTGGAAACATGGCAGCGCGTATCCCATCGATCTGGAGCATCCCATCTTCTCCAAATCGGCCATTCTGCGTACCCTCATCCACAACCCCATCGGCACCGGCGTCCAACCCCTCAGCGGAGACGGCAGCACCATCAAGCAGGTCAACCGGACCTTCGGGCCGTCCGAGCGCTTTACCGCCGATCTCTCGGACCTCGACCGCTCCACCTTCAACCTCGTGCTAGGCGAGTCCGGAAATATCCTGAGCCCCTGGTTTATGGACCAGTGGCCCGCCTGGTACAACGGAACCACCTTCCCGATGCCCTTCACCACCCCTGCGGTCAATGCCGTAACCCGGCACACCCTCACCCTGCAACCGCAGTAGGTGGTCCGATGAGGTCTCATCACCGGAACCTTCATGGATTGCACTCGCAGGAAGGCAGAGATTACCGCATCAAGCACTCTTCAGATCTGCCGTAAAAAGTGTCATCTCCACCGGAGGCCCGAAGGGCCGCAGCGGAGAGATCTGCTTCCCTACTCGGCAGCCAATCCAACTCACATCAACCGCATGCAAAAGTGACTTACTTTATGCAAAGTGTCATCTCGACCGTAGGCCCAAAGGGCCGTAGCGGAGAGCCCCCCGCATTTGCCGGCACAGCCACAATCCCTCAAGTGAGGCGAATGATCTCAACCGGCATCCGCAAAATGCGGGGGTTCCTCGATTCCGCGCTCACGCGCTCCACTCGGAATGACACACACCCATTTGCCACAGACATGATCTATCGCCACAGCTAGCCTCCCATCGCGGTACCCTGAATCCATGCTCCGAGACCGCCGGCCCTTGCTCGTCATTCCCCTGGCCGCGCTTATTGCGATTGCACCGCTTATCCTTCGCGGGTGCTCCTGCGGGCACGACTTTGACTTCCACCTGATCAGCTGGTTTGAGGCCGCCCGACAGCTTGGTCACGGCATTTATCCTCGTTGGGCCGAAACCCCTGCATGGAACGCCGGAGAACCGCGCTTCATCTTCTACCCTCCGCTCTCCTGGCTGCTCGGCGCGGCCCTCGGCCTTCTTATGCCCTGGACCTGGACTCCCATCGCCTTCACCTGGATCGCACTGACCGGAGCCGGACTGTCGCTCTATTACACGGCGCGCAGTTTTGTCCCCGCCAATGCCGCGCTCCTGGCAGGAGCAATCTATCTCGCGAACCCGTACATGCTTTATACCGCCTACGAACGGACAGCCTATGGCGAGCTGCTAGCTGCCGTGTGGCTTCCACTGGCGCTCCATGCTGCACTTCGGCCAAGGATCACGATTCCATCGATCGCAGCCCCTGTCGCCCTGCTCTGGCTGACGAATGCCCCGGCGGCAGTGATGGGTTGCTATGCAATGGCTCTTGTAATCGTTATTCGGCTGCTGGTCTCCGAAAACAGACAGCAGATCGCATTCAAAGCGATCGCCGGAGCCCTGCTCGGCCTCGGACTCACTGGGTTTTATCTGCTCCCCGCCGCCTACGAACGCAAATTCGTCCAGATTCACTTCGCCCTCATCCCCGGCCTGCGTCCCTGGGACAACTTCCTCTTCCAGCACACCACAGACCCGGAGCACGATGCCGTGCTGCACACCGCCTCCGTCGTAGCGGTCGTGCTGACGGGACTGACCGCGCTTGCCTTTATCTACGTGTTCGCTACCCGGCACAAAGAAACTGCTGAAGATACCCCCTCAGAACAGCAGGGCAAGGATCAGAGAGCTGGCATCCTCGCGGTCCTCAGCCTTGCGATCCTCTTCCTGCTGACTCCGCTCTCGGCTCCAATCTGGCATTCTCTGCCGGAGCTGCGGTTTCTCCAGTTCCCGTGGCGTTTTCTGGCCGTGGTAGGTGCGATCTTTGGATTCGCCCTCGCGCTTGCTCTCTCCCAGGTGCGCTTGCGGACTAGAGCTATGGTCCTGCTGTGCACGACCGTCTTCGTACTGCCTGGCCATCGTGCTTTTCGCCAGTACTGCGATTCGGAAGATACTGTCGTCGAACGCCTGGCGGTATTCCGCTCCGCAAATCCTGGAACGGACCCGACGGATGAGTACACCCCGGCAGAGGCGGACAACGATCTCGCTAACCACCAAAATCCGGGATACTGGTTATCCCGAAATTTCGCGGATGCGGCTCCTCAATCCTCCGTCCCCGGCCCAGCTCCCCGCAGTCTAAGCCTGTCTCCCGCGGCGCCGACCTGGCTCATCCTGAACCTCCGGAACTATCCTGCCTGGCACATCACCCGCAATGGCTCGCCTGTTGGTGCGCGACTGTCGCGCAGGGACGGCCTGATCGCCATCGCCCTGCCGCCCGGTCCAGCGAAGATCGAGATTCGCTACGCGCTGATGACGGATCAAAAGCTGGGATATCTCAGCTCCGCGCTGTCCATTTTTCTCTTTATCGCGCTGATTCTGTACGATCACCGGAAGCCCCGGGCTGCGTAACGCGGAAACTGCGTACAGGCTGATTTATCATCATTGTTCAGATGAATCTCTCCGTAAAAGATCTTCTTCGCTCTGGGGTCGAAGTTGCCGATGCCGCTCTGGAGCGTCTTCTGCCTTCTCCCGACACCCAGCCGCACTCCATCCATCGCGCGATGCGACACTCTGTCTTCGCCGGCGGAAAGCGCCTTCGCCCCATCCTTGCGATGGAGGCAGCTCGCATGACGTCTGAAACAGGAGAGATTCCCTCGGGTGCTGGCGATCTGGGTGCGGCCATCGAGATGATCCACACCTACTCGCTGATTCATGACGACCTGCCCGCGCTCGATAATGACGACCTCCGCCGCGGCCAGCCCACCTGCCACGTCGTCTTTGGCGAAGCAATCGCAATTCTTGCAGGGGACGCCCTGCAGACTCTTGCCTTTCAGACGCTTGCTGCTCTTCCGGTTCCTCCGGCGACGACGGTCCCCATTATCCGGGAGATCTCGATGGCCATCGGGACCGGCGTAGGACCGAACAGCCCGCTGCCGCCCGGAATGATCGGCGGACAGGTGGTCGATATCGAATCCGAGGGCAAGACGCCGACTGCCGAACTGGTGGAATCGATCCATCGTGCCAAGACGGGAGCCCTGATCACGACCAGCATCGTCTCCGGAGGGCTCTACGGGTTGGCAAACTCGGCTCACGATCACCATGCGGACACCATCGGGCGCCTGCGCATCTTCGGTGAAAAGGCTGGCCTCGCCTTTCAGATCGTCGACGATGTTCTGGATGTAACTCAAAGCTCCGAGGAGCTGGGAAAGACCGCGGGCAAGGATACGGCCAGCATTAAGGCAACGTGGCCTGCCGTGTTTGGAGTCGAGCAATCGTTGAAAGACGCGGAAGAGTTGATTGCCGACGCCTTTGCCGCACTTGAACCGTTTGGGAAATCAGCTGATTCGCTGAAGGCGCTGGCGACTTACCTGGTGGAGCGCAAGCACTGAGCGCGTTACTCTCGCTTGCCACGCAAGAAGATGCGCTCCTCCTTATGGTTTCGACACCACGGGAAAAATACAGGGATTCTTCGCTTCGCTCAGAATGACGACTATAAGGGCCTGAAGAGGGCGGAGACTCCTGATGGAGACTCGTTTCGAATTTGCAAAGTGCCGGCTAATCTTTCGTCGCGGACTGACTGGTGAATCGCTTAAGAATAAATTCCTGCGCAAGCGCATTAATCATCCGTCCTCCCGTTGCCTCTGCCACGCTCGTAAAGGTCTGGCTTGCGCCTCGGTCCGCGGGTGGATAGTAGAGATTCGACAGCGAGGCTGATGCCAGATCGCCACCGATGCTGGAGTAATTAAACTGCCAGCGGCCATCGTCTCCCTTGCACCAGAAGGGCGCCGAGATGGCGTGGAGGAAGCGTGATTTCTTTGTCCCCGTCCCCTGATAGAAGTAGCGCGGGTCCTGGTGCAGGAGCGACGGAAGGATGGCGCCCCCGATCATAATGTCGGTGACGCCGGTTGCGTACACAGCCCCGAACCGCTGGCCATATCCCTTGGCTCCCTGCTGAAATGCAGTCGAATCGGATGCCTGATAGATGCCTGCGAGAAATGCTGCTCCGCCGATGCTGACAGCGTCGGTGGCGGTTCGCGCCGCAAGCTTGTACTTGAGAGAGGTTGTGAGAGGAACGGTGCGCGGGTCGTACGCTACATAAAAATTGGGAACAACTCCAAGAACGCGCTGCTTCTCGGCGACCTTCACCTGTTCTTCTGCAAGCTGCTCCTGCGAGACTGCGGAGACGGTCGTTTCAACGACTGCGAGAGTGAGCTTGATCTCCGCGAGATCGAGATCCTGGCCGGGCGTAAGCTGAACGGCGGGAGAGGTCCAGTCGCCGAAGTTCTGTGCGCTGACCTTGACGTGGTACAACACAGCGGGACGAATCCCTTTGAGGATGAAGACGCCATCCTGATTCGTCGTTACCACCATCGGAGAGTTTGCCGTAGCCCCATCTTCGACCAAAGAGACGGTGGCTCCGGGAATAACATCTGCGTTCGTATCGGTTACTGTACCGATGATTCTTCCCGATTGCGGCTCAGGTGCAGAGACCTGCTGGCTCAGCGCATACACGGGTACCAAAAAAGAAAATAAAACAAGATTCTTGAAGATGCGCATAGAGTCCGTCGAAAAGCCTTCTCTATACAGACGCCATGACGGATAGGAACGATTCAGGGAATTGAGATTCTGATGCTGTGTTATGCGTTCAACAAAAATTTACAGATGATGTGAATCTCTACGCGATTCGCGATCATCATGGATCTCTTCTAGAACCGGCGATGCACTCTGCGATCCTCTCCCAGCGGTTATGATCAGTTCAGCGATGCTGACAGAATCGGACATCCTAACGGCGCTCGGAGACTGTTACGATCCAAGCCTTCCGTGCAACATTGTCGATCTTGGTCTGGTGAGATCGGTGAAAGTCACCCCCGATCCGGACGCCCCGGGTGCCGGAATTCCAGGTGTTCCGCAGAAACATCGCATCCGCGTTGAATTTTCTCTGACGAATCCGACCGATGAGGCCGCGGCACAGCTCTCCGCACAGATTCGTAATCGGCTGGCGGGAATCGAAGAGGCCGGCGAGACGACGGTAGTTTTTGTGGACGAGCCGGCGTGGAATCCGCAGCAGATTACGTCCGCGGGACGACGCATTCTTGGACTCGATGGCAATCCGAATCTGATTCAGATTCGCTAGGAGAGTATGACTTCAAAATCAACCCAGTCGAAGGTGCAACCGATTCGTCCGCGCGATCTGCTCAAGCCCGCGTCCGGTCCGATCCATCCGTTCGATCAGGTGCATGGGACCGATACCAGCGGCCTGGTGCCTGCGTGCGATCTCGTCACCGGACATCCGAACGACGAGCACGTCACGGCCTATTACGCCGTAGCACCGTCGATCCTGCGCTCCCTTGTAGAGCGATGGAAACAGACAGCGGCCACCCATCACATCACTGATTACACCTTCCTGGATATGGGTGCAGGAAAAGGAAGAGCGGTTCTGCTGGCCAGCGAGTTTCCCTTCCGCGAGGTCATTGGCGTCGAGCTGAACCCTGCGATGGCCACCATCGCAGCGGCGAATGCAGCACAATGGCGAGAAGCACATGCATCCGATCCCACGGCGAATGCCGTCGCTCCTGTACGTATCGAGCAGATCGACGCGCTGGAGTTCCCGCTTCCTGCAACGCCGACCCTGCTCTTCCTCTTCCATCCCTTTGAAGATCCTGTCCTCAAACAACTGCTACGGCGCATCGAGAGCACGTTTCTGGGAAAGGCTGGCGATCTCGACATCCTCTACGTCAACGCAGAGCACGGCAACCTGATCTCGCGGCATCCTGCTTTCAAGCTGCTATGGGAGGGACAGGTGCCGATGAGTCCGGACGACCATGCCGCCGACCTGGAGGCGATCGCCCAGCAGACGGAGTATGGGTCTACAGGCGATGAGCTCTGCGTCATCTATCGCTACGTGGGGCGCGGCAGCAAGGACTGAGAGAACAAGGTTGTACGAAACGTGGGAAAACTGATTGCGGTACTTGGATGCCTAGGACACAAACCGGAATCCCAGGGCCGGAGCTACCGGAGGCTGACAGCCGGGTATGTTTCGATATACTCCTCGCCGTTGCACCCATGATAGGCGACGGTGCGCGCCTCGAGGTCAACGCTATAGCGAACGACCCCAGCCCGCCACGAAGCGCCGAGAAACTCGGGGAAGGTGCTTTCGCCAGCCTGATCGATGCGGAGCGCCTGAATGAGGGCTCTCTCATCAAACACCGGTACATCGGCAACACTGTCGACGAGAGGCTTGCCCTGCATGACGACGGGGCCATCTTGCGTCAGGAAGATACTCTGGCATCCAGGGAGCGACCACATATTGCGTGTCACTCCAGCCTGCCTCAGGACTTCGGCCAGGAAGGGGAAGCCACCTACACGGGGCCGGATCTTCTCGGCTCGCTTCATAGCCTCCATTAGGTTATCGATTGCTTTGCTCATAATCACTTCTCCCTCAATCTGTTGGTACATCGTGAATGCGGTTATGCTCCGCGATCTTGACAAGCAGTTCTCTGAAGATGCTTCTCTCGCTTTCGCTCAGACATTCGAAGAAAGACTCGTCATTCCGGTCTGCGATTTTGGCGAGAACGGGTAAGCTGCGCGACCCTGCACGTGTGAGAGAAAGCACACGGAATCGACTGTCACCTTCTTTTCCCTCCGCTTGAACCCAGCCTTTCGCCTTGAGCTTATCGACAATCTTGGACACTGCTCCGCGGGTCAGGCCCATCTTCGCGGCCAACTCGCCTGAGGTAGCTTTTCCCCGCTTATGCAGCTCGCGCAGGAGCGCCCATTCCGCAACAGAAGTCTGCTTATCATGCAGAGCACGGGAGAACCCGCCGGAGACGGCGTTGGAGACCCGTCGTAACCAATACCCAAGGTGGCTCTCAAGCTCTGGTATATGCTTTGCGGAGGGTACAATAATTTCCATGGAAACTATTTTGCTTTCCTCGGAAACTACTTGTCAACATGCTTTTCTAATGAAGCTGTACGAGACCTTCGACAAAAAGGGACCTGACAATACAACCGGAGGTGTCCTTTCAGACTGACGAGATGCTTAGATGAGGGCCGTTCTTACTCCTGGATGAAAATCTTCCGATTTGTGATCCTTAACGCAGTGAAGGATCACTGTCTTCTTCCCGGAGCACCCTTGACTCCATGGGAAAAATACAGTGATCCTTCGCGTTGCTCAGGATGACAAACCTCTAACCAGCCAGGGCTGTTTTAGGCGACGACTTCGATGCCCATCGAGCGAGCAGTGCCACGAATCGTCTTTGCAGCGGCCTCAACCGAAGCTGCATTCATGTCGGGCATCTTCTGCTTGGCGATCTCGAGGATCTGCTTCTCGGTGACCTTGCCCTTCTTCTCCTTGTTCGGAGTTCCCGAGCCCTTATCGATTCCGGCGGCCTTCAGCAGAAGCACGGGAGCAGGGGGGGTCTTGGTGACGAACGAGAAGGTACGGTCTGCATAGACCGAGATGACGACAGGTACAGTGAGGCCGGCCAGGGCCGGGTCCTTGCTGGTGCGCTCATTGAACTGCTTGCAGAACTCCATGATGTTGACCTGCGCCTGACCGAGCGCCGGGCCGACCGGGGGAGCAGGGGTGGCCTTGCCAGCCACAATCTGAAGTTTGACGTATCCGGTAATCTTCTTCGGTGCCATTCGGGTAAATCCTCTTACGTTCCAGCGGTGGCCTCTCGACCGTCTCGCTTAATTTAATATTCCAAAACTCACTTACGGCCGCCAGACTTCCGGCAGTTGCAGAATCTACTCGACTACCTTGTCGACCTTCGAGAACTCGATCTCGACCGGGGTGGAGCGTCCGAAGATGCTGACCATCACCTTGAGAGTCTGCTTGTCTTCGTTGATCTCGTCGACGGCGCCGGTAAAGTTCGCGAACGGGCCTTCGTTGATGCGTACCTGCTCGCCCTTCTCGAACTTGATCTTGAGGGTCGGCTTCTCCTTGGAGACGTCGGAGCGGAAGATGATCGAACTGACTTCCTGCTCGGAGAGGGCGACCGGCTTGTCGCCGGTTCCAAGGAAGCCTGTCACGCGCGGCGTGTTCTTGATGACGTGCCACAGGTCGTTATCGAGATCCATCTCGATCAGGACGTAGCCGGGAAGGAATACGCGGTCGATCGTGTACTTCTTGCCGTTGCGGACCTCGGTGACCGGCTCGGTCGGGATCATGATGCGGCCGATCTTGTTCTGCAGACCGAAGGCGGTAATCCGGCTTTCGAGGGACTCGCGCACCTTGCGCTCAAAGCCCGAGTAGGCGTGGATGATGTACCACTTGAAATTCTCGTTTGCCGGCGGAGCCAGCTGGTCGGCTGCCTGCTCGGAGGACGAGTCTACCGCCGCTGCCTGCACATCGGGGTTCTGCTCTTCCGGGTTCTGCTGCTCTTCCGCCATCGTTATGCCTTCTTCACGCATCGTGTTTCGGGATCTCCGCAGCTACGCGGCTCCATTCTCTATTTGGACGCCGCGCCGAGAATAGCTTCGACAGCACGACCAATCACGTTGTCAACCAGCCAGAAGTAAGCAGCGAAGATGAATACCGTGATAATCACCACCACCGTCGTGGACTGGACATCTGCACGCGTGGGCCAGACAACCTTGCGCATCTCGCTTCGCACATCTCTCAGAAAGCTGCTGATGCGATCCGGCAGAGACTTGATCTGCTGTACGCCGGTTCCAGCCTGCTGTTCCGCTACCGCTACCGTCTTGGCCATAATACCGCCTCGAAATCTTCTGTTACTTCTGACTTCTTTCCAACCTTCCCGTAGAACGGGAGGATGGCGGGGGAGCTCGGATTCGAACCGAGAAGTTCGGTTTTGGAGACCGACAGTTTAACCGTTGAGCTTACTCCCCCAGGTTGAGTTATCCGTGCTCAGTGCTCCGTTATCAGTCAGACAGCTGACAAACGAAGAACCGATATCCGACAACTACTTGGTCTCTTTATGAGGCGTGTGCTTACGGCAGGTGTTGCAGAACTTCGAGAACTCCAGGCGGCCAGTCGTCGTCTTCTTATTCTTGGTCGTCGAGTAGTTCCGGTTCTTGCACTCCGGGCACTGGAGGGTGATGATCTCGCGCATTGTTGTCTTCTCCTTCTAACGTGGCCAGCCACTTCGGCCGGCAAGCAGTTTGCCTTTTGGATGCCTCTTTTAGAATCCATCCTCCCGACACGCCGCGACGCAGGGCTGATTGGCCCCTGCTGCCAATTCCTGAATTGTGTTACTGGAGACGAAAGCGGTCAGGCCACGCAATCGCCTCGTATTATTATCCACGAAAACATGGAATTCGGGAAGCCAATTTCAGATCTATCGCTGCGAACAATTGCCTGCCGTCATCTTTTCAATGTCCATCGTAATGTCATAGAAATCCAAAGGCGCAATGCCGTGATGTAATTGACCTTCGACGGTCACGACACAATCAGAAGCAATATGAAAAAGCTCTTTGCACTCGGGCTTTTCAAAGCACCACAACCTGATCTTGCGAACGTTTTTGACCGTCTCCGAGTCGGGATTATTCCCTGTGGAATTTGCTGCAGGAACGACGACAATCGGCTTGGCCAGCAGCAGATAGGCAAACTTCACTTTGGGGTCGGTTCGTGGGGTCTCTCCAAATCCCGGAGGACCGTATTGCCAGGTCATCCTTATATGTCCTGCCAAATGAGTTCCCGAAGTTCCGTACTGCACTACTGTTTGAGCGATCATCGTCTGCGAAAAGCAGGCCGAGATGGATCCGATAAACAGTGCACGCTTGAGAACTCTAGCTAACATTCTGCTTACATCATGCTGAATAAATTGAAAAAACAAAAACGGCGAGCCGAAGCCCGCCGTTTTTGTTTCTCTAATCGCGTCTGGTGGAGGTTCGCGCGAATCGCGCTTCCGCCGTCCGCGAAGGACTACTTGATGATTTCGGAGATGGTACCGGCGCCTACGGTGCGTCCGCCTTCGCGGATGGCGAAGCGCAGGCCCTTCTCCATGGCCACCGGGGTGTGCAGCGTGATCTCCAGCTGGATGTTGTCGCCAGGCATCACCATCTCGGTGCCCTCAGGAAGCTTCGCCGAGCCCGTTACGTCCGTCGTGCGGAAGTAGAACTGCGGACGGTAGCCGTTGAAGAACGGAGTGTGACGTCCGCCTTCTTCCTTGCTCAACACGTAAACCTCACCCTTGAACACCGTGTGCGGCGTGATCGATCCCGGCTTGGCCAGAACCATGCCGCGCTCCACGTCTTCCTTTGCCGTACCGCGCAGAAGAAGTCCGGCATTGTCGCCTGCAAGACCCTCGTCCAGCTGCTTCTTGAACATCTCAACGCCCGTCACCGTCGTGTTCTGCGTGTCGCGGAAGCCCACGATCTGAACCGGCTCGCCTACCTTCACCTTGCCACGCTCGATACGGCCCGTCACCACAGTTCCACGGCCCGAGATCGAGAAGATGTCTTCGATCGGCATCAGGAACGGAAGGTCGACCATGCGGTCCGGCTGAGGAACGTTGTCGTCCACAGCCTGCATCAGCTCGTCGATCTTGTCTTCCCACTGCTTCTCGCCGTTCAGGGCTCCAAGAGCCGAACCGCGAATCACAGGAACGTCGTCGCCGGGGAAGTCATACTTCGACAGAAGCTCGCGAACTTCCATCTCCACCAGGTCGATCAGCTCCGCATCCTCAACCGCATCGCACTTGTTCAGGAACACAACGATGTACGGTACGCCTACCTGGCGGGCCAGCAGAACGTGCTCCTTGGTCTGGGGCATCGGGCCGTCGGTCGCCGCCACCACCAGGATCGCGCCGTCCATCTGCGCCGCTCCCGTGATCATGTTCTTGATGTAGTCGGCGTGGCCAGGGCAGTCCACGTGGGCATAGTGGCGGTTCGCCGTCTCGTACTCCACGTGCGAGGTCGCAATCGTGATACCACGCTCACGCTCCTCAGGAGCGTTGTCGATCGTATCAAACGAACGGAAGCTGTTCTTCGGGTTGTGCTTGGACAACACCTTCGTGATCGCCGCCGTCAGCGTCGTCTTGCCGTGGTCAATGTGACCAATCGTCCCAATATTCACATGCGGTTTGGAACGATCAAATTTCTCCTTCGCCATTGCTCTCTCCGTCTTTGAGTGTTTTAGCCGGCGCTATGCCGGCGGGTTCAAATCACAACTTCCAAAACCGTCTCAGTAATACGCATACAGCCGGAAGAACCTCTGCCGAAGCTCCGGAGCGACACGCTCCAGGCCAGCCAGATAAAGCTCGCGGATCTGGCCCTGGTCGCGGTCCGGCAGACTGGCGTACTCCGCTGCCGTCTTCTTTCCAAGAAGCCCCTTGCCGAGAACTTCCTCGAAGTCACGGATTCGCACTCCGTGGCGATCCAGCGATCTTAGAAACTCAGCGACCTTGCCGCTGGAAAATGCCGACTCGATCGCTGATTTGACTGCGCCAAAGGCCACAGGGTCGGCGATCGGAAGGATCGGTTGCTCTTTTAGCGTGCTCAACACATTCTCCTGCAGCTGCCTTCAATATCTCTGGAGCGGGAGACGGGAATCGAACCCGCGACCAACAGCTTGGAAGGCTGTGACTCTACCACTGAGTTACTCCCGCATCACTACTAAACCGTCCAACTTCTGGACGGTTTAGTAAATCTGGAGCTGATGATGGGGCTTGAACCCATGACCTCTCCCTTACCAAGGGAGTGCTCTACCACTGAGCTACATCAGCTTTAAAACCGACTCAACAATCCTATCGCGAGCGAAGCCATCCAAGCGCTACGCGAAAGGCAAAAAATCCTAACAGGATAAACGTCAGCGATTGATACCTTCCCGGCTCCATCGTCTGCCAGGCAAGAATCGCCAAAATCCCGAGCACCACCAGCGCGACGATCATCCTTCCGCTGCCGGAGGGGCCAAAATCCACGTACGTTCCCCTGTTTACTGCAACTTCCTACAACCCAAACGAACTTCGTGGTGCACAGGGGAGGATTCGAACCTCCGTAGCGCGTTGCGCGGCAGATTTACAGTCTGCTGCCATTAACCACTCGGCCACCTGTGCACATCTTCTGCCGCACCGCCTGCCCAGCATTCTTTCCTGCCCGCCAAGAACCGCGCCTGATCCAAAACTACCGATCAGGTCCATCCTGCATCCCTGAAGGTCTCCGGAGGTCTGCTTGGCCAGAACGGCCCGACAGTACAACCAAATCCAATCTCTATCAACGGTTGCGGGGAGATCTGGAGCTGGCGAAGGGACTTGAACCCCCGACCCTCTGATTACAAATCAGATGCTCTACCAGCTGAGCTACGCCAGCCCGACAACCTTGGTTTGCCCCTGTGGCGACGGCTGGCTAAAGCGCAGACGTGCACTGCGCAGAGAGCGCCGCAGTGCTAACTGTAGCATAGCCGAGCGCGTGCCGCAAAGGCTAGCCAGTGAACCCGCTTAGAGCATTTCCCGCCATGATGTGGCTTCAGGAAGGCATCCCCGAAATACTTGAGTTTCTCTGCCCCGCAGGACGATAAAACCGTCCTGCTCCGATCGAAATAATACGTTTTGAGATATTCCTCAGACACAAGAAGACTGCGTTTGAGCACACACGCTAGCCGTTTCCCACAGCCTCAGCCACGTCCTGTTCCAGAGCTGCCGCACGCTCCCAGGGAGCCGCGATTCGGACCGACGCCATGCCGGCGGCAGTCGCCGCATCGATTCCCAGCTGCGCGTCTTCGAAGACAAGGCAGTGTTCGGGAGCAACTCCCAGCTTCTCGGCTGCCAGCAGAAAAGGCTCAGGATGTGGCTTGCCCTGCTTGTAGTCTCCCGCGCATACAAACGCCTCAAAACGATCCGCCAGGTTCAGTGCCGTCAGAGAGGCCAGAACCGAATCGTATGTGCTGCCTGAGACCACTGCGAAGGGGATCTCGCCGTGCCGGGCCTCGATGTGTTCCAGGACTTCGGGAACCGGCTTCATGAGCGGGAGATTGGAGTAGAAGATCTCTTCCTTGCGACGCAGCAGGTCGTCCAGGGGCATACAGAGACCGTGCCGCTCATTCAGGGAAGAGAGAATCTTTGCCACTGGCATGCCGCCCCACTCGTAGAAAAGCTCTTCCGGAAACTCGCAGTTCCATTCCAGCAGTACCGTCTTCCATGCGAGGTAGTGCTGAGGCATCGAGTCGGCGATCGTACCGTCGCAATCGAACAGGTAGGCCTTGAATTCTCCTTCGGGGAGCTTCAGCTTCATCAAATCAAATCTCCTGGCTGACTTCGTACCACGAAGACAGCCCTGCTTTTATGATGACAGATCAGGGAAATCGCTTCTTTAAGCCGGCAGTTGCCTTGATCGCGTGGATGCGTCTCCATCGTCCAACACCCCAGAACGATCCTTTTGCGGAGGTATTTCCGATGTCGCTGTCCAGGTTGACACTTGCCACAGGGCTGCTCCTGCTTGTCTTTCCGCTGGCAGGCCTAGCGCAAAGTCCGCCACAGCCGACAGAGGGGCCTCTTCCCGCTCCCTCGCCCCACGCGAAGACACTCACCAACAGCTCCATCATTCGCATGGTGAGTGCCGGACTCAGTGACGATCTAATCCTGCAGGCGATTGCCGAGCAGCCCGGACAGTACACCACCGATGCGGACTCCCTGATCGGCCTCAAAGATGCGAACGTTTCCGAGCGCGTGATCACCGCGATGATGAACAAGGGACGGAAGCGGCTCACGCAGGATCCGGCATCCGCGCAGCAGCAGGCTCCTCCTCCCATCTCAGAGGTCAGCGAGATCGGCGCTTACTACAAGGACCGCAACGGCGCCTGGCAGCCGCTCCAGACCGAGGTCGTCCACATCAAGTCGGGAGGATGGCTGAAGTCGACAGCGACTCACGGAATTATCAAGCAGGATCGCAACGGGCACCTTAACGGACGCGAATCGAAGCTCGCTCTTCAGGCTCCCGTAGAGATTCTGATCTACGCTCCTCCGAGCGTGGACATCGCCGAATACGATTTTCTCCGCTTCCGCGTGCACTCGGACAATCGCGAGTTCCGCTCCATCACCGGAGGCGTCTTCCATTCCACCAGCGGGGCGCAGCGCGATGAGGTCGAATTTCATCCGGAGAAAGCAGGACCGAGGACCTGGCGATTCACGGTGGACGCCTCTGTCGGAGGTGGCGAATACGGTATTCTGCCTCCGGGAACCGGCAACATCACCAACGGAGGCAAAATCTATACCTTCGCCATCACGGAATAGATTCATTGCTCTCTGACGTTAGACAGAGTAGAAACAACAGAATGCCTGATCGCCTGCGAACCTCCCGTCACGATGCGTAAACCCACACGATATTCCCTGCTGCTGGTAGCGGCACTCATCGTCGCGCTGATCGTCGCCATCCTGTTGCGCAAGGCTGCGCCCCCAGAGGCAGCGCGGCTGCTACCGGAGTCCGACGCGATCGTGTACTTCAACCTGAAGCCGCTGCGGCTGGCAACCCACTTCGACCGTACGCCGGTCAAGCGCGCTCCGGAGTATCAGCAGTTCATCGATGCCACCGGCATCGTTCCCGAGCGGGACATCGATGATGTGGCCTTCGCCCTGCATCGCATGGACGACCCCAATGGGCCGAATGGCCCGGTCGGATACTCCGAGGTCTTTGAGGGCAGGTTCGATGGCGAGAAGCTCGCACACTATCTCGATTCGATTGCGAGCGCACGCGAGACCTACGCCGGACATACCGTCTATACCATCTCTATCGACGACGACGGCCAAAAGAGATCGCTACGGGTAGCGCAACTCGGCTACGACTCCATCGCGGCGTCGAACATGCCCACCGAGGAGCAGATCCACTCCATCCTGGATCGTCATCGCTGGGCGGCCTCTCCCTTCTCCGGCTCATCGCTGCTCTCGGCGCGTTACCGCGATGTTCCTATTCTTTCGAGCGCATGGGGCATTGGACACATCGGCCTTCCCTTCTCCGACCGCGGATACATCAGCCTGTTCGGCCTTCAGCTTCCTTTGCCGGAGGACACGACCTTTGTCGCCAGCCTTCGCTATACGGGGAATCTGCGGCTGCGCATCGAGGAGATCTCCCCGACGGAGGCACAGGCGGCTGAGGCCTCCCAAAAGCTCGCGATGCTCCTGGGGCTTCTGAAGTCAGTTCAGCAGGTGCAGCCGCGAAACCAGCAGGATGCGGAGATCCTTCGCCTGCTCGGCTCCATCAAGATGGATCATCGCAAGGACCGCGCCATTCTTACGGCGACAGTTCCGATAGAGCTGCTGCAGTACCTGGCCAGCAGTGCAAATTCGAGCGCAGCCGCGACCCCTGAAGAGCCTGCAACAGAGGAAAACGCCCCGTCTCCAGGCGCAAAACAGTAAAACGAAGGTCTGTTGGAGGAGGCAGTACTCAGGCGCAGAATCGCGTCAGGCGTGCAGCCGCGGCCATCTGGGCATCCATCTCCAGCGGCCGATGGGTCGTCAGATAGCTCAGCAGAGCCTCAACGCAGTCTTTGTCGACCTGCCGTCCGGCGAGGCCATTCAGAATGGGAAGAATCTGTGAGAGGTTAAGCCCGGCCCGATAGGGACGATCCTCAGAGAGCGCACTGTAGACGTCAGCGACAGCGATGATGCGCGACTCCAGCGAAAGGTCCTTCGCTGTGAGCCGGTTGGGATATCCGCTGCCATCGAGCTTCTCATGATGCTCTCCGGCGACAATGGCGATCTCCTGGAAGGGAGCGATCTGCTCGAGGATTCTGCGGGTAAGCCCAGGATGCTGCTTTACGATATCCCACTCCGCGTCGGTAAGCTTGCTGGTCTTGTCCAGAATCTTGTTGGAGATACTGAGCTTGCCAAGATCGTGCAGAAGGGCCGCGCGCCAGACCAGGCGTATGCGATCGGGCCTGAGGTGCAGAGCCTCGGCGATGCCGCGTGCCGTCTCTGCCACGCCGATCGAGTGACGGAAGGTGAAGTGCGACTTCGCGTCGACAATCTCCGCAAACGCTTCGCAGATCCGATCGATCTGATCGTCGTCCAGATGGTGGCGCCGGTGCGGGTCGAGCGAGAGGACCAGGGCGCGGGCCTCCTCGATGCTGTGGCTGGCACTGCATCCATCCCAGAGGGCATTCCGCTCGTCCAGAGCAACCACTACATCTACAAGTTGCGGGTCAAACCAGCTTCCACTCCACTCCTGCAGGGTTTCGAGCGCGATTCTGGAATTTCTGCCGATGGAAAACATATCAAGGTGCTGGGCGATGGCCGCAACTCTTGCCAGCCGGGGAATCTCGCTTCCACACAGGCCGTAGGGCGTGCCCGATCCGTCCCAGTGCTCCTCGAGATTGTTGATGGCATCGGCAGCCAATGAGCCCATTCCGAGCTTGCTGACGATGCTGGCGCCCCGGTCGCAGCGCAGCCCAAGGATCTCTTCGTTGCCGACGTCCTTCAGCAAAAGCGCATAGTAGAGACTGTTCTTCTCTTCTGTGCTGAAACCGGCCTCGGTCGCGATTCGCATTCCCAGCAGACAGCTGCGGAGGGAATGGCCGTGCATGGCGCCGTCTGTCAGCTCGATGGCAAACGAGAGCGCTGAAAGAACCTGGGAGAGGGAGATTGATTCCTCGGACTCCGAGCTGCCCTTCTGAAAGGAAGCGGATGTTTCGCCCATAGTTGATTCCACTCCGCAAACAACGCAACTGGCGACACTGGGAATCTTGTTCAAGGCAAAACCGTAGTCAGAGGAGGTGAGCCTTTTCAAGACTCTCTTCTGACTATAGGGATCGATATGCTCCCCTGCCACTAGCACGAAAGATGCAGAACCGGATACTTCCGGGTGCCTGCGCTGGATGGAATTGCGAACCCCAGACATAGCTTGTCTCCACTCCCGGGACAAATTTGCAGCTATGCTCCTCTATCGGCTCCTGGAGGGTACTCCTTCACTTCAGTGTGCTTTCCGCACGACCTTTTCTGCTCCGTAGAGCGAGAGCAGGGGATGCCGCACGACCGCCCTAAACTCATAGCGTCCGGAGGTGGGGAGGCCGTTCAGGCTGGCAGAAAATCTGCCCGGATGGGTCAGCGTCTGCGGAGGCAGGGCCACCCATGGGGCCGAGCGGGAGTGGACGTCCTCGCCCGCGATCGAACGGTACTCAAAACCAACCTCGAGCGACTTCGAATCTCCCATCTCCAGAAGCTCGCCGTCGAGCGTATAGGAGCCGGAGGAGGCGTCCCACTCATCGCCAAGAGTCTGGACCCGCGGCGGAACCAGGGCCGGCTGCACGTGGGTCAGCCGCAGGACCACAGGGTTCGGCCATTCGGTCTTATCAAATAACCGCTGTGACTTCATGGTGTGGATGTGCAGGCCGTCACTCTCCATCTGGAAGGAGGTCTTCGGAACCACATTCGAATACTCGAGCACCTTTCCATTTGCGCCGAGCACAGTGATCTCGGTCTGAGGAGTCGCTTTTACCGACTTCAGCACAACATCCTGCCACTGGCCGCGCTTCCAGGGAATGTCCGGATCGACGATAGCGTACAGCGCGCTTCCGTCCTTTTTCCGCGTGAACCATACATCGCCTTCGTTGGTGATGATCCATGGCCGGGTCGCATAGATGCACTCCGAGTTGACGAACATCCAGAGGGCGATCTCGCGCAGGCGTCCCTCCTGCTCGATGGGCAGCTCGCCGTTGGCCCTGGGGCCGACGTTCAGCAGCAGGTTGCCGCCTTTGGCGCGTGTCTCAACGAGAGAGCGGATCAGCTGGTGGCCGGACTTGTAGTGATCGAGCTGCGGCTGATACTGCCAGGCATCCCCCATGGTGTCGTTGGCCTCCCAGGGCTCGTCGAAGGCCTGCCCGGGAATGGTCTGTTCGGGGGTGCGCATGGCTCCGCGCGTCACGACGATCTCAGGCTGCAGCTTCCAGGCAAGCTGACGGAGACTGGTCGCCTCGCCGTCGAAGAAGAGCACATCGATGGGGCCATAGCTGGTCAGAAGCTCGCGGAGCTGGGCGCTGTCGTAGTCCAGCAGGCCGGGGTTGTGGCTGGGCTGCACATCTTCAATTCCCCGCTGAATCGTCTTGCCGTGCTGATGGAGCCAATAGAAGTCGTCGGGCGAAAAATAGAGTCCCGGTGCGATCCCCTGCGCCTTGAAGGCCTTCAGGATCTCAGCCGTGATGTCGCGATGGAACGGCGTGTTCATGATGTTGAATGGCGTCGTCCGGGTGTTGTACATGGCGAAGCCCGAATGGTGTTTGGCGGTAAACACCACATAACGCACACCGGCCAGCCGCGCCAGCCGCGCCCAGTCATTCGGATCAAACCGGGTAGGGTCGAAGGTCTTGGGAAGATCGCTATAGAAGCGATTGACGTAGTCGTCAGAGGCTCCGACGAGCGAATGACTGATCGTCGTCCCGAGCTGACTATCCACGCTCCAATGAATGAACAGACCGAAGCCCTGATCGCGAAACCACTCGTCCCGGCCCGGCTTGTTCAACGAGCTGGTGAAATCCGTGTTCTCACCTGCAATCGCCTTCCCTTGTGCCGCACCATACCCTGTAGAGGCTCCCAGCAGAACCATAAGCAACAGGGCTCGCAGACCGTTCTTCACCATGGCGGATATCTTCCTTACCGTCTGAAATCCCGACAGCACATCCTCTGCCATGAGTCCGCGGAGAGTTGTTCGTCGTAAGTCATCACTGTAACTCTTTTTACCGGCGGTTTTTCATTTTTGCTGGAGACGAAAGAAGGCAGGCTCGAAGCCTGCCTTCCTGGACGCGTGTCGGACGATCCTGCTAGCGGTCCATCCCTGCACTGGCTGCCTTGGCGGGGCCTCCCGCGGGCGCAGCCGCTACAGCAGACGAAGTACCCTCCGTATCTCCCAGTTGTGCCAGCGTCATCCGAAGGTACTTGTGCGGATTGACGGGAGTGTTGCGGATGCGAACCTCATAATGGACATGGTTGCCTGTCGCTCCGCTTACACGACCGCTGTGTCCCACGTAACCGATCACCTCACCACGAGTTACCGTCTGCCCAGCAATCACCGCAAAACTGGACATGTGTCCATAGAGTGTCTCCACACCATGGCCGTGGTCGATGGTCACCTCACGTCCGTAGCCATTTTGCACTTGAGCAGACCTCACGACACCATCAGCGGTCGCACGGATCGGAGTTCCACCGGGAGCAGAGATATCCAACCCCTTATGAAACTCTCCTTCGCCGTTGCCAAGCACAGGATCTTCCCGCTGGCCGAAGCTGCTGGTGATAGGCCCCATAACCGGCCACAGGGTGGGGGCGTAGGCAGCCGCTTCGACACTCAAAGGAGACAATCCTCCAAAAAGATTCGCGCCCGGACTGTAGCCCGGGTGGCTCATCCCGGTAAGCGCTCTTGCCGCAGCACCGCTCAGGGCCTGGTTACGAAGCGAATAGAAGGCATCCAGCGACTTGTAGTACGTGTCGTCATTCAGACTCGCCGTCTCCGTAAGAGGCGCATTCGCAACAGCATCGGCGACTGCGGCGGCGCGACGATGTGCGGCCTTGCCCGTCACCCTGCTCATGGGAAGCGCCAGTTTGCTGGCTGTCAGGCCATAGAGAGCCGAGACTTCGCTTGCCAGCGACCCCAGAGATGCGGCCTGGATGTCCTTCTGATGCGCAGCCTCTTCAAGGTTCGCGTAGTCCTTCTGCAGAGTGTTGTGATCGTGGCGCAACTGATTGAATCTCGCGGTTTTAATCAGCATCCGCGAGTACGACCCTGCCAGCCCGGTAATCGTAAACAGCCCGATAACAGCCGCCGCGATAAAGAGATACGCATAATGCAGCGGAACGGGAACCTTGTTCAGGCTGCCATCCTCATCGCGACTCACGAACATGATGTAGTAGCGCTTTTTCAGCTTCAATCCACGACCCAGGCTCGCAATCTGGCCGCACTGCGGCACGAAAAGTCCACTTTTTTCCCCAATACCGGCCAGCAAATGAAGATCACAAATCGGGATTCAGGAATCGCGGACTCTCTTGAGCGACCTCTTGAGCCTAACAAACAGAAGATTGGAGGTGCAACCAATTCCTCAGCTTCTGCCATCTCACGCTGCAAAATTTTGCAGGTACATCGTGCCCTATCCTTACCAGAACATCCATTTATCCTCTTCAGAATGATGCGGACCAGATCGGGAAAGCTCGGGGAGCTTGCGCTTATCGAGCAGATTCGCAGGACATTTTCACCACCCGCTGCGGCAAACAGAGGGTCTGTCGCCCTGGGGATCGGCGACGACTGTGCCATCCTGCGTCCGCCCCGTGGATCCGAGATCCTGGTTACGACCGACTTCTCGCTCGAAAACCGGCACTTCCGTCGAGACCTGCATCCCGCCGTCTCGGCAGGTCACCGCTGCCTGGCGCGAGGACTGAGCGACCTGGCCGCGATGGGGGCAAAGCCCATGGCCGCGTTTCTCTCTCTCGCTCTTCCATCTGAACTGCTCAAGAGCGCAAAGGGCCGACGCTGGACCTCAGAGTTCTTCAGCGGGATGGACTCGCTGGCACGTCAATATGACACTCCGCTGGCCGGTGGCGATACGTCGGAATCCTCCGGCGGCCTAATCCTGGCAGACATCATCCTGATCGGCTCTGCCCCGATCGGCCGCTCTCTCCGCCGCTCCGGAGCGTGCCCCGGTAATTTCCTCTACGTGACGGGCTCACTCGGCGGTGCTGATGCGGAACTGAAGGCGCTGCTTCACTCTGGTCGCCGTTCGCGAGCGAAAGCCAGCGGAGACCATCCGCACTTCTTCCCCCAGCCGCGTCTCGGCGTCGGGTCCGCCCTGCTGCGCAGGAGACTTGCGACGGCGGCTATCGATCTGAGCGACGGACTCTCGACAGACCTCACACACCTCTGCCGCGCTTCCCAGGTTCGAGCGGAGATCGATGCTGCTGTTCTTCCTCTGCATCCGCTTGCCGCACAGCTTCCTCCCGACGAGGCCCTTCACGCTGCACTGAACGGTGGAGAAGACTATGAACTGCTGTTCAGTGCGAGACCGGGAACTCGCGTGCCGGCCAGTATCGCGGGAGTACCGATCACCCGCATTGGCACCCTTCATCCGCAGACCGGCAGAAGGCCGCTTATCTCACTTTGCGATTCCGATGGAAAAATGACCGAGGTGAAACCCGCTGGATGGGAGCACTTCAACTCCTGACGGCTGAAACGGTCCTCGTACAATCGAAGTCATGCGCGAAGCGACCAAGGTCATCCGTTCGACTCTGAATAAGCCTGCTGCCGGAGAGCCTCTTCACCCTGGACCTGTCTTTGCCGCGCCCTACTACGCGCCGGGCGATCCGGCATCGATTCCCTACACCTATGCGCGTTCGCACAACCCCACCTGGACGCATCTTGAAAAGGCGATTGGGCAGATGGAGTCCAGCGAAGACTATCGCGCCTCTGCGCTGGTCTTTGCCTCGGGCATGGCTGCCTGCTCGGCCGTCTTCGGAGCGGTCCTGCGGCCCGGCGATGCCGTCGTGCTTCCCTCCAACGCCTACTTTGCCGCGCGCGTGCTGGCGCAGGAGTACTTCGCCAAGATGGGAGTCGAGGTACGGCTGGCGCCCACTGCGAACAACGCCCAGGCGGAGCAGCTTGAAGGAGCGAAGCTTCTCTGGATCGAGACCCCCAGCAACCCCACGATGGACGTCTGCGATATCGCCGCATTGTGCCAAGCTGCCCATCGCACCGGCGCCCTGGTAGCAGTCGATAACACGACACCGACGCCCTTGGGCCAGTTGCCGCTGGCACTGGGAGCAGACTTCTCGGTCGCCTCCGATACGAAGGCGATGACGGGCCACAGCGACATCCTGGTGGGTCATGTCGCTGTGCGTGACCTTGAACTGCGCCAGAAGATCGACCAGTGGCGCACGCTGACCGGTGGCGTCCTGGGGCCGATGGAGGCATGGCTTGCGCTGCGCTCGATTGCCACACTCCCGCTTCGGCTGGAGCGAGCCTGCCAGAATGCGCAACGTATCGCTGAGTATCTGCTGACCCGCTCCGAGGTCGAACAGGTCCTCTACCCCGGTCTGCCTTCACATCCCGGTCATGACATTGCGCGCAGGCAGATGCGCTTCTTCGGCCCGGTCCTCAGCTTTGTGCTGCGAGATAAGGCGGCGGCAGAGACGTTCATGAAGCAGTCGCAACTGCTCAGCGACGCCACCAGCTTTGGGGGCGTAACTTCGTCGGCAGAGCGCCGCGCGCGCTGGGGAGGCGACAAGATTGCGGCGGGATTCATCCGCCTCAGCGCAGGGTGTGAGGATATCGAAGACCTGCTGGAGGACATCTCTCAGGCACTGGATGCGACCCGATGAGCACCCTCGAAGCATCCCTCTCATCGTTTCCGCAGACGTGGTCTGTTGAGATCCTCAAGGCACCTCCCATGATCGCACCGGCGCGTCAGTTCACTTACCCAAGACAGGTCGCGGGCGAAGAAGACACGCTGGCTCGCGGAGCGCTTCTGCTGATGGTCCGGCCTGCAACGGGTGGATCGTTTCTCGCGACCTGCGCTCTCGGATTTACCGATCCATCGATGCCGACAGGCGTGTATGCCTGTCCCAATCCGGATGAGTTATGTGCTGTGGCAGGAGGCTACGCGTATGTGATCGACATCGCGCATCCGGAGCGATCCACGCACGTCCCGTTAAAGCCCGTAGTCCAGATCCTCGCAGTTCCATCGCACAACCTTCTCGTATTTGTGGGCTTTCACAATCTCTATGCATGGGGAGGCGGCGGCGAGGCATGGAAGACCGAACGGCTGAGCTGGGAGGGGATTCGCATCACTGGAATCGACGACGATACGCTGCACGGAACCGGCTGGAACATGTTCACGGATCGGGACGCGCCTTTTACGGTAGATCTCCGGAACGGCAAGCATCAGGGCGGCGGAGTCGTTTAGAGCAGTTCTCGCTAAGAATGCAGTGGCTTGAACGTGTAGATCCTCTTAGTTTGCCCGACGCATTATCGGCTCGATGGGCAAAATACAGAGATTCTTCGCTTCGCTCAGAATGACGACCATCCTAGTCCTGCGGCTTTTTCGCATAAAAACTAAGCGCCGCATCGCCCTGTTTCAGCACCCGGACACGCTCCAGCTCGCCATAGCTCTCCGCCAGCTCAGACTTCGCGCGATGCTCTGCAATCACGCGCGCATCTTCGGCGAGAATGCGCGCGCCTTTCTCCCCCAGGTAGTTGAGCACCCGGCTATACTCCTTCTCCTCCTCGTAAGGCGGATCGAGAAAGATCAGATCAACCGTAGCACTGGTGCGCGCAAGCATATCCAACAGCGGCATAGCGCCTTTGGCTTCGATCTGATAGCCATCTGCGATCTCGAGCGATGCAAGGTTCTCACGAATGATCCTGATCGCAGGCGCAGCGCTCTCCGCAAACCAGACAAATTCGGCATCGCGGCTGAGCGCCTCAATCCCGACGGCTCCGGAGCCTGCATAGAGATCGACGAAGCGTGCTCCCGCGATCCTTTGAGAGAGCACATTGAAGAGCGTCTCTCGTAACCGGTCGCTGGTGGGGCGGGTCTTCAGACCCCTGGGTGCGCTGAGAGGGCGAGACCGGAACCTTCCTGCAATAACGCGCACGTATCACCCCTTTGCAAAAGCCAGCGCATACAATGATAAGCATGCGCGCGTGGTCCTTTCCGATCGGCAGGCTTCTCGGTGTGGAAATACGAATCCATACCTTCTTCCTCCTGTTGCTGGGCCTTGCCATCAGCTACTCCTCGGTCTCAGGCTCGACCGGGACGCGCGGATTCGGACTCTGGCTGATCCTGCTGCTCGCCGTCATCGTGCGGGAGGTTGCGCGTGCCATTGCAGCAGCGTGGTACAACCTGGATCTCCGCAGCGTTCTTCTGCTTCCCACTGGAGGCCTGCAGCAGTATGCGACTCCTGAGGCGACCGACCATGCGGGGACGCCCGAAGTGGGAAAGAGGCTGGGGTTGATTGGGCCTATCACGAACGTCCTCTTTGGACTCTTTCTCGCCGCCGTCATTCTTACCGTCGCGCCCGAGATCAACCTGATGGAGCGTCCCTGGCTTACGCCGGCGCATCTGATCCGCGCGCTTGTATGGATCAACCTTCTTCTTGCAGCGGTGAATCTTCTACCCGCGGCTCCGCTGGATGGCGGACGTATCTTTCGCGGGGAGTTTGCCCGCAACCACGGCCTGTTGAAGGGCTCGCGCGCTGCAGCTGGACTGGGCCAGATCATCGGAGTTCTGCTGGCGATTGCAGGCTGCATCCTGCCCAACATGTGGCTGATCATGATCGGCGCCTTCGTCTTTATCGGGGCTCACATGGACGATTCAAACATCCTGTTGAGTTCCGATAACGACCCTGTGCTGATGCGCGACGTCATGCTGACGGACTTCAGTACGCTGTCAGCCTCGGACACGCTGGAGGAGGCTCTGCAGCGTTCTGTCCACACCCTTCAGGATGTCTTCCCCGTCGTCCGTGGAAGCAATCTTGTAGGCGCGGTCTCTCGCCAGGGAATCGTTGAGGCCCTGCAGGCGGAGGGCAATGGTTATGTGCAGGGCGTCATGAGCAAGTCCTTCCAGGTGGCGCAACCCGACGACTCGCTCGTCAAGACACTGCGGCGCATTATGGGAGGCAAGGGAGCTCAGCTTGTCCCTGTGACCGAGGGAAACCGGATCGTCGGCATCATTACGCCGCAGAACCTCGCCCACTCCATCGGTCTGTTGAGCGCACGGCGGCGTCTGTTCCAGCAGGATCAGCGGCAGGATTAGCGAGCCCTAAAAAATTCTTCTCTGCAAATGATGAACGCTATCTCCTCGCATTCCGATCAGTATCCTCCACTCGCGCCGGGACTCTATCTGGTGGCGACACCGATCGGGAATCTCGAAGACATTACGCTGCGGGCGCTGCGCATCCTCCGCTCGGCGGACCGCATCGCCTGTGAGGATACCCGGCAGACCCAGAAGCTGCTCAATCACTTCGGCATCGCAACCCCGACTGTGAGCTACCACCTGTACAACGAAGGCTTGCGAGCGCAGGAGCTGATGACACAACTCGAGGAAGGCTCGCGCATCGCCGTCGTCTCCGATGCGGGAACGCCGGGGATAGCCGACCCCGGTCACGAGCTGGTCCGTGCCGCCATCGCCGCAGGCATTCCGGTCTTTCCTGTCCCCGGTGCAAACGCTGCCGTCAACGCGCTTATCGCCAGCGGCCTGTCGACCGAGAGCTTCACGTTTCACGGCTTTCTTCCCGCCAAGGAAGGCCAGCGCCGCACGGCGCTGGAGCAGGTTCCCCGTGGCCAGGAAACTCATCTGTTTTACGAGGCTCCACATCGCATTCTGGACACACTGAGCGATCTGGAGGCGGTCTTCGGTGCAACCCAGCCCGTCGTCATTGCCCGCGAGCTAACCAAACTGCACGAAGAATTTCTCCGTGGCACGGTCAGCGAAGTCCATAAGCAGTTAGCCGAACGCCCTTCCGTACGGGGTGAGATGGTTCTCCTCTTCTCCCCATCCCCGCAGGAGACTGCCGTGCCAACACGCAGCATTGCAGTCGAGGTCGATGCACTGATGCAGTCAGAATCTTTATCGGAGAAGGATGCACTCAAGCGCATAGCCCGCGAGCGCGGAATCGGAAAGAGTGAAGCTTATCGAGAGCTGCAGCGCGAGCAGAGTCGCAGGCGCTGACTCCAACCCAACAAGCCGTCCTTCTGAGGCGAAGCCGAAGAATCCCTGTATTTGCCCGTCCCCGCCACAGACATCCACACGAGGTGGACATGCGGCACCGCCAACGCCTACGCGCGGCCTTTGACGCGATCGTACTGATAGAGATCGCTGGTCGTCCCCAGGGACTCGTTGTAGAGATTGGCAGCCCCAATCGCTTTTTTCAGCTCCTCGCTGAACTCATGCAGCGAGCGCAGGTGATCTGCGGTAGCCGGAATCTCGACCTTGCTGGTCTTGAAGAACTTCTGATACCCGCGGTCCAGCAGACGGGCGATCTCGCCGTTCAGCAGAATTCCGGGACGCGCCAGAATTTCCGGCGTGCCGTCCGGAGCAGCAGCAATCTCTGCGGCGCATCCGTATTTCCTAACCTGAAAGGCGTTAGGGGTTCGCTTTGCACCATCCTGTGCGGGAGCAACATCAAATCGTTGACTGCCAAGGACAGAGAGGACATCGTTGAAGCTTCGCCGCGGGGACTTTTTTGTCGTAAGTGCCATCATTTAGACTCAAAGTTAACTGTCGCATATCCGCGGGCACGCTTCAATCCGCGGATGTCGATACCGGGAAACCATGATCACCACTGTCAAATTACTCGGCTCGACCATCCTGGAACGCATCGGCAACACGCCACTGGTCCGTCTCGACGGCCTTATCACCCATCTGGGAGAGTCCGCCGCCGGAATCCAGATTCTCGGCAAGGCGGAGTGGACCAACCCCGGAGGATCCGTAAAGGACCGCGCGGCCTCTGCCATCGTTGCCGACGCGCTCAAACGCGGCCTGCTGGGGAACGGTAAGGGACTTCTGGACGCAACCAGCGGAAACACCGGCATCGCCTACGCCATGCTCGGCGCAGCGCTGCAGTTTCCGGTCACGCTTTGCATGCCGTCCAACGTGTCGCCGGAACGAAAAAAATATCTTGCGGCCTACGGTGCGAATATCGTCTGGACCAGCCCGGCAGACGGCTCCGATGGAGCCATCCGCAAGGCACGCGAGCTGGCTGCCAGCGAACCTGACCTCTATTACTACGCCGATCAGTACTCCAACGACGAGAACTGGCGCGCCCACTATCGCACGACAGCCAACGAGATCTGGCAGCAGACCGAGGGGCAGGTCACACACTTCATCGCAGGTCTGGGGACCTCAGGAACCTTCATGGGAACGAGCCGCAGATTGAAGGAGCTGAATCCCGAAGTCCGCTGCATCTCCATGCAGCCTGACTCCGCCTTCAACGGCCTTGAGGGTCTCAAGCACATGGCGACTGCCATCGTGCCGCGTATCTACGATCCCGGCCTGGCGGATGCCAATATCGACATGGACACCGAAGTCGCCTACCGCTTTGCCCGCACACTCGGGCGACAGCATGGACTTCTGGTGGGCATCTCTGCCGCGGCTGCGGTCGCAAGCGCGGTTCAGGTGGCTAAACAGGAGGCAAACGCCGGACGTGAGGCCGTCATCGTCACCATCCTCCCCGATTCAGCAGAAAAATACATGAGCGATCGCTTCTGGCAGGAGCAGGACTAACAGAGATGCTTCACATTCATTACAAAGACTACGACGCGATGCGCGCCCACGGTGAGGAGACCTATCCGCATGAGTGCTGCGGCGTGCTTCTCGGAAAATCCAACGAGCAGGGAAACTTCGTACGCCAGATCGTTCGCGCCGGCAATACTCGCACCGATTCTGCGCATAACCGATACAACATCGCCCCACAGGAGCTGGTAAAGATTCAACGACAGGCACGCGGGTTGGGCCTGGACATTGTCGGCTTCTATCACTCGCACCCGGATCATCCAGCGCAGTGGTCCGAAACGGACTTTGCCGAAGCCCACTGGATCGCCTGCTCCTATGTCATTACTGCGGTCGAAAAGGGCAACGCCACCATTACCAATTCTTTTCTCCTCACCGGAACCAACGAGGAAGACAAGAAGTTCGAAGATCAGCCGGTCGAAATCGACGTGGTTGAACATGCATCTGCACAGAAAGGTCAGGAATGAACATTCACATCCCAACGCCGCTCCGCAGCTTCACCTCCGGAGCTGAGACGGTAGCCGTTTCCGGGTCCACCGTTGCCGAGGTGTTTACCAACCTCACCTCGCAGTACCCCGCGCTGCAGCAGCAGCTCTTCAACAGCGACGGCAAACTGCGCTCCTTCGTCAACGTTTATGTCAACGACGAGGACCTGCGCTATCTTCCTGAAAAAGAATCGACTTCTGTCGCTGCGAACGATGAGCTGACCATCATCCCCTCCATCGCCGGCGGTTCTGACCGCATCCTTCCCTGTTGTAGCTGTTGTTCCCGCCTCTAGATCCTCCCCACACCAAATCAGAGTCGTCATTCTGAGCCGAAGGCGAAGAATCCCTGTATTTCTTTGCAGGATGCCAAAGCTCGCCACAATCACCTGGAAGACGGCAACTTATGCCATGGAAAGGCTCGTTTGAGCCCTTCCAGCCGTAAAAGCATCTAGAATTAAGCGATACCGAAGGAAAACCATGCCAACAGCCATCGAAGAAGCCATCCAGCTCCCCAAGCTCTCCAACGAAGAGATCGCCCGCTACTCCCGCCACCTCATCCTTCCCGAGGTTGGCATGGAGGGCCAGCAGAAGCTAAAAGCCGCTAAAGTCCTCTGCGTCGGCACCGGGGGCCTGGGCGCTCCCATGGCACTCTATCTCGCTGCAGCAGGAGTGGGAACCATCGGCCTGATCGACTTCGACGTCGTCGATGAGTCCAACCTGCAGCGCCAGATCATCCACTCGCAGTCCACCGTCGGCATGCTCAAGGTCGATTCCGCCGAGCAGATGCTCAAGGACCTGAACAAGAACGTCAACATCATCAAGCACAACACGATGCTGACCTCGGCTAATGCTCTGGAGATCCTCAAGGACTATGACGTCATCGCCGACGGCACAGATAACTTCCAGACGCGCTACCTCGTCAACGACGCCTGCGTTCTACTGAAGAAGCCTAACGCCTACGCCTCGATCTATCGCTTCGAGGGTCAGGCCTCCGTCTTCGGCACGGAGCAGGGACCGTGCTATCGCTGCCTCTACCCGGAGCCTCCACCACCCGGACTCGTTCCCTCGTGCGCTGAAGGCGGCGTGCTCGGTATTCTGCCTGGCTTGCTGGGCGTGATACAGGCCACCGAGACAATCAAGCTCATCCTCGGACTTGGGGAGCCGCTGATCGGCCGCCTCCTGCTCGTCGATGCGCTCGGCATGAACTTCCGTACGCTCAAGCTGCGCAAGAATCCTGACTGCCCGGTCTGCGGCACCCATCCCACGGTCACTGAGCTGATCGACTATGACCAGTTCTGCGGCATCGAGAAACCTACCTCCGTAGGCCCTCTTGAGGTCTCACGCGACAAGGCGGTTGCCGATGCTCCGGTGGTCGATGGAATCCCGCAGATCTCCGTCGAAGAGCTGAAGCGGAAGCTCGATGCGAAGGAGAACATCTTCGTACTCGACGTTCGCGAGCCGCACGAATACCCAATCGCCAACCTTGGCGCTCCGCTGATCCCGGTCGGCTCCATCGAGTCGCGCATCGCCGAGATTGCCGGGCACAAGAACGACGAGGTGATCGTCCACTGCCGCTCCGGAGCCCGCAGCCAGAAGGCCGCACTCGCGCTGAAGGCAGCGGGGTTCACCAATGTTCACAACCTGACTGGGGGCATCCTGGCCTGGGCCGAAAAGATCGACCCCACGATGCCGAAGTACTAAACCGCTACGCACTTGTAAACAGTGAGAAGCCGGGCCAAATGGTCCGGCTTCTCGCTCTTAAGCGGTCATTCTGAGCGAAGCGAAGAATCCCTGTATTTTGCCCGTAGCTGCAAGCCCGCCCGATTAAGAGCCAAATGTTCGAGGCGGTGCCATCTTCGCCTCATCAAAGGGATCGATCTCCCTTCCCCACTCAAGACTCAAATCCTTCCAATCGGGATTCAATCCGACAATCAACTGAATCTTCTTCACCCGCAGCATTCCCTTAATCTCTTTCTCCCGCGCAATCGCTCTTGAGATGCTCTCATAGCACTCGTAATAAACAAGCCGGTCGATGTTGAAGCGAGCCGTGAAAGATTCAGGATGAATTTGTCCTTTGTGCTCTCGGATTCTTTGAGCAAGGCTGCTTGTCACGCCGGTATAAAGCCTTTTATACCCATTGGCCAGAATGTAGACATAACCTTGTTCTGGTGGCATTGAATTGACTGTATCGCAGCTGCAATCGAAATACAGGGATTCTTCGCTCCGCTCAGAATGACGACTCCAAGTCCCTTCAGAATTCCCCCTCAGCAGGGCTTCATAGACCTGAACAGCTCCGCATGCGCGGCCAGTTTCTCCTTTACGGTAGCCTGATCGACCTCCAGCGACCAGTTCCCTGCCTGGTGAGTTCCTCCCAGCAGGATCCCGTCTCGGCGCGAGAACATATAGATATCCTCAAACAACGCCGCGTAGGTCACCTCCGGTTGCGGCAGCAGGAAGGTAAGCTGTCCACGAACCGGAATCATCTCCTTGTCATCGAAGAGCGCCTTCGCCCCTAGTCCCGTGCAGTTGAATACCAGCTTCTCCTTGAGAGACTGCACCTCTGCGGGAGATTTCAGCTCGCGCCCTACGACCTTGCCGCCCGCGATGCGAAAGTCCGTGATCAATGCATTCAACAGCAGCGGCGGCTCCATGATCATGCCATCGTATTGCGATGCGTAACCAATACGGAACGGATTCTCTTCCTGTCTCAGCAGGTGGCGCTCCGGCAGCAGAGGATCGAGACCACTCACAATCCTCGGTCTGTCTGATCCACGGTTCGGCTGGAAAGGAGTGCGCGAGATGGAATAGTTCCTCATCCAGCGAACGCCATAGCGCGGATCGGTCATGATCTGGTAGCGCTCGTAAGCGAACTTCGCCGCCGCGAGAAACTGATCGGTAAAGCTCGCAGTGACCTTGTCTGCATCGTCGTAAACCATCGCCGGATACCACTGCCCGCCTGCGATGTTCGAAGTTGTATCCGGCGGCATCGCTTTGGTATAGATGGTCACCGGAAATCCGGCATCCTGCACCATACGCGCTGTCGTCAGTCCGATTACGCCACACCCCAGCACCGCCACGGGCCCCGTATGTCCCTGCAGCCCCAGATCGGTCGCCAGCTTCGCCGTTCCCCAGCTCAGCGTAATTCCACCGCCACCGTGGCCATAGTTGTGGACCACCACGGTATCGCCTACCTGCTCACGCTCTATCCTGAACCCGGAAGGGCGATGCGGACGCAGACCCACTACCGAGCGGATCACGCGGTCCTCAGAGACGTGGACTGGAGGAATGTGGCATGCGTTCTCCGGCAGATTGACAGGCGCCAAAGCAGCCTGGTTCATCGCAGGATTGAACACGGAAGGTTTCTTCCCCGCACATCCCGACACCATGGCAGACACTGCAGCAAGATTTGCAGTACGCAAAAAAGTACGACGGTTCACACTGTCTCCCCGAAGATCAAATCACAAGTAAAGCACTGTAGAAACGGCCTTTTTAAAAGGCCGTCATTCTGAGCGATGAATCCCTGTATTTTGCCGATGCCGCCACAACCTCGCCATCGAGCCGAACCGCACACTCAGCCCCTACTCGACTTTGTCGTCCGGCACCAGCATCTGCAGGGTCAACGGACGCTCCAGCATGCAGTCCAGCTTCGCAATCGAACTGATCGCCTTGTCGATCACCCCCGTCGCGCATGGCTCGGTCGTCACCACAAATGGAAGCCTGTGCTTCGGATATCCCGGCCTCTGCAATAGCGAATCGATGTTGGCTCCCACTTTCGCCAGGGCGCCGGCAATCGATGAGACAATGCCTGGCTTGTCATCCACCACAAACCGCAGATAGTGCGGTGCAAGAAACTCGCCCGTTACCTGCCGTTTGCGCACCGGAAGTTCGACGGCCTTCGCCCCCTGCGAGACGGCCAGCAGGTCCGATACAACAGCGACGGCCGTCGGCTCGCCTCCGGCTCCGTGGCCGGAGAACACCACGTCACCGCCGTAGTTCCCGCTGGTTACCACCATGTTCTGGGTACCGTGAGACCACGCCATCGGCGAGGTCAACGGAACCAGCATGGGAGCAACCCGCGCATGCACGACCGCGCCATCCAACTGCGCGCGAGATACCTGCCGGATCGTGCAGTTCAGCTCCTTCGCATACACAAAATCAATTGCCTCGACCGTCGAGATCGTCTGGGTAGAGACCTCGTCCGG